>NZ_JAMYUL010000005.1:0-406072 GCF_040322955.1 Mesorhizobium sp. M0077
CGCCGCGCCAACCAATCCGCTTGGCGCTGCGGCGGACGCATAGGGGGAGAGAAGTGTCACCTATGTATCCGGTTCAAAGTGTTACCCATCTATCGGCTGGACAGAAGGCGACAGAGGGGGTCGTTGCGCGTGGAGCGCTAAAGTCTTCCGCGGCTGAGAGGCGCTGGCATTCTATGCGCAGCGACCCCCTCTGGCCTGCCGGCCATCTCCCCCTCAAGGGGGGAGATTTGGCAGTTCCAACCTCAATAAATATCGAAGTCGAAATACTTGGCCTGGATCTTCTTGTAGGTGCCGTCGGCGACGATGGCGTCTATCGCCGCGTTGAGCTTGTCGCGAAGTGCCGTGTCCTCCAGGCGGACAGCGATGCCGGCTTGCGTCTCGGTGCCCTTGACGTCACCGACAAGCTTGCAGCAGCCGTCGCTCGCCTTCTTCAGCCAGTCCATCAGCACGAATTTGTCGGAGATGACGGCGTCGAGACGGCCGTTCTGCAAGTCGGTGATCGCCTCTTCCTGGGTGGGGTAGAGTTTCGCCTCGGCGCCGGCCTTGCCATAGGCGTCCTGCGCATAGTCGGCCTGAGTGGTCGAGGCCTGCGCGCCCACCGTCTTGCCGGCAAGGGCTGCCGGTTCGGTGGAAGTGAGGTCGCTGTCCTTCGGCGCCACCAGCGCCAGCGGCGTCGTGTAGTATTTGTTGGTGAAGGCGACCTGTTTCTTGCGCTCCTCGGTGATGCTCATCGAGGCGATGATGGCGTCGAACTTTTTCGCCTGCAGCGCCGGGATGATGCCGTCCCAGTCCTGGGTGACGATCTCGCACTCGACCTTCATCTGCGCACACAGCGCATTGGCAATGTCGATGTCGAAGCCCTCGATCTTGCCGTCCGCGGTGATGGTGTTGAAGGGCGGATAGGCGCCCTCGGTGCCGATCTTCAATTTCTCCTGCGCCTCAGCCAGCGAGCCGGCCGATATCACCAGCATGGCAGCGCTCGCTGCCGATATGATCCATCTTGAAATCTGCATTTCGGTTCCCCTTGCGCGCCGTTCTCTTGCCGGCCACCGAAAGGCAGCCAAGCATGGTGAGGCAGCGCAGGCAAGTATTTTGCCTGACGGTGATCGAAGGTTCAGCCGGCGGGGCGGAAATGCTTGGAGAGCTTGAGGCCTTGCGCCTGGTAATTCGAGCCGAGATCGGTGCCGTAAAGCGCCTGCGGCCGCTTCAGCATGTGTTCGTAGACCAGCCGGCCGACGATCTGGCCGTGGTCGAGGATGAACGGCACTTCGTGGCTGCGCACTTCGAGCACCGCCCGGCTGCCGGTGCCGCCTGAGGCCGAATGGCCGAAGCCCGGATCGAAGAAGCCGGCATAGTGAACACGGAATTCGCCAACCAGCGGATCGAAGGGCGTCATCTCGGCGGCGTAGAGCGGCGGCACGTGCACGGCTTCGCGGCTGACCAGGATGTAGAACTCGTCCGGGTCGAGCACCAGTTCGCCGGCGCCGCTCTTATAGAGCGGCTCCCAGAAATCGACGGCATCCTGGACGGCGCGCTTGTCGACATCGACCAAGCCGGTGTGATGCTTGCCGCGATAGCCGACCAGGCCGTTCTGGTCGCCGTCAAGATCGATCGACAGCGCAATGCCGCCGCCGGAAATGTTGGGCGGCTCGGTCGCCACCAGCATCTCGGCGCGGTGCAATTCGTTCAGTTCTGCCTCCGACAACAGCGCGTTGCCGGTGCGAAAGCGGATCTGCGACAGCCTCGATCCGGCGCGTACGACGATCGGGAAGGTGCGCGGACTGACTTCGAGATAAAGCGGCCCGTGATAGCCGGGGGCGATCTTGTCGAACTCATGGCCGCGATCGGTCATCACCCGGGTGAAGATGTCGAGCCGGCCGGTCGAGCTCTTCGGGTTGGCCGAGGCCGACACGTTTGCGGGCAGCGCCAGGCTTTCGAGCAGCGGCACGATGTAGACGCAGCCGGTTTCCAGCACCGCGCCCTCGGCGAGACTGAACTCATGCAATTTCAGCCGGTGAAGCTTGTCGGCCACCAGATGATCGGGACCCGGCAGGAAGGAGGCGCGCACGCGAAAAGCCTTGTCGCCGAGCCTGAGATCGAGGCTCGCCGGCTGCACCTGGTCGACATCGAGCGCGCGCGGCGACTTCAGCGCGCCGGACTGAAACAGCGCGGAAATGTCCTGATCGGGAAGAATGCCTGTCTGCCGCAAAAGGCTGGCTCCGCTCCAAGGTCGGTCTCTTTGTGGCAGGTTCTTGCCGCAAAACCGCTGGATATTATTGCGGAACCTGCCTGGTACAAACCTCTTAATGAAGCCGGCAATTGACGCAAGCGCAGGTGAGGTCTAAAGGGTCGTTATCCCGTGGTGATTTGGCCGGTCGGCTTGCAGCCACGTTAAACAAGTCGCTAAAGGACCGTCGGGCCGCAAGGCCATATGGACCGGTTGCGACTTTCGCGGCCGGTTTTTTTGTGTCTGGAACAAAAGCGATGAGCACCAAGAAGCGTAACTGGAAACCTCAGACCGCACTCGTGCACGGGGGAACGCTGCGTTCCCAGTTCGGCGAGACGTCCGAAGCGATGTACCTCACCCAAGGCTATGTCTACGAGACGGCGCAGGCTGCCGAGGCCCGTTTCAAGGGCGAGGAGCCGGGCTTCATCTATTCGCGCTATGCCAACCCTACCGTCGACATGTTCGAAAAGCGCATGTGCGCGCTGGAGGGTGCCGAAGATGCGCGCGCCACGGCGTCCGGCATGGCGGCGGTGACGGCAGCGCTCCTGTGCAGCGCCAAGGCCGGCGACCATATCGTTGCGGCGCGCGCGCTGTTCGGCTCCTGCCGCTGGGTGGTGGAGACGCTGGCGCCGAAATACGGCATCGAGGCAACGCTGGTCGACGGCACCGACATCGCCAACTGGGAAAAGGCGGTGCGGCCGAACACGAAACTGTTCTTCCTGGAAAGCCCGACCAATCCGACGCTGGAAGTGGTCGACATCGCAGCGGTGGCGGCGCTCGCCACCTCGATCGGCGCCAGGCTGATCGTCGACAATGTCTTTGCCACGCCCTTGCAGCAGAAGCCCTTGCAGCTCGGCGCCCATATCGTCGTCTACTCCGCGACCAAGCACATTGACGGCCAGGGACGCTGTCTCGGCGGCATCATCCTGTCGGACAAGAAATGGATCGACGAGAATTTGCACGACTATTTCCGCCACACCGGCCCGAGCCTGTCGCCGTTCAACGCCTGGACGCTGCTCAAGGGCCTGGAGACGCTGCCGGTTCGGGTGCGCCAGCAGACGGAAAGCGCGGCCAAGATCGCGGATTTCCTGGCAGGACGGCCGGAAATCGCCCGCGTCATCTATCCCGGCCGCGCCGACCACCCGCAGGCCGACATCGTCAAGAAGCAGATGACAGGCGGATCGACGCTGATCTGCCTCGACGTCAAGGGCGGCAAGCAGGCGGCCTTCGCCTTGCAGAACGCGCTCGACATCGTGCTGATCTCCAACAATCTCGGCGACGCCAAGAGCCTGATCACCCATCCGGCGACCACCACGCACAAGAACCTCAGCGACGAAGCTCGCGCCGAGCTCGGCATCGGGCCGGGAACGCTCAGGCTGTCGGTCGGCCTTGAGGACACGGACGATCTGCTGGAGGACGTTGCGCAGGCGCTGAAGGCAGCCGGGTAGGCCGCGAGGCGTCACGCTCCCGACGAAGCCTCTTCCAGCTCGGCTGCCTTGGTGCCGATGATCATGGTGTTGCCGCGCCAGTCGACGGCGCCGCTCAGCCAGCCGCGCGCCCAGATGGCGGGAAGCATCATGTCGCGGACCATCATCGCCGGGACCATGCGCAGCGACAGGTGCCAGCCCTTGGCCGCGGCCAGCGCGCATTCGGGAATGTAGGCCGCCGCCAGCACGGCCAACACCGTGGCCGGCAGGCTGACGCCGGCACTTGCTGCCGCCACCAGCGCCAACGCCAACGGCACGGCGACGCCGGTCAGGATCTCGGGTGCGAAAAACAGCGGGAAGGTGACGCGGCGCAACCGCGCCCAGCGCGCCTGACGCGACCAGATGTCGGCAAGTCGGCGCTGCCCCAGTGGTTGCTCGAAAGGCGAGGCAACGAGATTGACGCGCAGGCCCAGTCCGTTGACCAGCTTGGTCGCAGCAGCATCCTCGGCGATCTCGGCGGCCAGCGCGCGGATACCGCCATTGGTATCGAGCATCGGCTTGTTCCACAGCATGCTCTTGCCCTGGGCAAAGCCGAGGCCAAGCGCCTCGCCGGCATATTGCCAGCGCGCCTGCAGCGTGTTGAGGAACGCGCATTCGACCTCGGCCCAGAAGCCATCCGGCCGAGAGCCGATCGGCGTCGAGCAGATAAGCCCGGTATTGGTCCGCCAGGCCGCCATCATGTGCTGGACGTAATCCCTAGGCATCAGCACGTTGGAATCCGCGAGAATAACCCAATGAAAGTGCGCCGCTTCCCAGCCCTTGACGCAGTTGTTGAGCTTCGGGTTGCTGCTGACGCGGTCGTCGCCGATCAGCAGCCTAGCCGGTACCTTGGGAAACAGGACGATCGCCCTGTTTATCAGTTTGACGACGGGATCGTCGGCGTGAGCGACGCAGAAGATCAGTTCGTAGCGCGGCCAGTCGAGCGAGAAAGCTCGCTGCAGCGTCTCTTGTGTGAACGGCTCCACGCCGCGCGACGGCACGACGATCGAGACCGGCGGCTGCTCGTTGGACGGCGGAGGGATGAGACGGCGCGCTTTCAGCTTCGACGATGCAAGCAGGATGCTGGCGAGATTGGAAAGAAGCAAAGCGGAGGAAGCGAAGGCGGCTGTGAGAGCTGGTTCCATCGAGATCTGGTCACTCCGGAAAGGCCGCTCACGGCTGCTTTGTCAGTCGACAGATGGGCCTTGAGTCGCCGGCAAGGTTTGCGCACACCAACATTGTCATATGTCACTTAAATGACATTGTTTGTCGGCACCTGCGCTTTGAGGCTGGCAGGACATGCCGCTCTGCGCGTATCAAACCGCATGGCGCGACAAATGTTCCCTGCTGCGCAACCGGAGCAGCCCATGTATCGCGCCGTCACGCGCAACATCGAAGTGCAGGTCAGACCGTTCTACCTGGAGGACCGCTCGGACCCGGCGGAGAACCGTTATGTCTGGGGCTACCAGGTCACGATCGACAACCAGTCGGACGATTTCGTGCAGCTTATGTCGCGTTACTGGCACATCACCGACGGCAGCGGCCGGGTCGAGGAAGTGCGCGGCGCCGGCGTGGTCGGCGACCAGCCTGAGCTCAATCCCGGCGACAGCTATCAATACACGTCAGGCTGCCCGCTCTCGACGCCGTCCGGCTTCATGGTCGGCCACTACACCATGCGCAACAAAAAGGGCGAGACGTTCGACGTCGCTATTCCCGCGTTTTCGCTGGATCTGCCGGGGACCCGACGGACGGTGAATTAGGGGTTTTCTCCCCGTCACTATACGGGGAGAAATGCCCGGCAGGGCAATGAGGGGCAGCGCCAGACTCATGAGGTTATCTTCCACGCACATGACCTAGGCTATGCGCGGCCATTCACCAAAGTTCGCGCTGCCCCTCATCCGCCCTTCGGGCACCTTCTCCCCGTGAACGGGGAGAAGGAAAAGACTTCACTGAGCTGCGAATTCCGCCGGGTCGAAGTCGTACTGCTTCGAGCAGAACTCGCAGGCGACGTGGATGCCGCCATCTTCGGTGCTGTCCTTGATTTCCTGCGCGGAAAACCCCTCGAGGATGCCGCGTATCTTGTCCCTTGAGCAGGAACATTGGTCGGCAACCGGCACGCCGCCGAAGACGCGCACGCCATGTTCGTGGAACAGCCTGTAGAGCAGCCGCTCGGCGCCGATGGTCGGGTCGATCAGCTCGGTCGGCTCGATGGTGCCGAGCAGCGCCACCAGCTCGCGCCAAGAATTGTCGGCCGGCTCGTTCATCACGTCGCGCGGATCGCCGTCGCCCCCCGAAATGTCGGGCACGCGCATGCGCTCGGGCGACTGCGGCAGGAACTGCGCCAGGATACCGCCGGCGCGCCACTGCTCGCGCGCACCGCCGGGGCCGGGCGTCAGCAGCTTGGCCACCGACAGCCTGAGGTCGGTCGGGATCTGCTCCGACTGGCGGAAATAGGTGCGCGCGGCGTCTTCCAGCGTCTCGCCGTCGAGCTGGACGATGCCCTGATAGCGCTGCGTGTGCGCGCCCTGGTCGATGGTCAGCGCCAAAACGCCGCTGCCCAGCAGCGTCTGCTGCGAGGTCTGGCCTGCGGCCACCAGGGCCTCCAGCCGGTCGGCGTCGAAACGCGCATAGGCGCGCAATGCCGAAGGCGTGGAGAAATCCGCGACCAGCATGTCGACCGGGCCGTCGGTGCGGGTCTGCAGGATGAACTTGCCTTCGAATTTGAGCGAGGTGCCGAGCAGCACCGTCAGCACACAGGCTTCCGCGAGCAGGCGGGCGACCGGCTCGGGATAGTCGTGACGGTTGAGGATGGCGTCGAGCATCGGCCCGAGTTGCACGGTGCGGCCGCGCACGTCGAGCGGGCCGACCTCGAAGGGTACGACATGATCGTCGCCGGCATAGCCGAACTCGCCGAGTTTGGGGTGATGTTCAGTCACTTGATGCGTTTCCAACATGACAAAGCTCCAGGGCGCGGCCATGCGGCCCGGAGGGGTGCATGCGTCCAAACGCGCTTGATTTGCGTGATGGGGCGCAAATAGGCATCGCGCCGCCCCGGATCAAGCGCTTGGAGATCAAGCGCCTGGAGATCAAGCGCCCAGACACCAGGCCAAAACCGCCTTCTGGGCGTGGAGCCGGTTCTCGGCTTCGTCGAAGACCACCGAATGCGGACCGTCGATGACCTCGTCGGTGACTTCCTCGCCGCGATGCGCCGGCAGGCAGTGCATGAACAGGGCGTCGGGCTTGGCCCTCGCCATCAGCGCCGCATTGACCTGATAGGGCGAGAAGACATTATGGCCGCGGGCGCGGTGTTCCTGGCCCATCGACACCCAGCAGTCGGTGACGATGCAGTCGGCCTGGTCGACGGCCTCTTCGGGCGAGCGGGTGAAGTGCAGCTTGCCGCCATTGGTCTTCGACCAGTCGATGTGCTTCTGCGCCGGCTCGCTGCCTTCCGGCACTGCGACGTTCAGGTTGAAGCGGAACCGCGCCGAGGCCTCGAGCAGCGAATGCAGCACGTTGTTGCCGTCGCCGGTCCAGGCGATGGTCTTGCCGGCAACCGGACCGCGATGCTCCTCGAAGGTCATGATGTCGGCCATCAGCTGACAGGGATGGGTGTCGTCGGTCAGCCCGTTGATGACCGGAATCGTGGCATTCTCGGTCAGCTCGAGCAGCCGCTCATGCGACGTGGTGCGGATCATGATGGCGTCCACATAGCGCGACAGCACCTTGGCGGTGTCGGCAATGGTCTCGGAGCGGCCGAGCTGCATTTCGGTGCCGGTCAGCATGATGGTCTCGCCGCCGAGCTGTCGCATGCCGACGTCGAAGGACACGCGCGTGCGCGTCGACGGCTTGTCGAAGATCATGGCCAGCACCTTGCCTTCGAGCGGTTTGGTCCGTTCGCCGGCCTTGAGGCGCGCCTTGCGCACCACCGCATCGTCCAGCATCAGGCGCAGATCGCCTTCGGAAACGGCGGAAAGATCGGTGAAATGGCGAAGGCTCATCGGGAATGGTTCTCGGGATTACTTCGCGGCGGCCGCGGCGATGGCGTCGGTCAGGCCCTTGGCGCCGGCGCGGATGCGATCGAGCGCTTCGCCGATCTCGGCGTCGGTGACGGTCAGCGGCGGCAGCAGACGAATGACGTTGTCGCCTGCCGGCACCGCCAGCAGATGCTGGTCGCGCAGCGCCATGTTGACCTTGGTGTTGGGCATGGCGCATTTCAGGCCAAGCATCAGGCCGCTGCCCCTGATGCCTTCGATGACATCGGGAAATTCGTCGGCGACCGCCGCCAGGCCCTGCTTCATCAGCAATGCCTTGCGCTGGACGTCTTCGAGGAAGCCGTCTTCCAGCACGACGTCGAGCACAGCGTTGCCGACCGCCATGGCCAGCGGATTGCCGCCGAAAGTGGTGCCATGCACGCCTGCCGTCATGCCGACGACAGCGTCGTCGGTGGCGAGGCACGCGCCCATCGGGAAGCCGCCGCCAATGCCCTTGGCAATCGCCATGATGTCTGGCGTCACGCCGGTCCATTCATGCGCGAACAGCTTTCCGGTGCGACCGATACCGCACTGGACCTCATCGAAGATCAGCAGCAGGCCATGCTGGTCGCAGAGCTGCCGCAGCCGCTTCAAGGATTGCGTCGGCACCGGGCGGATGCCGCCCTCGCCCTGTACCGGTTCGATCAGGATCGCGGCGGTCTCTGGTGTGATCGCCTTCTCGGCGGCGTCGATGTCGTCGAAGCCGACCTGGTCGAAGCCTTCGACCTTGGGGCCGAAGCCTTCGAGATATTTGTACTGGCCGCCGGCGGCGATGGTCGCCAGCGTGCGGCCGTGGAAGGCGCCTTCGAAGGTAATGACCCGGAAGCGCTCGGGATGGCCCTTGACGAACTGGTAGCGCCGCGCCGTCTTGATCGCGCATTCGAGCGCCTCGGCGCCGGAATTGGTGAAGAACACCTTGTCGCCGAAGGTGGCGTCAGCCAGCCGCTCGCCGAGCCGGGCCTGCCCCGGGATCTCGTAGAGATTGGAGACGTGCCAGAGCTTGGCCGCCTGTTCGGTCAGCGCCGAGACCAGATGCGGATGGCTGTGGCCCAACGAATTGACCGCGATGCCGCCAGCGAAATCGAGATATCGCTCGCCCTTGTCGGTAACCAGCCAGGTGCCTTCGCCATGGTCGAAGGCCAAAGGGGCGCGGGCAAAGGTCTCGTAAAGCGCCGAACCGCTCATTATATGCGTCTCCGGTACCGGAAAAATCAAAAAAGCCGCCAAAGCGGCGGCCTTTGCGGCTTATCGTGTTTTTCGGCCATGAAGTCAACGAAAACGTCGCGCAGAGGCGCGCGGCAAGCTCCCGACGAGACGCCGGCTCATAAGCGACCGGGCAAGTTGGGGAAAACCTAAAAAACCGATTCGTGTTGCACCTGGGACTCTTGTCACCGAGTCAACACATGAGGTAATTGTAGTCGGGAAATAACTAGATTTCGTGCGGCGGACCTAATCACCTAATATATGTGGTGTCTGCCCCGGCAAAGATTGCCGGGTCGGGAATGGATTCCGGCTGCCGCACACTTAGCAGGAGCGCGGTCTCATGAACTGGACTGACGAGCGGGTCGAACTTCTCAGGAAACTGTGGTCGGAGGGCTTGAGCGCAAGCCAGATCGCCGCACAACTCGGCGGGGTCAGCCGCAACGCGGTCATCGGCAAGGTGCACCGGCTGAAGCTGTCGGGCCGCGGACGCTCGACCGCGACGCCGGCGCGTCAGAAGAAGACAACGCAGGGATCTTCGATCCAGAAATCGGTGCCTCGCGCCGCAACCACGCAGCGCCATGTCACGACGTCGATCGGGGCGAACGCGCTGCAGGCGCAGTTCGACGCCGAGCCAGTGGCGCGCCACTACATCCGCCCGGTCGAAAACGTCGTCGTGCCGATCTCGCGGCATCTGCAGCTCACCGATCTCACCGAGCGCACCTGCAAATGGCCGAATGGCGACCCGCTGTCGGAAGACTTCAACTTCTGCGGCAACGAGGCGGCTGAAACCGGACCTTACTGCAAGTACCACGCAAGGGTGGCGTTCCAGCCAGCTTCAGAGCGGCGCAGAAGCCGGTAGTTAGGAATAGGGATTGGGGACTGGGCAGTAGGGAATGGGGTAGCGCTCGTGAGGCGCTACCTTATACTGCCTACTGCCTACTGCCTACTGCCTACTGCCTACTGCCTACTGCCTACTGCCTACTGCCTACTGCCTACTGCCTACTGCCTACTGCCTACTGCCTACTGCCCCCTCACAGCCACCCACTCTTCCGAAATCGCCAATACAAAAACGAGCAGATCAGCGCGATCGAGACCAATACGACGGGATAGCCGTATTGCATCTTCAGTTCCGGCATGTCGTCGAAATTCATGCCGTAAATGCCGGCGAGCGCCGTCGGCACCGCCAGGATCGCCGCCCATGAGGCCAGCTTCTTGGTGTTCGCGGTTTCCTGGCTCTGGCCGACCAGCAGGCTGGCTTCGAAAGCGAACGCCAGAACCTCGCGCAGGCTGTCGATCTTTTCCTGCACGGTGCGGATATGGTCGGTGACATCGCGAAACAGCGGATGCATGGCGGTATGGATCTGCGGCAGGTCGGCGCTGGTCAGCCGGCGGCAGACCTCGACCAGCGGCAGCGCCGCATTGCGCAGGCGCAACAGATCGCGGCGCAGCATGTAGAGCCGCTCGATGTCGGGACCGGTCATCGGCTTCAGCAGCACCCTGTCCTCGATCGCCTCGACCTCGTCCTCGATCTGCTCGAGCACCGGCATGTAGTTGTCGACGATGAAGTCGAGAATGGCGTAGAGGACGAAATCCTCGCCCTTGGCCAGTGAGTGCGGACAGCTTTCCCAGTGCTGGCGCACGGCGGCGTATGAGGTCGAGGGACCATGCCTGACGCTGACGATATAGCCTGAGCCGACGAACAGATGCGTCTCGCCGAAGGTGACGCGTCCGTCGATCAGCTGTGCAGTGCGGGCAACGATGAACAGCGCATCGCCATATTGCTCGATCTTCGGCCGCTGGTGCGGATGTTCGGCGTCTTCAATCGCCAGCTCATGCAAATGGAATTGCGCCTTGACGCGCAGCAGAAGCTCGCGGTCGGGTTCGAGCAGCCCGATCCAGACGACATGGCCCGACTTCTTGGCCCATTCACCGGCTTCCTCGATCGGAATGTCGGCGATCCGCTTGCCGGCGGTGTAGACGCTCGACGCGATGATGCCGGACGATGCCGGCGCCGGCTTGAACTCTCGGACATATTCCATCGCAGCCTCCTGAGCGCCTGGCCTTGGCCAGGAACCGAGACGCTAACATCCGGGCAGTTTAGCGCAATATGATTAAGCGTTCGAGGGGCGCGCGATCACTTCACCGGCAGCGCCGGCAGGGCAACCTTGTCGGTCTTGTCGCCCTTTGGACGCTCGGCCGGCAACTGCTCGCCGGTGACGATGTAGTAGATCGTCTCGGCAATGTTGGTGGCGTGGTCGCCGATGCGCTCGATGTTCTTGGCGCAAAACAGCAGATGCGTGCACGGCGTGATGTTGCGCGGATCTTCCATCATGTAGGTCAAAAGCTCGCGAAACAGCGAGGTGTACATGGCGTCGATCTGGTCGTCGCGGTCGCGAACGAAGCCTATTTTCTCGACCGAGCGCGAGGCATAGACGTCGAGCACTTCCTTGAGCTGGGTCAAAGCGAGTTCGGCCAGCGCCTCGAGGCCGCGAAACAGGCTGGTCGGCTGGCGGCCGTCAATGACGCTGACCACACGCTTGGCGACGTTCTTGGCGAGGTCACCGACCCGTTCGAGGTCGGCCGAAATGCGGATGGCGCCGACGATCTCGCGCAGATCCGTCGCCATGGGCTGGCGCTTGGCGATGATGACGATGGCTTTGTCGTCGATTTCGCGCTGGCCATCGTCAAGCACGATGTCGTCGCGGATGACCTTCTGGGCGAGGCCGGGATCGGCATTGACCAGCGCCTGGATCGCCTGCTCGACCATGCGCTCGGCATGGCCGCCCATCGCAGCGATGCGCTTCGCCAGGTATTTCAGCTCTTCGTCATAGGCGCTGACAATGTGTACGGACTGCATGGGCGAAATGCCTTCCTTAAATCTTTGGCCTTTTGCGTCGTTTCCTCGACCCCTGTGCTGATACGCTAGCCGGATGACAGAAAGAAGAAACAGGCAGTTAGCAGATAGTACCGCCTCAGCCTGCCGGCAAATGGACCGTGAACGCCGCGCCCTTGCCAACCTCCGACTTGATCGAAAGCCGGGCGTTGTGGCGCGTCAGAATATGCTTGACGATGGACAGGCCAAGACCGGTGCCTTTCTGGGTGCGGCTGCTCTCCACGTCGACGCGATAGAAGCGCTCGGTAATGCGCGGTATGTGCTCTTCCGGGATGCCCGGGCCATAGTCCCTGATGGTGACATCGATGCCCGGTTCCGGGCCGGCCTCGCCCCGCGCGATCGACACCGTGACGCGTCCGCCAGGCTGGCCGTATTTGCAGGCGTTTTCCAAGAGATTCTCGAACACCTGGAACAGCTCGTCGCGGTCTCCGGGCACGTCGAGCGGCCCCTCGGCGTAGTCGCGTTCGATGACGACGCCGTTCTCGCTGGCGAGCGGGCCCAGTGAATCGATGACGCTGTCGATGGTCTGGCGCAGATCGACCTCGGTTCCCGGCCTCAGGTAAGGCTTCATTTCAAGCCTCGACAGCGACAGGAGATCGTCGATGAGGCGCGCCATGCGGCCGGTCTGGTTCTGCATGATCTGCAGGAACTGCTCGCGCGCCGCCGGATCGTTGCGGGCCGGGCCGCGCAACGTCTCGATGAAGCCCGAGATCGAAGCAAGCGGGGTGCGCAACTCGTGGCTGGCATTGGCTATGAAGTCAGCGCGCATGCGGTCGATGCGGCGCGTCTCACTCTGGTCCTTGAATACCAGCACATAGAGATCGGTGGCGTGGCCGACCGAGGACGCGCTGACCCGGTAGGCGCGTTCCACCGGCAGCTTCTCGGTGTAGTCGACGGCATCGGAGGCGACGGCTCCCGACAGTACGCCGTCCAGCAATGCCTGCATTTCCGGGGCGCGGAATTTCAGCGACAGCGACAGGCCGGGCGCGATGCCGCCAAAGGCGGCATAGGCGGCGGCATTGGCGTGGACGATGGTGGCGGTGCGGTCGAAGATGATCAGCGGATCGGCAACGGCAGCCGCAAGATATTCGCCGGAAAGCCGCTGCAGCCCGCTCGCCTCGACCGTGGTAATGGTCTCAGCAGACCGGCTGGCGCCACCGGTTGGCAGAAGCGCGGCGGCCAGCAGCACCGTCAACGCAGCCAGGACAACATAGGCGGAGATACCGGCAAACCCATAAACGGCCATGATGGCGATCGCACCGGCGGCAAGCAGCCATCGGCTGTTCCACAGCCGGCCGGCGACGGCCTGCCCCGTGGTTGTCCGCTCTGCGCCGGTGTCAGCCATTCGTGCTTTCCGTGCTTCTGCGCCGGTCCCGCCGAAACTTCCGCTGGACCGGGTTTGAGGCCCCCCATAGCATGAGTCCGCAAGCTGGAAAGGTTCGTCTCGATGAAAAAAGCCAAGGAAAGTCCCGCCGCAGAGCCGGCAAAGGGGCCGCTGAAGATCAAGGTGGACGGCAAGGAGCGGGAGTTCGACATCGAAAACCCCGAGCTTCCCAGCTGGATCGAGGACCACAAACTGACCGCAGGCGACTACCCCTACGACAAGAAAATGAAGAGCGAGGAGTATGACGAGACTCTGGAGCGGCTGCAGATCGAACTGGTCAAGGCGCAGGCCTGGCTGCAGGCGACCGGCAGCAGACTGATGTCGCTGTTCGAGGGGCGCGATGCCGCCGGCAAGGGCGGCACCATCTCGGTGCTGCGCCAGTATCTCAATCCTCGAACCGCGCGCAACGTGGCGCTGACCAAGCCGACCCCGACCGAAGTCGGGCAATGGTACTACCAGCGCTACGTCGCCCATTTCCCGACATCGGGCGAATTCGTCACCTTCGACCGGTCCTGGTACAACCGCGGCGGCGTCGAGCCGGTGATGGGCTTCTGCACACCGGAACAGCATGCAAAATTCCTCGACGAGACGCCGCATTTCGAGCGGATGATCTCCAATGAGGGCATCTATTTCTTCAAATTCTGGCTCAACATCGGCCGCGAGACCCAGCTCGAACGGTTTCACGACCGCCGCTGGTCGCCGCTGAAGAACTGGAAGTTCTCGCCGATCGATATTGCCGGCATCACCAAATGGGACGACTACACCAAGGCGCGCGACCAGATGGTCGAGCGCACGCACAAACAGTTCGCGCCCTGGATCATCGTGCGGGCCAATGACAAGCGACGCTCGCGGCTGGCCGTCATGCGGCGCATCCTGTTGTCACTGCCCTATGATGGGCGCGATCTCGACGCCATCGGCAAGGAAGATAAGAAGATCGTCGGCGAAGGGCCGTCGTTTCTCGAGAAGTAGAGACTGGCCTCGATAGGCAGAGGCTGAAATTACAGAGCCCACCCCCACACGGAGGTGGGCTCTGTGGCCATTGTCTAAAGCGCATCGCATTTGAACGGATTCACGCGACGCGCTTTAGGTCTTTGTTTCATGCATGTCGTTCTCTCAAAACCGGGGCCACTTTGAGCGACATGCATTAAAGCGCGTCGGGTGAAGACAGTCTCACGACGCCTGCCGCATGCCGAGCATGTGGGGGGTGCCCCTGGCCAACACCGGGGCGTGATGGTTGCGGCGCGAGCGCACGACATCCAGCGTATGCTCGTTGAAGGTCAGCAGTGTGGCGACGACCTGCTGGTTGCCATAGGTGCGCTGGTAACCGAGCGGCGTCGCCAGGAAGTGCAACTGCAGCGTCCGCAGCACCCACACCGGCTCGACCTCGATAATGACCTGATCGACATTGCGAGCAAGGCCCCATTCGACGAAGCCGGCGATCAGTTCGGTGCCGACCGTAGACACGCCGCGCTTGCCATCGCGAAAGCCTGGCGCCACCGCGTAACGGGTTAGCTCCCAGACATTCGGTCCCGAAGGGCGCTTTCCCTCGCAGAGTTCCGGCATCACATCGCTAAGGAGATGCGGCCGTGTGGTCGGCAGCATCCGATGATAGCCTGCAAGCTCGCCATTGCGTATGACAAGGTGGTGTTCGGCCTCATCATGGTCGAATTGATCGATTTCGAGGCCGTCCGGGCGATCGAGATCGGTCCACCGCATCTCATCGACGAAGACCTTGTGACGCAGGCGATGGACGGCCTCCCATAGGTCGGGACGTTCCATCAGTTGTTGAGTGGTAAGGGAAAATAGCATTAGCCGTCTCCTGGGCTTAAGAGGAAGATACGGCCGGGCTTTCCCGAAAAAATTGCGCGAAGGTGTTGGCAAGGATTTCCAGGCTGCCACAGCCGACATGGCTAATATAGCTGCGTCTAAACGCCTCCGCGATGGCGTGCACCCTGTTGGCGACGCCGAGTCTGCTTTTGGCGTTAAGAAAGCATTAGCCGTCTCAAGAGGACGACAGGGGCCGGTCTTTTCTGAAGATATGACGCCAACAATGCGGCCATAAATTTCGGGCCGCCAGAACCGGCCTAGCTGATATAGCCGTGCCTGACTGCTTCGGCGACTGCCTGCACACGGTTGGCGGCGCCTAGTTTGCTCTTGGCGTTGAGAAGGTGTTTCTCAGAGGTATGCTCCGAGATGCCGAGGATCTGCGAAATCTCCCACTCGGATTTTCCGACCGCCGCCCATTGCAGGCATTCGCGCTCGCGCGGCGTCAATTCAATGTGATCGATAGATTTGCCGGCCGTCGTTTGAAGCTGCATGGCGCGGCCGATGGCATAGGTGGAGGCCAGCGAGACCATTGCGAATTCGGCTTCGGACAGTTCGACCGCCTCACCGCCCAGCGAGACCAGCGCGATCTGGCCTTCGAGCGTGATCAGCGGGAAGGCGAGGCCGTCACGCAGCTTGAACTGGCGGGCGTCGCGCATTACCTCGGCGCTGCTCTTGTCGGCGGGCATGCTTTGAACGGCATCGCGCCATTGGAATGGCGCCCGAAACTGCTTCAAATGGCTGACGACCGGATCGTGGTCGACGTAGTTGCGCGATAAGTAACGCTCCAGCCATTCGCTAGGCCAATCGCAGAGCAGCACATGGTCCTTCGTCTGGCTGCTTGGTGTACCGGGCTGCGGCACCGTTGCGGCTATCAGGGCCGTCAATCCGAAATTCGAGGTGACACTAAGTAGCTGCTCGCACACCGCAGCCGACGTGTCGGCACGCTGCACCCGGTCAATATATTCAAGTGTCCGGTCAAAATAACCCATCGCAACATCTACCCCATGTTGCCTACCGCTCTTGAGACCGATGCTACGTGCCTGCCCCGCACTTAGCCATCAACCCCGGATTGCAAAGCCACATCCTTAGCTTTTCTAACGCCAGCGACCGCCAACCCCGGGCCGACTCTGTGCGGCTATTTGCAACCTCGCCAAAGCATAACCCGAAATTTGCCCTTTGAAATCAAAAACAATTGTGCCTGCGCCGTTTTCGTATCACAAGCCAACGGCCAAGACGGGCGGAGTTTTTTGTGACATCACGCTGGATAACCATCGCCTTGCTGTCGATGCTGATCGGAGTGCAGCCGTTTGCCGGCGCTGTGCGGGCAGCGGAACCGCAGGTGCCGGTGCTTTGGGATGCCAAGGAGCGGCTGCCGAAGCCGGACCTTGCGGCGCTGCCGAGGCTCAGGTTCCTCACCACAACCGATTTCCCGCCCTTCAATTTTCTCGACGGCACGGGCCGACTGTCCGGCTTCCACATCGACCTGGCGCGGGCGATTTGCGCCGAACTCGACATCGCCGACAAATGCCAGATCCAGGCGCTGCCCTGGGCCGAACTCGACGACGCGTTGCAGAAGGGCGAAGGCGAGGCGATCATCGCCGGCATCGCCGCAACGCCGGAGACGCGGGCGAAGTACAGCTTTTCGCGCTCCTATCTACAGTTTCCGGCGCGCTTCATCATGCCGAAGACCAAGGCCTTCGCCGAGCCGATCCTCGACAAATTGCGCTCGAAGCGGGTCGGCGTGCTGGCCGGCTCGGCGCATGAAAAGATGCTGCGCGATTATTTCGGCACCGTGCAGATCATCCGCTTTCAACGGCCGGAAGACCTCTACAGCGACTTGAAGAGCGCCAAGATCGATGCCGCCTTCGGCGACGGCATGCGCTTTTCCTTCTGGCTGGGCGGCACGGACGCCGCCGGTTGCTGCCGCTTCGCCGGTGGACCCTACCTGGCGCCGGAATATCTGGGGTCCGGCATGACCATTGCCACCCGGGCCAGCGACCCAGCGCTGGCCGCAGCCATGGACTACGCGCTGCAGGAGATATCGGTGAAAGGCACCTTCGCCGAATTCTACCTGCGCTATTTCCCGGTCAGCTTTTTCTGATCCGGTCCCGGTCAGCTTCCTCTAGGGGCTGGATCAGGTCAGCGTGCGCAGGCGGGCCTTCGCCCCGCGCGCGATGGCTGCGGCGGTCAGCGTGTCGAGATCGAGCTCACGCCGGATCAACTGCAGCACCCGCAATTCCTCCATGCGCATTTCGAGATCGACGGCGGCAACTTCGAAGGCGGCGGCATAAGCGGTGTCGCGCAACCGCTCGGGCAAAGTCTCGGCGACACGCTCGAGCACGCCTTCCAATCCATCCTTTTCATGCAGCATCTTCTGGCAGTCCTGCGCAATGGCGATCAGCCTGTCCTGCTTGAAATCCTCGAACACCGGCCAGCTGCGGACGACGTCGCCGATGCGCGCCAGTTCGATATCGGTCATGTTGCGATCGGAAGCCGAGGTGATGACCATCAGGTAGATCAGGGCTTCATGGGTGGACGGCAACGGCATTCAAAACTCCTTGATAGTGAGGGTCGAAGGTAGGGACGCCACGGCGCCGTCGCAACGAAAACGCCTGATATCGTTGACGCTCCGCCCTGTCGCGCCTAGAGACCCGGTTGAAAAATCTTACCAGCCGCGAAGCCGGCCCATGACTGGAACTTTGACATGACGGGATCAAACATCGCCGATCTCAACCCCGAAATGCTTGCGGCAGCCGCCGAAAGCAAGGCCTGGCCGTTCGAGGAAGCCAAAAAGATCATCGAGCGCTACAAAGGCGGCGACTTTCCCGAGACCGTCCTGTTCGAGACCGGCTACGGCCCGTCGGGTCTGCCGCATATCGGCACGTTCGGCGAGGTCGCGCGCACCTCGATGGTGCGCCATGCCTTTCACGTGCTGACCGGGAACAAGGTCAAGACCAAGCTGCTCTGCTTCTCCGACGACATGGACGGCATGCGCAAGATCCCCGACAATGTGCCGGATCGCGCAGCCCTCGAGCCTTATCTTCATATGCCGCTTTCGTCGGTGCCCAATCCGTTCGGCGGCGACTATGCGAGCTTTGCCGACCACAACAACGCGATGCTGTGCCGCTTCCTCGACACGTTCGGCTTCGACTACGAATTCGCCAGCGCCACGCAGTACTACAAGGCCGGCCGTTTCGATGCGATGCTGGTGTGCGCCGCCGAGCGCTACGAGCAGATCATGGCGGTGATGCTGCCGACGCTGGGGCCGGAGCGGCAGGCAACCTACAGCCCGTTCCTGCCGATCTCGCCGAAGAGCGGGCGCGTGCTCTACGTGCCGATGAAGCATGTCGACGCCAAGGCCGGCACCATCACCTTCGACGATGAGGGCACCGAGACCACACTTTCGGTGACCGGCGGGAAGGTCAAGCTGCAGTGGAAGCCGGATTTCGGCATGCGCTGGGCAGCGCTCGACGTCGATTTCGAAATGTTCGGCAAGGACCACCAGACGAACGCGGTGATCTACGACCGCATCTGCAACATTCTCGGCGGGCGCGCGCCCGAGCATTTCGTCTACGAACTGTTCCTGGACGAGAACGGCCAGAAGATCTCGAAGTCGAAGGGCAACGGGCTGACCATCGACGAATGGCTGCGCTACGCGCCGACCGAAAGCCTCGGCCTCTATATGTATCAGCGGCCAAGGCAGGCGAAAAAGCTCTATTTCGACGTCATCCCACGCGCCGTCGACGAGTACTACACCTTCCTCAACGCCTATCCGCGCCAGGACTGGAAGGAGCGGCTGGGCAATCCGGTCTGGCACATGCATGACGGCAAGCCGCCTTCCATCGACATGCCGGTGCCGTTCTCGCTGCTGCTCAACCTGGTCAGCGCCTCCAACGCGCAAAACAAGGATGTGCTGTGGGGCTTCATCTCGCGCCATGCATCTGGCGTGACGCCGGCGACGCATCCCGAACTCGACCAGCTGGTCGGTTTCGCCATCCGCTACTTCGACGATTTCGTGAAGCCGACGAAGACCTTCCGGCCGGCCGACGATGTCGAACGCGTGGCGCTGGAAGCGCTTGGCAACGCGCTTGCTGGCCTGCCGGCCGGCGCCGACGGCGAAGCGATCCAGAACGCTTCGCTCAACGTGGCGCGCAAGATCGAACGCTATCAGGACCATTCGAAGAAGAGCCCGGACGGCGGCCCTGGTGTCTCGGGCGCTTTCTTCCAGATGATCTACCAGGTGCTGATCGGCCAGGAACGCGGACCGCGCTTCGGTTCGTTCGCAGCCCTCTACGGCATCGCCGAAACCCGCGCGCTCATTGAGCGGGCGCTGGCTGGTCAGCTGGCGGCGTAATTTCCGTCCCGGCCGGCGGCGTGTCTATCGCCGGGGCATCGAGGATCGGTTGCGACGCCGTCGGTGCCGCAACAGGCGTTGGCGCCGGTGGCAGGCCGCCAAGATCGGGCGCGGCGCCGAAGACGCCCTTCTTGGCGGCGCGCGCCTTGTCGCCCGCTTCGACATAGGGGCCGCCTGCCGTGGCGCGCGCCCAGCCGTTTTCGACCAGCCACTGGCCGACATCCAGCTTGCCGATGCGGCATTCGGCGGCGATCAGCGCACGGTCGGCCTCCGGCGGCACCTTGCAGGCAACGGCCCGGCCGCGCAGGAAAGACCGGAACTCGGTACGCGCCCTGATACCGCAAGCCCAGGACTTGCCGCCCTCGGTGCAGGTCTCGTCTTGCCTGACGATGTCGATGCCGGAGACCGTCACGGAATAACCATTGGCTTCGATCAGGCCGGCGGCGGCCGCGACCGGCTGGAACAGTTTTGTTCCTCCCCAGTCGTCGACCGCTCTGCGCCCACGCGGCTTGGGCGGCCCGGCCAGCGCCAGGTCGCTCAGCGGCGCGCGTGGCTCAACCCGTTCAAGTTCTTCTACCAGCAGCGGCGGCGGAGCGATGGCCTCGGGATCGATCGCCCTCGAATGCACCTGAGGCGAGTGCATCGGAGGCTTGACGGGCTGGACCTCGGGGATCGCCGACGTCGCCGGCTCCTCGGGCACGGCCTCGGTGTCCGGGTCGATCTGGTCGACAGTAATGGCGGGGCCGTCGCGATGCAGCGCGCGACCGCCGGCGACGACAATGGCGACCATCACCGGGATCGCCAGGAGGGCTATGAGGATTTGAAGCAGACGCACCGCGAGACCTACTGGCTTGCCCAGACGATCCGCGCCACCCATTCGACATCGCGCATCGCGATGTCGCGGTCCGGATGGTCGGGGTTGAGCGAAATCAGCACGATCGATTTCGTCGTCTGGCGGTCGAGCACCTTGGCCATGACTTCGCCGGCATTGGTCTTGACGACGACGCGGTCGCCCTTGCGGGTAGCGGCGCCCGGCTCGACGATCAGCACATCGCCATTGCGGTAGAGCGGCAGCATGGAATCGCCCTGCACCTTCAACGCATAGGAGGTTTCGGTCGCCCGTGCCGGAAGCTCGACAAGGTCCCAGCCCTGGCCTGAGGGATAGCCGGCATCATCGAAGAAGCCGCCGGCGCCGGCCTGGGCGAAGCCGAGCAGCGGCACCGCCGAACGCTGCGGGGCTAACGAGCCCGAAGCTGTCCCGGCGCGGCCTTCGACCAGTCCGGTGAATTCGTCGAGCGAAGCGCCGGTCGCCTCGATGATCTTGGCCAGCGATTCGGTCGACGGCCAGCGCGGCCGCCCATCCGAGGACAGCCGCTTCGACTTGTTGAAAGCGGTGGAGTCCAGACCAGCTCGCCGGGCCAGGCCGGAGGCCGACAACGAATAGCGCTCGGCGAGAGCGTCGATGGCTGCCCAAACTCGGTCATGCGAGAGCAATTCGCTCTCCTCAAAACAGGAAAAAATACCTTTTCCTTCTAACGCGCGGTTATCCGATTGTCCACCGGCGCGCGGCCCGATCTCTCAAAAAGCTGCGTGCGGCGAAGTCGTCATGGATGCCTCAAACTGCCTTGGGCAGGCTGCGCAATCCCTGGTGGGAGGTCATGCAAACCCGCTCGGCCTCGGTCGGCGGTCGCGGTTGAACGGAGCGGGCAAGCGTCCTATTGGACGCGCCAAGGACGCTGTAGCATTTTGATTTGGCGCATGATCCTTTCCGAAAATCGATTCCGATTTTCGGGGTCATGCGCGAGGTCGGCGAGCATCATGTAGCGGGCGTTGTTGAGATGGAGGTTGAAGTCGATGTCGGCAGGCAGCGAAAAGCCAGCCGACTTTCGCTGCCGACCGCGTAAGGGCCACGGCGCCTTGTCGTGGCCATCATGCAAGCAAGGCGCCCTCAGACGTACATGGGGCGCTAGCTCAAGCGGCCTTCTTCACCTCGCCTTTCGCATAGGGATCGAAGCGCTGGTAGAAGGTCTCGCCCTTCTCGGCCAGGTCGAGCAGCAGCTTTGGCGCCTTAAACTCGGCGCCGTATTTCTTCTGCAGGCCTTTGGCTATTCTGACGAACTCCCTGGCGCCGATGCCGTCGATATAGGACAGCGCGCCGCCGGTGAATGGCGCGAAACCAAAGGCGAGGATCGACCCGAGATCGGCCTCGCGCGGATCGGTGACGATGCCTTCCTCCATCACCCGGGCCGCTTCCAGCGCAATGGTGACCAGCAGGCGCTGCTGCAGTTCCTCATAATCGACCTTCTCGGCCTCCAGCTGCGGATAGAGATCCTTCAGGCCCGGCCACAGCTTCTTCCTGGCGGGCTTGGCGGGATAGTCGTAAAAACCCTTGCCGTTTTTGCGGCCGAAGCGGCCATGGGTGTCGACCAGCGTGTTGATCAGCGCCATCTGCCTGGGGTCGACAGACTTGTCCCCGAGGTCCCTGATGGTCTGCTTCATGATCTTCTGGGCAAGGTCGATCGCCGTCTCGTCGGTCAGGGCCAGGGGGCCGACCGGCATGCCGGCGGCCTTGGCGGCGTTCTCGATCATCGGCGCCGGAACGCCTTCGATCAGCATCTTGTAGGCTTCCGACATGTAGCGCAGCACGCAGCGGTTGACGTAGAAGCCGCGCGTGTCGTTGACGACGATCGGCGTCTTCTTGATGGCGCGCACGAAATCGATCGCGGTGGCCAGCGCCTTGTCGCCGGTCTTCTTGCCCAAAATGATCTCGACCAGCATCATCTTGTCGACCGGCGAGAAGAAGTGGATGCCGACGAAATTCTTCGGCCGCGCCGAATTCTTGGCCAGTGCGGTGATCGGGATGGTCGAGGTGTTGGAGGCGAAGATCGCCGACGATTTCAGCACGGCTTCGGCCTGCTCGGTGGCAGCCTTCTTGACGGCCGAATCCTCGAACACCGCCTCGACCACCAGATCGCAGCCGGCGAGATCGGCATAGTCGGCCGACGGCGTGATCAGCGACAGAAGTCTGTCCTTCTCCTCGGGCTTGACGCGGCCCTTCTTGACCTGATCGGAGATCAGGCTGTCGGAATGCGTCTTGCCCTTTTCGGCCGACGCCATGTCGCGGTCGAGCAGGACGACCGGGATGCCAGCCTTGGCGGTGACAAAGGCGATGCCGGCGCCCATGAAGCCGGCGCCGAGAATACCGATCTTCTTGAACTTGGTCTCCGGCACGCCGGCCGGGCGGCGGGCGCCCTTGTTGAGCTCCTGCAGCGAGACGAACAGCGAGCGGATCATCGCTGCTGCTTCCTTCGACTGCATGATTTCGGTGAAATAGCGCTGTTCGATCCGCAGACCGGTGTCGAACGGCACCAGCAGGCCTTCATAGACGCATTTCAGGATCGCCGCGGCGGCCGGATAATTGCCGTAGGTCTCGCGGCGCAGGATGGCGATGGCCGGCGGCCACAGATTGAAGCCGGCCGGCGTATAGATTTGGCCGCCAGGCAGCTTGAAGCCCTTCTCGTCCCAGGGCTGGACGGCTTTCAGGCCGTTCCTGATCATCGCCTTGGCGGTCTCGATCAGCTTGCCGGGTTCGGCGATCTCGTGGATCAGCCCCATCGCCTTGGCTTTCTGCGGCGACAGCGTCTGGCCGGTGGTCAGCATCTGCAACGCCTGCTGCTGGTCGGTCAGGCGCGGCACGCGTTGGGTGCCACCGGCGCCGGGGAAGATGCCGACCTTGACTTCCGGCAAGGCCATCTTGACCTTTTCGGAGTCAGCGGCAACGCGGCCATGACAGGCCAGCGACAGCTCGAACGCGCCACCCATGCAGGTGCCGTTGATCGCCGAGACCCAAGGCTTGCCCGACGTTTCGAGCTTGCGCCACAAGCCACCCATGCGGCCGGCATTGTCGAACAAAAGCTGTGCCGCCTTCTCCGGGTCCTTGGTCTTCTCCTTGGCAAATACGGCCAGCATCTTCTGCAGCATGGTCAGGTCGGCGCCGCCGGAGAAGCTGTCCTTTCCCGAGGTGATCACCGCGCCCTTGATGGCGGCGTCGGCCACCACCTGGTCGATGATCTTGTCGAGCTCGTTCATTACCTCTTCGGTGAAGACGTTCATCGAGCGGTCCGGCATGTTCCAGGTGACCAGCGCGATGCCGTCTGCGTCGGTGTCGACCGTGAAGTTTGTATAAGTCATGTCTCTCTCCTTCCGGCCGAAAATCAGACGCGTTCGATAATCGTTGCGGTGCCCATGCCGGCGCCGATGCAGAGCGTCACCAGAGCGGTGTTCAAATCGCGGCGCTCGAGCTCGTCCAGCACCGTGCCCAGGATCATCGCGCCGGTGGCACCGAGCGGATGGCCCATGGCGATGGCGCCGCCATTGACGTTGATCTTGTCGTGCGGGATTTCGAATGCCTGCATGTAGCGCAGCACCACCGAGGCGAAGGCCTCGTTAAGCTCGAACAGGTCGATATCCGACAGCTTCATCTTGGCGCGCTTCAGAAGCTTCTCGGTGACGTCGACCGGACCGGTAAGCATCAGCACCGGCTCGGAGCCGATGTTGGCAAAGGCGCGGATACGCGCGCGTGGCTTCAAGCCCATCGTTTTGCCGGCCTTCTTGGAGCCGAGCAGCACTGCGGCGGCACCGTCGACGATGCCCGACGAATTGCCGGCATGGTGGACGTGATTGACCTCTTCCACCTCAGGGTGCTTCTGCACGGCGACCGCGTCGAAGCCGCCCATTTCACCAGGCATGACGAAGGACGGGTTGAGCGAGGCCAGCGACTGCATGTCGGTCGACGGCCGCATATGCTCGTCATGATCGAGGATGGTGAGGCCGTTCTGGTCCTTGATCGGTATGACGGAGTTCTTGAAACGGCCATCGGCCCAGGCCTTGCCGGCGCGCTTCTGGCTCTCGACCGCATAGGCATCGACGTCGTCGCGCGAAAAACCATACTTGGTGGCGATCAAATCGGCCGATATGCCTTGCGGCACGAACCAGCCGGGCAGGCCGACGGACGGGTCCATGAACCAGGCGCCGCCCGAGGCGCCCATGCCGACGCGCGACATCGATTCCACGCCGCCTGCAATGACGATCTCGTCGGCGCCTTGAGCGATCTTGGCGGCGCCGAAATTGATGGCGTCGAGGCCTGAGGCGCAGAAGCGCGAGATCTGCATGCCCGGCGCCTTGTTGTCGTAGCCGGCCTCGAAGGCGGCGGCACGCGGAATGACGGAGCCGGCTTCGCCGACCGGATCGACGCAGCCGAAGATGATGTCGTCGACGTTTGCAGTGTCGAGGCCGTTGCGGTCGCGCAACGCTTCAAGCGTCCTGGCCGCAAGCCGCACCGCCGGCACCTCGTGCAGCGAGCCATCCTTCTTGCCCTTGCCGCGCGGTGTGCGCACGGCGTCATAGACATAAGCTTCAGCCATTTGCTTGCTCCTTGCTTTGCCGACGTCGCTCTCAGAGAGAGCGGCCGATCAGCAATTTCATGATCTCGTTGGTGCCGCCGTAGATGCGCTGGACGCGGGCGTCGCGGAACATGCGGGCGATCGGATATTCATTGATGTAGCCATAGCCGCCATGCAATTGAAGGCATTCGTCGACGACTTTTCCCTGCAGGTCCGAGAGCCAGTATTTCGCCATCGACGCCGTCACCGGATCCAGCCCGCCATTGATGTGGCGGGTGACGCAATCATTGTAGAAGACGCGGCCGATGGTGGCCTCGGTCTTGAGTTCGGCGAGCTTGAACTGGGTGTTCTGGAACTCGATGATCGCTTTGCCGAAGGCCTTGCGATCCTTGACGTAGTCGATGGTCAGCGCCAGGGCGCGTTCGATCATGGCGATCGCGCCGGTGCCGATCTGCAGGCGCTCCTGCGGCAATTGCTGCATCAGCTGGATGAAGCCCTGTCCCTCTTCGTGGCCAAGCAGGTTCGAGGTCGGCACGCGCAGATCATTGAAGAACAGCTCCGACGTGTCGTTGGCCTTCAGGCCGATCTTGTCGAGGTTGCGGCCGCGTTCGAAGCCTTCGGCCTCGTCTGCCTCGACGACGATCAGCGAGGTGCCCTTGGCGCCTTTGGCCGGATCGGTCTTGGTGACGACGATGATGAAATTGGCCAGTTGGCCATTGGTGATGAAGGTTTTCGAACCGTTGATCTTGTACTGGTTGCCGTCCTTCTCGGCGCGCGTCTTGACGCCTTGCAGGTCGGAGCCGGCGCCCGGCTCGGTCATGGCGATGGCGCCGATCAGTTCGCCGGTCGCCAGTTTCGGCAGCCATTTCTTCTTCTGCTCTTCCGAGCCGTAGTGAAGGATGTAAGGAGCAACGATCGCGTTGTGGAGACCGATGCCGAAACCGTCGACGCCGACATGGCCGATCGCCTCGATGATGGCGCTCTCATGCGCGAAGGTGCCGCCGGAGCCGCCATATTCCTCCGGCATAGAGGCGCAGAGCAGGCCGGCGGCACCCGCCTTGCGCCAGCTCTCGCGGTCGACCATCTCGTTCTTCTCGAACTCGTCGTAGCGCGGCGCGATCTCTTCCGACATGAAGCGGTGCGCCATGTCGTAGAGCATGCCGACCTCGTCCGCCGCCCAGGCGGGCTTCGGCAAGGAGAGCACTTCGGCTGGATTTGTCATGCTGTTTCTCCCGCGCCAACGTCCCCCTCCCCCTTGAGGGGAGGGTGGCCGCGAAGCGGTCGGGTGGGGTCGCCGATGACGTGCTGGACCTTATCTTCGGAATTGACGCGGGTTTGGGGCATTGCGATCATCTCCTACCAAAGCGCCAACCAGCCGGCGCACTGCACGCAAGGACCCCTCCCGGCCCTTCGGGCCACCCTCCCCTCAAGGGGGAGGGGGACGCCAGCCATTTCTAGAACGCTTCCGCAGGCAGCGCCATTAGCGTGTCCGCACCACTGGAAATGCGGGCGAGATGTGCCGATGTCTCGGGCATGATCCGCTCCATGAAGAAGCGCGCCGTCACCACCTTGTTGTCGTAAAAAGCCCCATTTTCGTGGACAGATTGGGAGCCATTGGCGCCGGTCTTGCCGAGCGCGGCCTTGGCCATCTGCGCCCACATGTAGCCCAGCGCCACCAGGCCGAAGAGATGCATGTAATCGGTCGACGCGGCGCCGGCATTGTCGGGCTTGGCCATGCCGTTCTGCACCAGCCACATGGTCGCCGCCTGCAGATCGTTGAGGCCCTTCTTCAGCGCCTTCGTGAAAGGCGCCAGCTTCTCGTCGGCGCGGTTCTCCTCGCAGAACTCGCCGACGTCCTTGAAGAAGGCCTGCACGGCGCGGCCGCCATTCAGGCCAAGCTTGCGGCCGACGAGGTCGAGCGCCTGGATGCCGTTGGCGCCTTCATAGATCATGGCGATGCGGGCATCGCGCACGAACTGGCTCATGCCGTGCTCTTCGATGTAGCCGTGGCCGCCGAACACCTGCTGCGCCATGACGGCATGGTCAAAACCCTTGTCGGTGAGCACGCCCTTGATCACCGGCGTCAGCAGGCCGGTATAGTCGTCGGCCGCCTGGCGATCCTTGTCGTCGGCGGAGCGGTGGGCGATGTCGGACTTGATCGCCGTCCACAGCGCCAGCGCGCGGCCGGCCTCGTTGAAGGCCTTCATGGTCATCAGCGAGCGGCGGATGTCGGGATGAACGATGATCGGATCGGCTTGTCTGTCCGGCGCCTTGGCGCCCGACAGCGAGCGGCCCTGCAGCCGGTCCTTGGCGTAGGAGACCGCGTTCTGGTAGGCGATCTCGGACAGCGACAGGCCCTGCAGGCCGACGCCGAGGCGGGCTTCGTTCATCATCGTGAACATCGCCTTCAGGCCGCCATTGGCCTCACCGAGCAGCGTGCCTTCGGCCTCGTCATAATTCATGACGCAAGTCGAATTGCCGTGTATGCCCATCTTCTCCTCGATCGAACCGCAGGAGAGCGTGTTCTTCTCGCCCGGATTGCACGAGGCATCGAGCTTCAGCTTTGGCACGATGAACAGCGAGATGCCCTTCACGCCTGCCGGCGCGCCTTCGATACGGGCCAACACGAGATGGACGATGTTTTCCGACATGTCGTGCTCGCCGGCCGAGATGAAGATCTTTTGGCCTGAGATCTTGTAGGTGCCGTTGCCGTTCGGCACCGCCTTGGTGCGCAGCAGGCCAAGATCGGTGCCGCAATGCGGCTCGGTCAGGTTCATGGTACCGGTCCAGGACCCCTCGACCAGCTTCGGCAGCCATGTCGCCTTCTGCTCGTCGGTGCCGTGTGTGATGATCGCAGCGATCGCGCCTTGCGTCAGGCCGGGATACATCATCAGCGCCATGTTGGCCGAAACCATGTATTCGGCAACCGCGGTGTGCACGGCATAGGGCAGCCCCTGGCCGCCGAACTCGACGGGCGCCGCCAGTCCCATCCAGCCGCCTTCGCGATACTGGTCGTAGGCTTCCTTGAAGCCCTTCGGCGTCGTCACCGAGCCGTCCTCATGGCGCACGCAGCCTTCCATGTCACCGACGCGGTTCAGAGGATGCATAACGTTTTCGGCGAGCTTGGCGCCTTCGGCGAGGATCGCCTCGACAACGTCGGGCGTCGCGTCGGCAAATCCGGGAAGGTTGGAATATCGCTGATAACCCAGCACTTCGTTGAGCACGAACAGCGTGTCCTGGACCGGCGCCCTGTAGATCGGCATGTGTTCCTCCACCATGCGGGTGTTGGCCGCGAGATCGGGCCCCGAACCTGAGGTTTGGGGCGGCACGCCGGCCAATGTCGAAAGCGACATAGCAAAAATTGACGTTTGCGTAAACGTCAATTTTGTCGCCGGGACAAAATTTACCTATGCCAGCCTGTCGCACGAGCGGTGCATGGCTTTGTGCAAAGCGAGGGGGGTCAAACAAAAAGAGCCGCGCGGGCGGCCGCGCGGCTCTTAAGTTCAAAGCTTTCGCCGGGAGCTGCGGAGCAAAATCAGCTGGCGGCGCTGGCCGGGGCCGAACGCTCGGACAGCATCTGGCGCACGGCCGACATCGAGCCGCTCAGCTCGTTGATGGCGTCGTCGATCAGCGCGCGCTGCTTCTGCAGGCGGGCTAGCTGCTTCTCCGACTTGTCGAGAGCCAGCCGCAATTGCTTGGTGTTGGATCCCGTGGGATCGTAGAGATCCATCATCTGCTTGACGTCGCGCAGCGAGAACCCGACCTTGCGGCCGAGCAGGATCAGCTTCAGCCGCGCCTTGTCGCGGCGCGTGTAGAGGCGCGTTGCCCCATCGCGTTTCGGATTGAGCAGGCCCTTGTCTTCATAGAAACGCAGCGTGCGCAGCGTCACGCCGTATTTCTTGGCCATCTCGCCGATGCGCACGAGCTCCTCACTGGCTTCGGCAGACATATTGTTGGTGTTGGCCGCGGCTTCGCCGGGCGAAACAAGTTTCATAGTCACTGGCTTTCCCCTGTCGTGGCATCGCGGTCTCGGACCTTGCAACGCCTGAGTGGAAGCGGGGGCATGCTTCCAGTCGTGGTTTCAACTAATTCATCGCAAAAGGCACGAACGGCGCCCCTCTTACGTTTACGTCAATTCTATATCGATAGCCGCCGCATGACGCAAGGGCGTTCTGGGATTGCGAAACCTTATGCCGCACCCCCGGCGCCGGGTCCGAACGGGCACCGTCTGTATTTCAGCAATGCCGTAACTTCTTAAGCTTGGTTAACACCTTGTTTACCACGATGGGTGAAATGTGCGGATGTCGGTCACCCGTGTTTATCCTGTAGCGAATTTTTCACGGTTTTTCGGAGAGCGGGCCTGGCCCGGGAAGCTCGTCTTTCGCCGCAGCAGTGCCGCGCGGCCGCCTTCGTTCCCGACAAGGACTTGGGAAACTGGCAGCAAGCCGGCCATTCTGAAAAACGGACGCATCGATGAACAGCAAGCGGTCCTATCTCGATACACTCAACGCCGGCAGGCCGCGCAGGCCGAACACCACGCTCGATGAATTGAACCGCTCGCTGGAAACGCTGGAGCAGCGGCTGGAGCGCAAGCGCGAGGACGCCGCCGAGCGCTTCGATCCGCGCCGGCCCGCCCCGGAGCCGCGCTACGCAAGCGCCCAGCCCTACGCCCCGCCGCGCTGGTACGAGGACCCGCAGCCCACGCCGCGGCCGAAAGGCGCGGCGCCGGCCGGCTTCGACCAGAACTATCAGGCGATCGCCCGCGACATCGACCGCGTGCGCGGCCAGGAAGACAGCGTCGCCGTGGTCGGCAAGATCGCCGGCGAATTGCGCGGCCTGCGCGAGGAACTGCGCCATCAGATGACCGCCGGCCTGCAGCGCGAGTTCGCCGCGTTGCGCAAGGACATCGAACGGGCCTTC
This sequence comes from Mesorhizobium sp. M0077, assembly GCF_040322955.1. NCBI lineage: Bacteria > Pseudomonadati > Pseudomonadota > Alphaproteobacteria > Hyphomicrobiales > Phyllobacteriaceae > Mesorhizobium > Mesorhizobium sp. M0077. Next base: position 29,708 of record NZ_JAMYUL010000005.1, read on the forward strand.
CAGGCGAGCAACCAATCGGGTGGTCAGGCAGGCGGCTTGCCCGGCAAGGGCAGCGCCGAACTCGGCGTCGAATTCGAGCGGCTGTCCGGCGCCATCCAGACGCTGGCCGAGAAGAGCGACGACCGAAGCGTCAACATGCTGCGGCTCGAGCTCGAGCAGGTAAAGACGGCGCTCGACACATTGGCGCGCGAGGAAAGCGTGCTCAAGGTCGACCGCCGCTGGGACGATTTCGACCGCCGCTGGAGCGCGTTCGAGGACCGTGTCGACGCCGACCAACGCAACCGCGCCGACGGCCCCGGATTTTCGGCCCTGACCGACCGGCTCGAACAGATCAGCAATGCGGTCCACAATCTGCCGGAATCGCTGTCGCTGCGCTCGATGGAAGAAAAGGTCCGCACGCTTGCCGGCGCCGTCGATCATTTCGTCAGCCAGCAGAGCAACCGCGGCGGCGACACGCTTGGCCTGATCGACGAACGGCTCGACGAGATTTCGCGCGCCATCGTCGCCTCGACCGTCGCCGCACAGGCCAATTCCTTCGACCCCGAACCCTTTGAACGCATCGAGAAGCGGATCGCCTCGCTGGCGCAGCAGATCGAGGAAGTCGTGCAGGTTCGTCCGAGCGGCGAGGTTCTCGACCGTCTCAGCACGCTGTCGAACAGGGTCGACGAGCTTGCCGGCCGCGCCAATCTGCCGGAACAGGCGATGGAGCGCCTCGGCAAGCAGATCGCGATGATCGCCGACAAGATCGACCGCGCCCCGGCCATGCCCGACGCCGACTATATCTTCCAGGGTCTGGAACAGCGCTTCGACGTGCTGTCGGGCATGATGGAACGTCGGCAGGGCGATGCCATCGAACAGGGCAACATGCTGTTTCGCGATCTCGAGCGGCGGCTGGACGAGGTTGCCGACCGGCTGGACCAGCGCCAGCCGCAGGCTGACAGCGCCGGCATCATGGACGCCATCGATGCACGCTTCACCGCGCTCGCCCAACGCATGGAGACGCGCATTCCCGATCCTGCCAACGAGGCGGCGATCCGCGGCCTGGAAAGCCGGCTCGAAGACATTTCAAGCCGGCTGGAATCGTCGGCCGCGCAGGTCGCCGGCATCGATCCGGCACTGATCCGCAGCCTTGAGGCGCAGGTCTCCAGCCTATCGGCGCATCTGTCGAAGCCCGGCACGCCGCTGCCGGAATTCGAGGACATCAGCCCGCGCCTCAACGAAATCGAGAAGTCGCTGGCCGGAACCCGCGAATCCATCATGGGCGCGGCACGCGAAGCAGCCGAGAGCGCCGTGCGCTCGCTGGCAGATTCCAACGCCAACACCGCGGCCGTTACCGGCCTTGCCCAGGATCTGAAGACGCTGGAAGCGCTGACGCGCCGTTCGGACGAGCGCAATTCACGGACATTCGAGGCGATCCACGACACGCTGCTCAAGATCGTCGATCGTCTGGGCTCGCTGGAGACCAGCGAACCGGCCGAGGCGGTGAGCGAGCTTCTGGATGCCCAGGCCGAGCCGGCGCGGCGGGCCCGCGCTGCACGCGCCTCCAAGATTTCGGTGCAGGACGCGCCATCGATGGATATCGACCAGCCGCTGCCGCTGACCGGAGACATGGCCGATCTCGACGGCCGCGCCGCCGCCATCATGCGCAGCGAGCCGGATATGCGCAGCGACCCGGGTACGCGTAGCGACCTGGGTACGCGTAGCGACCCGGTCATGGGCAGCGAACCAGTGCGGCGCTCGCCAGCCGAAGCTGCCGCGGCCGCTGCCCAGGCAGCGCTCGGTTCCGACAGGATTGCCGAGAAAGGCGAAGGCACGGCCAAGAAGTCGCTGTTCGGAGGATTGGCGCGCGCCTTCAGGGGCAAGAAGCCGGCTGACATGCCGCCGCTTGCCGGCTCGGGGCCTAATGTCGACATGCCGAGCGTCGATCTCGACGAGCCGCTCGATCCGAAGCTCGCCAACCGACCGTTGGAGCCGGGCTCCGGCGCGCCCGACCTCAACGCCATCATGAAGCGCGTGCGCGACGAGCGCGGCCCGCCGGTGCGCCAAAACTCCGGCGATGCGTCGAAATCCGACTTCATTGCCGCGGCCAGGCGCGCGGCGCAGGCCGCGGCCGCCGAGGCCGACGCGTTGAAACGCCAGTCTACCATGAAGGGCCCGGTCAAGGCGCTTCGTATCGGCGACCTGCTCAAGGCGCGGCGCAAGCCGATCCTGATGGGAGCGGTCGCGATCATGCTGGCGCTTGCCGGCCTCCAGTTGGGCAAGGCCTTCTTCGCCGACCCGGTCGAGGTCGCAAGCAACGATACAGCGCCGATCGTCGCCTCGCAGCCGGTCGAGACTGCCTCGGTCAACGCTGCCAGCCAACCCAAGGCAGAACAGCAGGTGGCCGTGCAGGACGTGCCGGCCCGGATCGTCAGGCAGGCGGAGCCCACGGAACCGGCAGCTGGCAACGATGCGCCAATGAATGCGGCCTCGGTCGCTGGGCCCGAAGTGCCGGCGGTGGAGCCCGCGCCAGCGCCGATGGCTTTGGCCGATCCGGCCCCCGCGCCAAATGCAATGCTGCCGACCACCGCCACTGCGGAACCGGCGGCTGCCGACGCGCAGCCTGCGGCCGCCGTCATGGCGCCCTCGGCCTCGGATACGACGGCCTCGGATACTACCGGCGCCGTTCCGCCGGCTGATGCCGCGGTAGCACCTGTCATGGCCAAGATAGACGTTCCGGCCGATGCCGGACCGCAAGCCTTGCGCGACGCGGCTGCCGGCGGTGACGCCAAGGCGCTGTTCGAGCTCGGTTCGCGCTATGCTGAATCGCGCGGCGTCAAGGAAGACATGGCGGCAGCGGCCAAATGGTACGAAAAGTCGGCCGAGCTCGGCTTCGCACCGGCGGAATACCGCATCGGCAATTTCTACGAGAAGGGCATCGGCGTCACGCGCGACGTCAAGAAAGCAAAGACCTTCTACCAGCTCGCCGCCGCGCAGGGTAATGCCAGCGCCATGCACAACCTGGCCGTTCTGTTTGCCATGGCCGCCGACGGCGTGACCGACAATGAATCGGCCGCGCACTGGTTTCAGGCGGCGGCCGATGTCGGCGTCAAGGACAGCCAGTTCAATCTCGGCATCCTGGCGGCAAAGGGCGTCGGCATGAAGCAGAGCCTGGAGGAATCCTACAAATGGTTCGCGCTCGTCGCCAAGACCGGCGACAAGGATGCGGCTGCAAAGCGCGACGAGGTCGCCACTGCGCTGCGCCCCGAACAGCTGGAGCGGGCGCGCGCCGCCACGGAACTGTGGAAGCCGAAGCCGCTCGACCCGGCGTCCAACTCGGCCGACATTCCTGAATCCTGGCAGGAAGGCACGCCGCAGACCACCGCCAGCGTCGACATGAAGAAGGCGGTCAAGAACATCCAGCTCATCCTCAACAAGAACGGCTACGATGCCGGCGGCGCCGATGGCGTGATGGGCGGCAAGACCAAGACCGCAATCATGGCTTTCCAGACCGACAACAAGATGCAGGCGACCGGCGAAATCGACGAAAAGCTGGTGAAGGCGCTGCTGGCGCACAAATAACGGCAGATGCGTCGCTAACGCGACGCCCTTGCCATACATTTGCCTGTTAACTGCTTGAGATGTTTTTTGTTTCGGTAGGGCGGCGGGGTTTGATCCCACTGCCCCGGCGGTGCAAGAAAGAATTGGCTTTTCGGTGCGACAATGCCCTGGAATGGCTGCAATCGCCGACAGGCAAACTGATCGAGACTGACGGGTGGGCATCTATCTCCCGATCGCGGAAATTTCCGTCAACGTCTTCGTGCTGCTGGCAATGGGCGCGGCGGTGGGTTTCCTGTCGGGCATGTTCGGGGTCGGTGGCGGCTTTCTGATCACGCCGCTCTTGATCTTCTACAACATCCCGCCGGCAATCGCCGTTGCCACTGGCGCCAACCAGGTTATCGCCTCCTCCTTCTCCGGCGCGCTGTCGCACATGAAGCGCGGCACGCTCGACTTCAAGCTCGGCGGGGTGCTGCTGGCCGGCGGCATCGTCGGCTCGACCGGTGGTATCTTTGTCTTTGCCTTCCTGCGCCGGCTCGGCCAACTCGATTTGTTCATTTCGCTGCTCTACGTCGTGCTGCTCGGCACCGTCGGCGGGCTGATGCTGGTCGAGAGCGTCAATGCGCTGCGCGCCACGCGCAGCGGTGCGGCGCCGGTCTTGAAGAAATCCGGCCAGCACAACTGGATCCACCGGCTGCCGCTGAAGATGCGCTTCAGGGCCTCGAAGCTGTTCGTCAGCGTCATTCCGGTGCTGGGGCTCGGCGCCGGCATCGGCTTCCTGTCGTCGATCATGGGTGTCGGCGGCGGCTTCATCATGGTGCCGGCGCTGATCTATCTCTTGAAAGTGCCGACCAACGTCGTCATCGGCACCTCGCTGTTCCAGATCATTTTCACCTCGGCCTACACCACGCTTGTCCACGCCACCACCAACCAGACGGTCGACGTCATGCTTGCCTTCCTGCTGATGGCGGGCGGCGTTGCCGGCGCGCAATATGGCGCCAAGGCAGGACAGAAGCTGCGCGGCGAACAGCTCAGGGCACTGCTGGCGCTGCTGGTGCTGGCGGTTGCCATCCGGCTTGCCATCGATCTCTTCGTCACGCCGCTAAACCTCTATTCGCTGACCGCCGCGGGCCTGAACTGATGCCGCAGTGGGGGATTTTTTCGGCCGCCGCTTTGCTTATCGCCGTCGCTCTGCCGGCCGCAGCGCAATCGCCGAACCCCTTGCCGGAAGGCATCCAGATCGGTCTCTCCACCGACGCCGTGTCGATCACCGCCGGTTTTTCCGGCGCCGACCTGACCATTTTCGGTTCGCTGGAAAACCCCGACCCGCTGGTCGCGCGACAGGGGCGCTACGACGTCATCGTCGTGCTCGAAGGCCCGCCGCGGCCGGTGGTGGTGCGCCGCAAGGACCGCGTGCTCGGCGTCTGGGTCAACCTGGAATCGGAGACCTTCGAGAACGTGCCGGTATCCTACTCCGTCGCCACGACGCGGCCGCTGCAGGACATCACCGAACCCAACAGCTACAAGCAGCTGTCGCTCGGCGCCTCCAACCTTTACATGCAGCCGGCCGAGGTAACCGACAGTCCGGCGACGATCGAGGAATTCACCGTGGCGCTGCGCGAGCGCAAGGCGGCGACCGGCCTCTATAGCGAGAATGTCGGCGGCGTGCAGTTCCTGTCGCAGAACCTGTTTCGCGCCACGGTGCGGCTGGCGCCCAACGTCCCGGTTGGAACGCATAAAGCCCGCGCGTTCCTGTTCAAGAGCGGCCTGTTCCTCAAGGAAAGCTCGGCCCAGCTCGAAATCCGCAAATCGGGTTTCGAACAGTCGATCTTCCGCGTCGCGCATGATTACTCCTTCCTCTACGGCGTCTTCTCCGTGTCGCTGGCCATGATCACCGGCTGGCTGGGCAGGCTGATCTTCCGCAGGGATTGACGCGCACGACCCATTTCCGGGGAAAGGGGGTTCCCCTTTTCTCAGTCTTGCGATAGACCGCCGCCTCCCAACCCTCGGGTTACACGCACAATCATTCGGCAGAACGGTCAGGCCTCTGGACGGCGCGCGCCTTGCGGACGCCTGCCACAGCGACGACCCAATGACAGGAGGCTGCAATGCACCAGGCATTTGGCGGCATCGATTTCGGCACGTCCAATTCTACGGTGGGCGTGATCCGCAACGGCCAGGCACGGCTGGTGGCGCTGGAAGGCGAACAGCCGACATTGCCAAGCGCGGTTTTCTTCAACTTCGAGGACGGTCACACCTATTTCGGCCGCCGCGCCATTGCCGACTACACCGATGCCATCGAAGGCCGGCTGATGCGGTCGCTGAAGAGCGTGCTCGGCAGTTCGCTGGCGCATGAGAAGACGCGGATCAAGGCCCGGCAGATCGGTTTCATCGACATTGTCGGCATGTTCGTCGGCCATTTGAAGAAGCGGCTTGAGGAAGATGCCGGCGCTCCGGTGGAGAACGTTGTGCTCGGCCGGCCGGTGCAATTTGTCGACGACGATGTGGAAGCCGATGCCAAGGCGCAAAGCGAGCTTGAAAAAGCGGCGCGCGCGCAAGGCTTCAAGCACATCGCCTTCCAGTTCGAACCGATTGCGGCAGCACTCGACTATGAGCAGGACGTGAAGCGCGAGGAACTGGCGTTGATCGTCGACATGGGCGGCGGCACGTCCGACTTCTCGATCGTGCGCGTTTCGCCGCAACGCGCCCGCTCACGCGACCGCAAGGACGACATCCTCGCCAACCGAGGCATTCATATTGGCGGCACCGATTTCGACCGGCTGCTCAGCATCGCCCATGTCATGCCCAAGCTCGGCTATCTCTCGCCCACAAAAGACGGCAAGCGCAACCTGCCGGCGAGCTATTTCATTGATCTCGCGACGTGGCAACGCATCAACCTCGTTTACACCGCCAAGGCGATGACGCATCTGAGGCAGATCCGCTTCGAGGCCGTCCGCGCCGACCTTGTCGACCGCTTCATCCATATTGTCGAGCACCGTTACGGCCATGCGCTGGCCGGCCTGGTCGAACGAGCCAAGATCGCGCTGACAGATCAGGCTTCGGCTGATGTGACGGTGGCACTGCCCGGCGCGGGTTTTGCCGCCGAGATCACGCGAGACGGCCTGGAAGAGACGATTGCCGCCGACATCGAGCGGGTGTCCGCGACGGTGCGGCAGACGATTGCCGATGCTGGCGTGAAAGCGTCCGACATCACCGCCGTGTTCCTCACCGGCGGCTCGACCGCCATCCCGCTGGCACGGCGCGAAATCCTGTCGCTGGTGCCGCAAGCCGCCGTTATCGAGGGCGACATGTTCGGTTCGGTCGGCCTTGGCCTGGCGCTGGATGCACAGCGGAAGTTTAGCTAGAGCTCACGATGCGGTTCCCGCCCTCAGCGCCGAGATGCGCCTTGAGCGCCATCTGGGCCAGGCTTGCCTGGCGGTCACGATGGGTGATCATGGCGAAGTCGCGCTTCGGCAGCTCGAGCGGCACCGACCGGAGACTGCCCTCGGCGACGGCGCGTCCGACGACGAGGTCCGAGATGATGGTGGCGCCGGCGCCGGCCTCGACCGCCTGGCGAACCGCCTCGTTGCTCGGCAGCACCAGAAATATCTGCAGGTCGCCAAGCGATATCCCCTCGCGGCGGGCCAGGTCCTCCAGCACCTCGCGCGTGCCCGAACCACCCTCACGGATGATCCAGCGCAGCCCTCTGATATCCGGGCGGCCCGGCGCGATCTCGGCGATTTCGGGATGCGAGGCGGCGACGACCAGCATCAACCTGTCGACGTCGACCTTGGTGCGGCGGAGGATGTCTGACTCGGTGCGCCCCTCGACCAGACCGAGATCGGCGGTGCCATCGAGCACGTTGGCCTCGACCTGCCTGGTGTTGCCGATGCTGACGCTCAAGCGCACCGCCGGGTAGGCCTCGTGGAAAGAGGCCAGCCGGCGCGGCAGCCAGTAGCTGGCGATGGTCAGGCTGGCGGCGATGGACAGACTGCCGGCGACCGTCTGCGAGACATGCTCCAGCACATTTCGGGCGGCGGCGGCGCGTTCCAGCACCGCCTTGGCCTCGGGCAGGAAACGGTGGCCGGTCTGAGCCAGCTCGATGTTGCGGCCGACACGGTTGAACAGATGAACGCCATGCTGCTCTTCGAGCGCGCGGATGGCGGCCGACGCCGCCGACTGGGAGATGCCCAAAAGCTCTGCCGCCTTGGTCATATGGCCGCGTTCGGCAACGGCAACGAAAATGCGCAACTGGTCCAGCGTCATGTGTGCATTAAGAACCAATTCCGATCGAATTTACAAGAACAACTGATTGGACGGATCGATAGCTTTATTCTACTTTTTCTGCCAAAGTTAGAAAAAATTCGCCAACAAATCGCATCCAACAAAATGATCGGGCGGTTCAGATCCCTGTTTGCGCATTGGACCCGTGGCCTCAGGCGGCGGCTGGCCGGCGACCGCTATCATCCTGAAGAACACTATATGCGTGGCCCCGGACCGAAGACGCGGGCCAAATTCGCAGGTAGCAAAAGCACGCCGGCATCATGAACCCAGCTGCGCCGCGCGGGGCCAATTCCGCACCGTCGCAACGGTCGCTTGCCGACACGCGCGCGCCGGATGAAGGCGACGGCGTCGACACCTCGCCCGATGTCTCCGACAGCATCGCCAAGACCACCTGCTATATGTGCGCCTGCCGCTGCGGCATCGACGTCCATATCAAGAACGGCAAGGTCCGCTACATCAACGGCAACAAGGCCCACCCGGTCAATCGCGGCGTGATCTGCGGCAAGGGCAGCTCCGGCATCATGCAGCACTACAGCCCGGCGCGGCTGAAGAAGCCGCTGCTGCGCAGCGGCCCGCGCGGCTCGGGCGAATTCCGTGAGATCGAATGGGAGGAAGCCCTTTCGATTGCGACCGGGCGGCTATCGCATATCCGCCGGACCGATCCCAAAAAGCTTGCCTTCTTCACCGGGCGCGACCAGTCACAATCGCTGACCGGCTGGTGGGCGAGCCAGTTCGGCACGCCGAACTTCGCCGCCCACGGCGGCTTCTGCTCGGTCAACATGGCGGCCGGCGGACTCTACACAATCGGTGGCTCGTTCTGGGAGTTCGGCGAGCCGGACTGGAACAACACGAAATACTTCATGCTGTTCGGCGTCGCCGAGGACCATGATTCCAACCCGATCAAGATCGGCTTGGGTAAACTCAAGGCGCGCGGCGCCAAGGTGGTGTCGATCAACCCCTGTCGCACCGGCTACAACGCCATTGCCGACGACTGGATCGGGATCCGGCCCGGCACCGACGGCCTCTTCGTCTTAGCCCTAATCCATGAACTGCTGAAGGCAGGCCGCGCCGATCTCGATTATTTGCTGCGCTACACCAACGCCCATGTGCTAGTCGTCCAGGAGCCGGGTGCGGCGGACGACGGGCTGTTCCTGCGCGACAGCGACAACAATCTTCTCGCCTGGGACAGAGTGGCGAAGACAACCGTCAACGCAGCCGATGCGGATGCGAAACCGGCGCTGACCGGCAGCTTCACGTTCGCCGGCCGCCGTTGCGTGCCGGTGTTCCAGCTTATCGCCGACCGCTACATGGACGACAGCTACGCACCCGATGCGGTCGCGGCGCGATGCGGCGTTCCGGCCGACACCATCCGCCGGATCGCTGCCGAACTCGCCCACGTCGCCTTCGAACAGACGATCGAACTGCCGGTTGCGTGGACCGACTGGGCCGGACGGCGGCACGAGACGATCAAGGGACGGCCGGTGTCGATGCATGCCATGCGCGGCATCTCGGCCCACTCCAACGGCTTTCACTCCTGCCGCGCCATCCACCTGCTGCAGGTGCTGCTCGGCACGGTGGACGTGCCCGGCGGCTTCCGTTTCAAGCCGCCCTACCCGCGCTCGGCGCCGCCGGGACCGAAGCCGACCGGCAAGGTGGTCAAGCCGATGACGCCGCTCGACGGCATGCCGCTCGGCTTCGTCTGCGGGCCGGACGATCTCCTGGTCGACGAGGCCGGAACGCCGCTCCGCATCGACAAGGCTTATTCCTGGGATGCGCCGCTCGCCGCGCATGGGCTGATGCATACGGTCATCCGCAATGCGTGGGCCGGCGACCCATACCCGATCGACACGCTGATGATGTACATGTCGAACATGGCGTGGAATTCCTCGATGAACACCGTCGAGACCATTGCCATGCTCACCGACCATGACGAAGCGGGCAACTACAAGATCCCCTTCATCATCTATTCCGACGCCTATTATTCCGAGACGGTGCCGTTCGCCGACCTGGTGCTGCCCGACACCACCTATCTCGAACGTCACGACTGCATCAGCCTGCTCGACCGGCCGATCAGCCATGCCGACGGACCAGGCGATGCCATCCGCCATCCCGTCGTCGAACCCAACCGCGACGTCAGGCCGTTCCAGTCAGTATTGATCGAACTCGGCGCCCGGCTCGGCCTGCCCTGCTTCGTCAACGACGATGGGGTGGCGAAATACCTCGACTATGCCGACTACATCGTCAATCACGAGCGCACGCCCGGCATCGGCCCGCTCGCAGGCTGGCGCGGCAAGGACGGCACGTCTGCAGGCAAGGGCGAGGTCAACCCAAACCAGCTGCAGCGCTACATCGACAATGGCGGCTTCTGGCACCAGGACTTTGCTGAGGACCAGCGCTATTACAAGATGGCCAACCGCTCCTATCTCGACTTCGCGGAGCAGATGGGGTTCATCCCCAAGGCCGAGCCGATCGTGTTCCAGCTCTATTGCGAACCGATGCAGCGCTTTCGCCTCGCCGCGCGCGGTCATGGTCGCGTCCAGCCGCCCGAGAGCGAACGCCAGCGCATCGAGACCTATATGGATCCGCTGCCGTTCTGGTTTACGCCGTTCGAAGAGGCCGCGGTCGATCCGCAGAAATACCCGCTGCATGCGCTGACGCAGCGGCCTATGCACATGTATCATTCCTGGGGCTCGCAGAATGCGTGGCTGCGGCAAATCACCAGCCAGAACCGCCTGTTCGTGCACCACAAGACCGCGGCAGTTCTCGACCTGGCCGACGACGACTGGGTGTGGATCGAAAGCATCAACGGCCGGGTGAAGGGGCAGATCAAGCTGGTCGACGGCGTCAATGCGGATACGGTCTGGACATGGAACGCCATCGGCAAAAGGCGCGGCGCCTGGGGGCTGAAGGACAACGCCGCCGAGAGCAATCGCGGCTTCCTGCTCAACCACATCATCGGCGACCAGACCTCGGCCGATGCGAACGGTAAACGCTATTCGAATTCCGATCCGGTCACCGGCCAGGCGGCGTGGTTCGATCTCAGGGTTCGCATCGTCAAATGCGCCTCCGAAGAAGCCGGCTTCACCGAGCCGCAATTCGAGCGCTTCAGCCAGCCGCCAAATGTCGAGCCATCGCCCGACATCCTTCGCTTCGGCGCCGAGTTCCGCGTCCATAGGGAAGCTGTGGAATGACCTGCCTTCCCGCCCATACAGACAAGAAGCTTGGCCTGGTCATCGACCTCGACACCTGCGTCGGCTGCCAGGCCTGCGTCACCGCCTGCAAGGAGTGGAACACCGGCGGCCACATGGCGCCGCTGACCGACATCGACCCCTATGGCGGCCATGTCGACGGCGTCTGGTTCAACCGCGTGCACAGCTACGAGCACACGACCGAGGCGGGCGGGCGCACGGTCAACTTTCCGCGCTCCTGCCTGCATTGCGAGACGCCTGCCTGCGTCACTGTCTGCCCGACCGGCGCGTCCTACAAGCGGGCGTCGGACGGCATCGTGCTGATCGACGAAAGCAAATGCATCGGCTGCAAACTGTGCAGCTGGGCCTGCCCCTATGGCGCGCGCGAATTCGATACCGACGTCGGCGTGATGAAGAAATGCACGCTGTGCGTCGACCGCATCTACAACGACAATCTGGCCGAGGAAGACCGCGTGCCGGCCTGCGTTGCCGCCTGCCCGACCAGCGCCCGGCATTTCGGCGACCTCGGCGATCCCACCTCGGCGGTGTCGCAACTGGTGGCGGAGCGTGGCGGCGTCGACCTGATGCCGGAGATGGGTTACAAGCCGACCAACAAATATCTGCCGCCGCGCGCCCAGCGCGCCGCATCGGTGCCGGCGCCAAGGCTCGAGCCAGTCACGGTCGAAGGCGGTTTTCTTGGCTGGATCGACCGCATGCTTTCGAGCTGACCAATGCATCCAGCCTTTTCCGTCGTTTTCTTCACCACTGCCACAGGAGCGGGCTATGGACTGCTGGCGCTGCTCGGCGTGCTTGGCGGACTGGGTTTTATCCCGGCCCATTTCTGGCTCGGCCTTATCGGCATGGGGCTGGCGCTTGGCCTGATTGCCGCCGGCCTTTTGTCGTCGACCGGCCATCTCGGCCGGCCCGAACGCGCCTGGCGCGCCTTTTCGCAATGGCGTAGCTCCTGGCTGTCACGCGAGGGTGTATCGTCGGTCGCAACCTTCATTCCAGCCGGGCTGTTCGGCATCGGCTGGGTGTTTTTTGGCCGCACCGGAGGCTGGATGGCCATCGCCGGGCTTCTCGCAACTATCGGCGCAATCGTCACCGTCTGCACCACCGGCATGATCTATGCCTCGCTGAAGCCGATCGCGCAGTGGCATAGCCCGTATACGCTGCCGGGCTATCTCATCTTTTCGGCGATGTCCGGCAGCGTGCTGTTGAACGCGCTGCTGCAGGCTTTCGCCATCGGCTCGACCGCCGTTGCGGTAGCCGCTCTGCTGCTGACCTTGCTCGGCTGGGGCTGGAAGCTGGCGACGTGGCGATACAATGACGCGCTAGAGATTGCGAGCACCGCCAACACGGCAACGGGGCTCGCCGGGGGTACAGTGCGCTCACTGGAATGGCCGCACACCGAAGAGAACTACCTGCTCAAGGAAATGGGCTTTCGCATCGCGCGCAAGCACGGCGCCAGGCTGCGTCGTATCACGCAGGTGCTGGCTTTCGCCTTGCCTGCCCTGCTGCTAGCTGTTGCATTCGCTTTGCCCTGGCCGTTCGCAGCGGCGCTGTCGGTGCTTGCCGCAATCGTCCAGTTCGCCGGCATGCTGGTCGAGCGCTGGCTGTTCTTCGCCGAGGCCAAGCACACCGTCACCCTCTATTACGGCCGGTAGAGCGTCCCGCCGTCAGGCGGTCCGTGCTCGTGGCGCCGCCGGCAAATCCTTAAGCAGGATTTCGATCGCGGCATCGACGACGGCTGTCCTGCGGTCATGCACGTAGAGACCGTATTGGACGATCAGGGGCTCGGGCACCGATGTCTTCAGGACGCGCATTGAGCCGGCGCGCACGGATTCCGGCGGAAGCAGCCCGACGCCGAGCCCGTTCTCGATCGCCGCCTGCAGGCCGGTGACGCTCTGGCACGACAGGACGATCCTATACTGCCGGCCGGCGGCGACCAGCGCCTCGATCATACGCCTGCGCCAAGGGCAGGTTGCGCCGAAGGCGGCGAGATCGAGTGGCCGGTCATGGTCCAGCACATAGTCCTGGGCGCAGACCCACTGCAGTTCGACGTTCCATGTCGTCACTGCATCGGCCGCGACGACGGATGTCGGGGCAATCATGACATCCAGCGCATCCTCGCTCCACAGCCGTCCCAGCGCGACGCTGTGCTCGACCATCGCGTCGAGGCTGATGTCGGGATATGTGCGATGCAGCCGCCCAAGCGCGGCCGAAAGCGCGGCCGTGGTGACCTCTTCGGCAAGACCAATACGCACGCCGCCGCCAATGCCAGCCTGCTGCAGACGCGCCACCGCTTCATCGCCGAGAGCGAGGATGCGGGTCGCGTATCCCAGAAAGAGCTCTCCCTCCGCAGTTGGTACGACACCGCGGCCGGTGCGCTGGAACAGATGCCGTTGGAGCAGGCCCTCCAGCCGTCGCATCTGCATGCTCAGCGCCGATTGGGTCTTGCCGGTCTGCGCGGCGACCCTGCTCAGGCTACCTTGCCGGCAGACCGCGACATAGGTGCGGAGAAGGTCGAGGCCGATCTGTTCAGATATCATCTTGTTTGAACTCTGATGTCATCGGTATCGGTCTACAATGATATCCCGCCACGCGCTATCTCACACTCAAGAGAACAGCGCAGGGAAGAAAACCATGAAAGCGATCCGTGTTCACCGCCATGGCGGGCCAGATGTGCTCGCCTACGAAGATGTCGACATCGGCCAGCCCGGACCGGGCGAGGTGCGCGTGCGCAACCGGGCGGTCGGCCTCAACTTCGTCGACATCTATTTTCGCACCGGCGAATACGCGCCGCCCGCTCTGCCATTCATTCCCGGCAATGAAGGCGCCGGCGAAATCGTCGCCGTCGGTGAAGGCGTCAGCGGCTTCGCGCCTGGCGACCGAGTCGCCTATGTCGAGACGCTCGGCGCCTATGCCGAAGAACGCATCGTGCCGGCGCATTTCGTCGTGCATCTGCCCGACGCCATCGATTTCGAGACGGGTGCGGCGATGATGCTGAAAGGGCTGACGGCGCAATATCTGCTGCGCCGCACGTTTCGCGTCGAGGCGGGCCATACCATCCTGGTGCATGCCGCGGCGGGCGGCGTCGGCCTCATCCTGACGCAATGGGCCAAACATCTCGGCGCGACCGTCACCGGCACGGTCGGTTCACCCGAAAAGGCCGAACTTGCGCGCGCCAATGGCTGCGACCATGTCATCGAATACAGCAAAGAGAATTTCGCCGCACGGGTGAAAGAGGTCACCAACGGCGAAGGCTGCCACGTCGTCTATGACGGCGTCGGCAACGCGACCTTCCCGGGCTCGCTCGACTGCCTGCGGCCGTTCGGCACCTTCGTCAGCTACGGCACGGCATCGGGATCGATCCCACCCTTCGATATCATGCTGTTGATGCAGAAAGGATCGCTGTTCGCCACCTGGCAGTTGCTGTTCCATCATCTCGCCAGGCGTGAGGACGTCGTCGCCATGAGCGAGGATCTGTTCAGCGTCGTCCTCAGCGGCGCAGTGAAAATCCCGGTGCACACAAGCATGCCGCTTGCCGAAGTGGCGGAGGCGCATCGCCGGCTCGAAGCACGGCAGACGACAGGCGCAACCGTGCTTATACCGTAGAAACTTAGCCCGGCCGCAGCATCGAACCGGAAATGGCGAAGATGCGCGCGGCGCCCATCATATAGGCTATCAACGTCTCGCGGCGGAACAGGCCGGCATAGGCGCGGTCGAGCACGTTGAGCGAGCCGGTATAAGCGCCGAAGGCCGGCATGATCATGCGGCCGCCATCGCCGGCAAAGCAGCGCCGCCGCACCGAGCGGCCCTGCTGGACGATGCGGGCGCAAGGGTGAAGATGGCCGGCAACTTCGCCCTCGGTTCTTACCTTCGACGGCTCGTGGCGGAACAGCAGCGAGCCGATGGCGAGTTCGCGCACCGTCTCGCCTGGCAAATCCGCCGGCGCTTCCGGGTCATGGTTGCCGGCGACCCAGAACCAGTCGCGGCCGGCCATCAATGCTTCCAGCCGATCGCGGAAGGTTTGATGCATGCGCTCGGCGCCGCCGCCGTCGTGGAAGGAGTCGCCCAGGCTGATGACGATGGCCGGCTGGTAGTCCGCGATTACCGCCTGCAGCCGGAGCAGAGTGGCGCCGGTATCGTAGGGCGGGATCAGTGCGCCGCGCCTGGCGAAGGACGAGCCCTTTTCCAGATGCAGGTCGGAGACCGCGAGCAGCCTGAGATCGGGGAAATAGAGCACGCCGCGCGAATCACAGACCGCGCGCTCGCCCGCGATGCCGACAAAATCGGCCTCGGCGATCAGCGATGCCCGCGCCAGCGAAAAATTCATTCCTCAACCATCCCAGGACCCATGGCTTCCTCGACCAAAGTCGCGGCATCCATCAGCAGCGTTTCGTCGGCCTCGCCATTCACCGGCATCTTGCCGATTTCGAGCATGATCGGCACGGCCAGCGGCGATATCTGTTCGAGTGCCTTATGCACGATTCGACCCTGGATACGCGAGAGCATGTCGGCAAGTCTGCTGACATCGAGCAGACCGGTCGCCGCGTCGGCGCGCGTCGCCTGCAGCAGGATGTGGTCGGGTTCATGGCTGCGCAGCACGTCATAGATCAGATCGGTCGAGACGGTGACCTGACGGCCGCTTTTCTCCTGTCCCGGGTGGCGCTTCTCGATCAGGCCTGAAATCAGCGCGCAGTTGCGGAAGGTGCGCTTGAGCAGCCAGCTGTCGGCCAGCCAAGCCTCGAGGTCGTCGCCCAGCATGTCCTGGTCGAACAGCGCGCCAAGCGAAGGTTTCCGCGATTTGAACATCGCGCCCATATCGCCCAGCGACCAGATGGCCAATGCGTAGTCGGTGGCGACGAAGCCAAGCGGCCTGGCACCGGCCCTGTCCAGGCGGCGGGTGAGCAGCATGCCCAGCGTCTGGTGCGCCAGCCTGCCCTCGAAAGGATAAGCGACGAGATAGTGACGGTTGCCGCGCGGAAAGGTCTCGATCAAGAGGTCGTCGCGTTTGGGCAATACCGATTTGTCGGCTTGGTAACGCAGCCAATCCGACACCTGCTCGGGCAGCTTCTTCCAGCGCTGTGGGTCGTCCAGCATGGCGCGCACCTGCTCGGCGAGGTAAGTCGAAAGCGGAAATTTGCCGCCGCCATAGTAAGGCACCTTGGCGTCGCTTCCCGGCGCATTCGAGACGAAGCATTCGTTCTCGCGGATGCCTTCGAAGCGCAGGACTTTGCCGGCAAACATGAAGGTGTCGCCATGCGTCAGCGTTTCGAGGAAGGCCTCCTCGATCTTGCCCAGAGCCCGGCCGCCGTGCGAAGCCGAGCCTTTGCTGCCGGCCTTGACGTAACGCACATTGAGCGCCGGCACCTCGATGATGGTGCCGACGTTCAGCCGATATTGCTGCGCGACGCGGGGATTGGAGACCCGCCACATGCCGTCCTTGTTGAGGCGGATGCGGGCGTAGCGCTCGTAGTTCTTCAGTGCGTAACCGCCGGTGGCGACGAAATCGATGACGCGGTCGAATGTCGGCCGGTCGAGGCTGGCATAGGGCGCTGCTGTCAGCACTTCCTCGTAGAGATCGTCGGCGCGAAACGGCGCCCCGCAGGCGCAGCCCAGCACATGCTGCGCCAGCACGTCCAGCCCGCCATCGACCAGCGGCGGCGTATCCTGGGCGCCGAGGTAGTTGGCGTCCAGCGCTGCCCGGCACTCCAGCACCTCGAAACGATTGGCCGGGATCAGGATCGCCTTCGACGGCTCGTCCATGCGGTGATTGGCGCGGCCGATGCGCTGCGCCAGCCGGCTGGCGCCCTTGGGCGCGCCGACATGGACGACCAGATCGACATCGCCCCAATCGATGCCAAGGTCGAGCGTCGAGGTGGCGACGATGGCACGGAGCGCGTTTTCCCCCATCGCCTTCTCGACGCGTCGGCGCTGGGCGACATCGAGCGAGCCGTGATGCAGCGCGATCGGCAAGGTATCCTCGTTGACCCGCCACAATTCCTGAAACAGCAGCTCGGCCTGGCTGCGAGTGTTGACGAACAGCAGGGTGGTCTTGTGGCGCTTGATCTCGCGATAGATTTCCGGCGTCGCATAGCGCGCCGAATGGCCGGCCCATGGCACGCGCTCTTCCGAATCGAGGATCGAGATTTCGGGCTTCGCGCCGCCGGTGACGACGATGAGTTCAGCCATGTCTCCCGGTGGATTCTGGCTGACCAGCCAGCGCCGCAATTCGTCGGGCTCGGCCACCGTTGCCGACAGACCGATCGTCTGCAGGCCGGGCACGATGCTGCGCAGCCGCGCCAGCCCGAGCGCCAGCAGATGGCCGCGTTTCGATGTCACCAGCGAATGCAGCTCGTCGAGCACGACATAGCGCAGATCCTCGAAGAAGCGCCCGGCATCGCCCGCCGCAATCAGCAGCGCCAATTGCTCGGGCGTGGTGAGCAGGATATCGGGCGGCGCCAGCTTCTGGCGCTGTCGCTTGTGGGAAGGCGTGTCGCCGGTGCGCGTCTCGATGGTGACGGGCAGGCCGATCTCCTCCACCGGCTTGCCGAGGTTGCGCTCGATGTCGACGGCCAGCGCCTTCAGCGGCGAGATGTAGAGCGTATGGATGCCGCGCCGTGCCATACCGGCTTTGCGTCTGGGGCGGTTGGCCAGTTCGGTCAACGATGGCAAGAAGCCGGCCAGCGTCTTGCCGGCGCCGGTCGGTGCGATCAAGAGCACCGATTGCCCGGCTTGAGCCTTCGCCAGCAGCTCGATCTGGTGAGCGCGCGGCGACCAGCCTTTTTCGCCAAACCATCTGATGAATGGCTCGGGCAGAAGGACGGCGGCATTCTGTTTGGCAAGGCGCGGCTGCTCGGTCACGCGAAAGAGTTAGCGCGATGGCGCGCGATCGCCAAGGAAAATCGGAACAAAAGGTGATCGGGTGAGCTATCCCTCGCCGCGTTTACGGGGAGAGGATGCCGGCAGGCAGGTGAGGCGCAGCGCGACCTTTCAGTCGCTGGCGTCGCCCCTCATCCGTCTTCGGGCACCTTTCCCCGTGAACGGGCGAGGAAGAGGCGCTAGGGCCGCCGAAACCCAGTCGGCCCGCCATACAGATACCCAATCCGATCAACCGCATCCTTCAGCCCTTCGCGCGAGACCAGCATGGTGTGGCCGTTGGCGTGGATCATTGTCTCGGCGTCGGTCATGATCGCGACATGGCCCTTCCAGAACACCAGGTCGCCGCGTTTCAGTCCGGCATAATCGAATCCCGGATCGAGCGGCTCGCCGAGGCCTGCCGCTTGCATGTCGGAATCACGCAGCACATTGCGGCCGGCCATGCGCATGGCCAGTTGCACGAGGCCCGAACAGTCGATGCCGAAGCCGGAGGTGCCGCCCCAGAGATAGGGCGTGCCGAGAAACATCTCGGCGACCGAGACATAGTCGGCGGCGATGTCACTGACCGGGCAAATATGGCCGGCGATCAGCGCCTCGCTGGAGGGCAACAGCGCATAGTGCGTGCCGCGCGTTTCGGCGGCACCGGTTACCGTCACCGTCGAGCCCATCGACAATTGGCCGCTGATCGGGAAGCGCAGATCCGGGCCAGGATAGAGGAAGGTGCGCGGCGCCGTGACGATGTGGGTTGGCGCATGCTCGCGTGCGCCCAGCATGGTGGCGCCGACATAGCCGACATAGCCGTCGCGTTCGGCCTGGACCCAGGCCCAGCCCTCGGCTTCCTCGAAGACAAGCACATCGTCGCCGAACAGTACCTGCGTGTTGACGCCGGCATCCGGGCGCGGTGCCTTGCGCACGTCAGCCACGGAGGCCGTGATCCGAGCCGGACGGCCGGTGACGAAGCGGTCGGCCGAAACCTCCCCTTTCAGCCTTGCATCGGCGAGGTCGGAACGGAAGGCGTGGAGGCGGGCATCCCTGGCAGTCAAATCGGTACTCGCTCTAATTCATGGATTGATCAGATGGGCAGTTCATGAGCCCTGGCAACGATACCATCCCCGAAGCGCTCGACAAAGAGCGCGCCTTCGACCGTGCGCCGGATCAGCACATTGCGCTTGTCGAGCTCGTCGCGATGGCGTGACACCAGTTTCAGCGCACCCATCGTGTCGAGCGCGCGGGTGATAACCGGCTTGGTGACATTGAGGCGGGCGGCTAGACCGCGCACCGTGTGCGGCGGCGGGTCGAGATAGATGGTGAACAGGATCGCCGTCTGGCGCATGGTGAGATCTGGCGCGCCGGCGCGCACCTGCGACAGCATCACCTGCTGCCACAGCCGCATCGCCTGGCTCGGACGCATCGAAATCGACATCGCCCGAGCATGACGGCAAATTGTTTCGGTTCCGTTTCAGTTTTGGTGGCCGTCTCAGGGCGTCAGGCATAGCGCCTCGAAATGACCCGCTCCAGTGCACGGATGCCTTGCGCCTCTCCGCCGGCGGGTCCGTAGGGGCGATCGGACGGGTTCCAGGCGAAGATGTCGAAGTGCGCCCAGCCCGTTGTCCGTTCGACAAAGCGCTTGAGGAAAAGCGCCGCGGTGACCGAACCGGCGAAGCCGTCGGTGGTGACGTTGTTGATGTCGGCGATCTTCGACGCCAGCCTGGCGTCATAGGGCCGCCACAACGGCATGCGCCACAACGGATCCTCGACGGCCACCGAGGCCGCAGCCAGTTCGGACGCCAGCGCTTCGTCGCCAGTGTAGAAAGGCGGCAGATCGGGACCGAGCGCGACACGCGCTGCCCCGGTCAGCGTCGCCATGTCGATCAGCAGTTCCGGCTCCTCGTCATCGGCCAGCGCCAGCGCATCGGCCAGCACCAGCCGCCCTTCGGCGTCGGTGTTGCCGATCTCGACGGTGAGGCCCTTGCGGCTGGTCAGTACATCTCCAGGCCGGAAGGCGTTGCCGGCAATCGAATTCTCGACCGCCGGGATCAGGACGCGCAGCCGGATCTTCAGCCCGGCAGCCATGATCATCGAGGCCAGGCCCAGCACATTGGCGGCGCCGCCCATATCCTTCTTCATCAAGAGCATGCCCGACGACGGTTTGATGTCGAGGCCGCCAGTGTCGAAACAGACACCCTTGCCGACCAGCGTCACCTTCGGCGCGCCTTCCGGTCCCCAAACCATGTCGATCAGTCGCGGCGCTCCGACCGAGGCGCGGCCGACCGCATGGATCATCGGGAAATTCTGCTTCAGGAGATCATCGCCCTTGATCACCGACACCTCGGCCTTGTGAGTGGCCGCCAGGGTCCGAACCGCCTTCTCCAACTCGTCCGGTCCCATGTCGCTGGTCGGCGTGTTGACCAGGTCGCGCGCCAGGAAGACGCCGTCGGCGATGCCCCGGACACGTCCTGGATCTACGCCGAGCGGCAGCGCGAAACGCAGCGCCTTGCCTGATTTCTTGCCGTAGCGAGTGAAGACGTAACCACCGAGCACCAAGGCTATGACCGCGAGTTCCGGCTCGGCTGGAGCGGCGGCAAAATGCCAGTCGCCTTCCGGCAAGGCTCTCGCCAGCATGCCGACGGCCAGCGCGCCCTCGCCGTCACCGACGCCGAACAAGGCGCCAGCAAGGGAACCGTTGTCGCCCGGGACGGCGAGCGTCCTGCCGGCTTCGCCGGAAAAGCCGTTGGCGGCCGCCCATGCGATCGTGGAAGGCGAAAGCCCCAAGGCCTCCAGTCCATCCCTCGCGACCAGATGGATCGGCAAGGCAGTGTTTAGTGTCTCGACGAGTTCGACGGGCATTCGATGGTCTCCGGGAGGCTTGCAGATCGTCCTCAGTCAAGTGACAGGGACGTCGAATGATTTCAACATCTATACACAGAGCCGGGCATGGGACGTGCCAGGTCAGTGGCTTTCGGCGGGCCGTTCACCGATCCGACGGCTCGCTTTTTAACTGTCCGTTAGGGTTAACAGAATATTTCTGCAGGGATGAAGATGGCCACGTGAATGGCCACGCCCAGAATGGAGAGCCCCGTGCCGATGCCCACCAGCCGAAGGATGAACGTCACGGGCAAACGGTTGGTCACCACAGCGCTGCTGATGGCGCTGGCGGCCGGTGCTGCGGGGTGCGGAACCAGCAAGCTCACGACCGGCTCGATCGGGCGCACCAGCGGCAAACCGCTGGAAACCATGTCGGCCAGCGAGTTGCACGGGGCGACCGGGCGGCTCGGCGAATCCTACGCAAAGAACCCCAACGACAAGCGGCTGGCGACAAATTTTGCGGCGGCGCTCCAGATGGACGGCGATGCCGACCAGTCGCTTGCCGTGATGCGCAAGCTGGCGATCGCCTACCCCAAGGATCGCGACGTGCTTGCCGCCTACGGCAAGGCGCTGGCCGCCAACGGCCAGTTCGAGCCGGCGCTCGACGCCGTGCGCCGGGCGCAGACGCCGGAATATCCGGACTGGCGGCTGATGTCGGCCGAGGCCGCCATTCTCGACCAGCTTGGCCAGAAGGATGAAGCGCGCCAGAACTACCGCAAGGCGCTGGACCTCAAGCCGAACGAACCCTCGATCCTTTCCAATCTCGGCATGTCCTATGTGCTGGAAGGCGATCTGCGCACCGCCGAGACCTATATGCGCTCGGCAGCCCAGCAACCGAATGCCGACAGCCGGGTGCGCCAGAACCTTGCGCTGGTCGTGGGACTGCAGGGCCGCTTCGACGAGGCCGAGAAGATCGCCTCGCAGGAGCTTTCGCCGGAACAGGCGCAAGCCAATGTAGCCTATCTTCGCCAGATGCTTGCCCAGCAGAACGCCTGGAGCCAGCTCAAGGATCAGGACAAGGCAAAGGCGGCGACCAACTGAGCGCCGCATGGGCGCCGGCTCCGCACAGCGCAAAATCCGTCCACGCATCAACGCTGAAAACCAAGAGCCGCACTGCATTGGCAGTGCGGCTCTTTGTATGGCTGCAACGAGGCCTACTGGCTTGAGGAATTGTGCTGGTCGCCGAAGATGCCGCGCTGGCTGACCTGAATGCCGGCTGGGCCCAGAATGATGGCGAACAAAACCGGCAGGAAGAACAGGATCATCGGCACGGTAAGCTTCGGCGGCAGGGCGGCGGCCTTCTTCTCGGCTGCATTCATGCGCATGTCGCGGCTTTCCGCGGCCAGCACGCGCAATGCGTGCGCCACGGGTGTGCCGTAGCGTTCCGCCTGGACCAGTGCCTGGGACACTGACTTCACCGATTCCAGGCCGGTACGAGCCGACAGGTTTTCATAAGCCTGCTTGCGTTCCTGCAGGTAAGAGAGTTCGGCATTGGTCAGCACGAATTCCTCCGCCAGCGCCACCGATTGCGAACCGATCTCCTCGGAGACCTTGCGCAAGGCAGCCTCGACCGACATGCCCGACTCTACGCAGATCAGCATCAGGTCGAGCGCATCCGGCCACGCCGCCTGGATCGACTGCTTGCGCTTGGCGGCACGATTGTTGACGTAAAGGATCGGCGCGTAGAAGCCGGCGTAGGCGACGAGAATGCAGACGAACAGTTTCGCGAAGGCCGGCCGGTCAGGCAGTCCGCCGAGCACGAACAGATAGATCGCTGCCAGCGCGAAACCCACAAACGGCAGGATCAGGCGGAAAAACAGGAAGCGCGTCAGCGGGTTTTGGCCACGAAAGCCCGCCACCTTGAGCTTCTGCAACGTGCCTTCATCGGCCAACGCACGCCGCAGGTCGAGCCTGTCGACGATGTTGCGCATGCCGATCGACTGCTCTTCGCGCAGCCCCTTGCGGCGGCGATCGGCTTCGTTGGCAAGCCGCGAGCGCTGCTTGGCGCGCAATTCGTCACGCTCCAGCGCCACCGATTTCATGCGCGCCTTGAGCTGATTGCCGCCAAGCGCCGGCAGCAACGTGAAGACGGTCGCGAACACCGCAACGCCGACCAGCAATGCGATCAGGAAGGCAGGATCGGTCAGCGATTTTACGACTTGGTCGGTCATCCGTTTTCAGTCTTTTCGTTCGAGCTTTCCAAGGTGGGCCTAAACTTCAAAGTTCATCATCTTGCGCATCACCAGAATGCCGATCGACATCCACACGCCGGAACAGCCAAGGATCAGATTGCCGGTGCTGGTGGTGAACAGCGGCATGATGTAGTTCGGGCTCGACAGATAGACGAGAAGGGCGACGACAATAGGCAGCGCGCCGATGATGACGGCCGACGCCTTCGCTTCCATGGACAGCGCCTGGACCTTGGCCTTCATTTTCTTGCGATCGCGAAGCACGCGCGAAAGGTTGCCTAGCGCCTCGGAGAGATTACCGCCGGCCTGTGACTGGATCTGGATAACGATTCCGAAGAAACTTGCCTCGCTGCACGGCATGGTCTCAGCCATGCGCAAGGTGGCGTCGGGGATGGACATGCCAACCTGCTGCGAATCGACGATCCGGCGGAACTCGGTCTTGACCGGCTCCGGCGATTCATTGGCGATCAGGCGAATGGCGTCGTTGAGCGGCAGGCCGGATTTGACGGCGCGCACGATGATGTCGAGGGAGTTGGGAAATTCGTTGAGGAACGCCTTGACCCGGCGCGCGCGGCGAAACGAGACGAACCAGCGCGGCAGGCCGAGCGCGCCGGCCAGAAGCGTACCCGGCAGGACAAGTAGCGGCGCGCCGGCGAGATAGGCGAGCACCGTCAGCGCGATGCCGCAAATGACGGAGTAGATATAGAAACGCTCGATCGAGACCTGCATGCCGGCCTGACGAATCTGGGCCTTCAACGGCGGCTTCTTGACGGCGAGTTCGTTGGTTTTCTGCTTTTCGTCGAGCTGTTTCAGCGTGTCCTGGACAGATTTACGCCGCTTGACCGCCTCCGCGACACGGTCGCGCGAAGCCTTGACGACCGAACGATCGGTCTCGGCGGCCTTGATCGTCTCGAGCCGCTTGCCGGCCTGCTTCTCGTTGCTCATCTTGGTGAACAGGAAGGCATAGGCGACCGCACCGGCGCTGAAGCCGGCGAGCACGATGAAGGCCAGTACGGTGGTATCAATTCCGAACATCGACCTCAGTCCCCAAGCCTGGATATGCGTTAGTCAGCGCGTTTCTCCATCGATTCCAGAGCATTGGCGAGGCGCTGTTCCTCGCCATAGTAGCGGGCGCGATCCCAGAAATGCGGACGGCCGATGCCGGTCGACACATGCTCGCCAAGCAGCCTTCCGTTCGAGTCCTCGCCCTTGATGTTGTAGAGCACGATGTCCTGCGTGATGATGACGTCACCTTCCATGCCGATCACCTCGGTGATGTGGGTAATGCGGCGCGAGCCGTCGCGAAGGCGTGCTGCCTGGATGATGACATCGACGGAGCCGACGACGATTTCACGCACGGTCTTCTGCGGCAGCGAATAGCCGCCCATGGCGATCATCGATTCGATACGGTTCAGGCATTCGCGCGGGCTGTTGGAGTGGATCGTTCCCATCGACCCGTCATGGCCGGTGTTCATCGCCTGCAGCAGGTCGAAAACCTCCGGTCCGCGCACTTCGCCGACGATGATGCGTTCGGGCCGCATGCGCAAGCAGTTCTTGACCAGGTCGCGCATGGTCACCTCGCCTTCGCCCTCGAGATTGGGCGGGCGGGTTTCGAGACGTACCACGTGCGGCTGCTGCAGTTGCAGTTCGGCCGAGTCCTCGCAGGTGATGACGCGTTCCTCGCGGTCGATATAGTTGGTCAAGCAGTTGAGCAGCGTCGTCTTGCCGGAGCCGGTACCGCCGGAGATGACGATGTTGCAGCGGACGCGGCCGATAATCTTGAGTATCTCGGCGCCCTGCGGCGAGATGGCGCCGAACTTGACCAGCTGATCGAGCGTCAGCTTGTCCTTCTTGAACTTGCGGATGGTGAGCGCGGTGCCGTCGATGGAGAGCGGCGGCGCGATCACGTTGACGCGAGACCCGTCAGGAAGACGGGCGTCACAGATCGGGCTCGATTCGTCGACGCGGCGGCCAACCTGGCTGACGATGCGCTGGCAGATGTTGAGCAGCTGCTGATTGTCGCGGAAGCGGATGCCGGTCTGTTCGACCTTGCCGTTGACTTCGATGTAGACGTTCTTGGAGCCGTTGACCATGATGTCGGCGATATCGTCGCGGGCGAGCAGCGGCTCCAGCGGCCCGTAGCCTAGCACATCGTTGCAGATGTCGTCGAGCAACTCTTCCTGCTCGGCGATCGACATTGCGAAATTTTTGATGGCGATGATGTCGTTGACGATATCGCGGATTTCCTCGCGCGCGCTCTCGGGATCGAGTTTCGCAAGTTGCGACAGGTCAATGGTGTCGATGAGCGCGGAGAAGACCTGGCTCTTGGTGTCGTAGTAGGTTTCGCTTTTTTCGCGCTGGATCTTTTTTGGCGGCTCCGGCGCCATCGACGGCGCCTCAACGGCACGGCGAGTTGGCGGCGTTGCCAGCGCTCCCGGCGGCGGCGCTGCCGGGGGTCGGGCAAGTACTGCCATGTCCGCAGGCGTTGCAGCAGCCGGCGCCGCTGACGCTGGCTGACGGAACTCCGGGGTGAACCGGCCGCCGTCGTCGGAGCCTCTTTTTCCAAACATGATCGACTACCAATTTCGCTTGAGAAGCGTCATTTCTTGTTACGCGAGAGCTTGCCGAGGAGGCCGCCAAGGCCTGCCTTCTTCCTGGCCTTGATTTCGCTGCGACCGGTCAGCACGTGCGCGATTTCGTTGATCATGCCGACGACCGGGCTCTTGGGATCCATCTCGCCCAGCATGCGGCCGTTGTTCGCGGCATTTCCAAACAACAACGGGTCGAAGGCGATGACCGACATCGGCGTGAGGCTGAGCGGCTCGGCGAAGTCGGAAGCGGAAATCTCGGGCCGTTTCGGCACGCCGGCCTGATTGATGATCAGTTTCGGCGGCGGATCGTTCGGGCGAAGCCGCGTCAGCATATCGACCAGATTCTTGGTGTTGCGCAGATTGGCCAATTCCGGCGTCGCAGTGATGACGATCTCGTCGGCCTTGATCAGTGTGTTCTTGGTCCAGCCCGTCCAGATATGGGGGACGTCGAGCACCAGCAGCGGCACGCTGCGCTGGGCGGTATCGATGAGTTGCGTGAAGGCATCGGGATCGAAATCATAGACACGTTCGAGGGTGGAGGGCGCGGCGAGCAGCGACAGATGTTCGGCGCACTGGGCAAGCAGACGGTCGAGATAAACCTCGTCGACGCGTTCGGGCGAAAACACGGCCTCGGCGATGCCTTGCGCAGGGTCCTGGTCGAAGTTTATGTTGGCCGTCCCGAAAGCCAGGTCGAGATCGGCTACGACCACTTCCGACTTGAACAGCGATGACATCGCCCACGCCACATTGTGGGCGATGGTCGAGGAGCCGACGCCACCCTTGGCGCCGACGAAGGCGATCGAGCGGCCGATCGGCTCGGCTTCCGGATCGACGAAGATCGACGAAACCACCGAGACAATATCGGCCATCGACACGGGCGCGATGACGTATTCGGAAATACCGAAGCGGATGAGTTCGCGGTAAAGACCGACATCGTTGTAGTGGCCGATCACCACGACTTTAGAGGAGGGATCGCAATATTCTGAAAGCTGGGCAAGCTGCTCCAGCAACTGCTTCGGTTCGCTGCGCGACTCCAGAAGGATGAGGTTCGGCGTCGGCGCGGATTGGTAGAATTCGATCGCCGTGGCGATGCCGCCCATATGCACTTTCAGATGCGCCTTGGCCATGCGGCGATCCTCGCCGGCCCGCTCCACCGGATGCGCGACACCTTCCGTCTCGCAAAATGCCTGGATGGAAATACGCGGAACCGGCCGCAGCGCCTGCATCGCGGCAATATCCAATTGCGAGCTGTCGCCGCCGTCTACGGGCGTATCGTAGGCAAGATTGCTCATTGTCATGCTCTTTTCCGTGACTTCTCTTCCGGTCTCTACGCGGGACCGGCGCTCCTAGTACGTCACTTCCGAATTGCCGAGGAACTCGTCCGAAATACCTCTGCCGCGGTAGACGTCGATCACCGCGCCGCGGTTCTCGGCGTCGATGTCGGACGACTTTCTTGGCCCGAGCAGATCGGTCGGATTGGCGAGTTGCGCGGCGAGGTTGTTTTGAGACGAGCAGCCGTAATCGGCGTAGTGCTTGTTTTCGGAGGTTTCGAGGATGTCTTCGGGCCAGCGCCCGCATTTGTCGGTCTGGGCTCTCACCGAAATATAGGAAACGCGGATAGGCGCCGACGCTTCCGGGGAAACCGACTGGTAGGAGGTCACCACGATCCGGTTTAGCTTGATGCCGCTGGCAACCGCCAGCCTTGCGAAATCGCGCGCCGCGGCAGTCGCCGCGACCTCATTAGCCGAGCCGATCGGGGTTGCGATCGTCAGCGCCGGGGCAGCGCTCTTGTCGTAACCGTCGAGGAAGCCCAGAAGCGTGTCGCGCTGCGAGCCGGTCATGCCGCGATCGCCGGCGCCGACCGGGAGGTCGAGCTTCTGGTTCTTCTCAGCAATTACGATCGGATGCGTGGTGCGATAATCATCGGGAATCGCCCCAACCGTGATGCTGTCGCGCTTAGCGCAACCGGCAAGCGAGGCGGCGATCGCGATCGCCAGGATCGGCATTGCCGATCGGCGGATCCGGCCACGGCCAGACCATGCCGTTGCGGCAATCGCCAGTACCTTTGATGCTGACTGAGACATGTCCGCTTCCCCGCTTATTTGTAGATGAAGCCGACAACGCCGTGGTAGCGGCCGTTGGGCTTGTCGGTCTGCATGGTGCCGTAGACGCGGTTGACGCGGCCAAGGAACATGGCCGGACCATCGCCGGCGGCATTGAAATTGTCGTCCGGCTTAGCCAGGTCGTTGCGCGCCACCGGCCGAGCCAGATAAGGCGTGATGATGATGACCAGTTCAGTTTCATTGCGGACGAAATCGCGGCTGCGGAATAGCGTGCCGAGCACCGGGATCTTGGTCAGGCCGGGCAAGCCCGATACAGCCTGGCGGACGTCGTCGCGAACGAGGCCGGCAATCATCATCGAACCGCCCGACGGCAATTCGACGGTGGTGTCGGCAAGTCTCTTGCGGATCGACAGAAGCGTCAGGCCGGGCAAGCTGCCGCCGCCTTCCAGGGTGGTAGCACCTTCCGAGGTCGGCTCCGAAACCGATGTTCTGACCTTGAGGCTGATCCGACCCGCCGACAGCACAACGGGCTGGAACTCGAGGCCTATGCCGTATTCCAGCTTTTCGTTGGTGTAGGTGACCTGGCCGGTCTGGTTGTCGGTCGAAACGTTGTTCGTACGTGCCGTGATGAGATTGAATTCGCCGCCGACCCTGAACGTTGCCTTCTCGCCCGAAACCGCGGTGAGGGTCGGTTCTGCAAGCGTCTTCATGACGCCGCTTTGCTCCATGGCATTGATGTAGGCTTTGAGGCCACTGCCGCCCAAGTTAAAGCCTGAATTCTGCGAAAGCGGCTTTCCCAAACCGTAGTTGGGCGAACTCAGCGCACCGTAGGCGATGCCGTCCATGCTGCCGCTGCCAACCATGTTGACGCCGAGCTGCTTCATCACCGAGCGGCTGACTTCGGCCACGGTCACCTTCAGCGTCACCTGGTCGTCGCCGATGATCTGTAGCAGGTTGACGATCTTCGAGACCCGGCGTTCGGCATCCGGGTTGTTGATGTCGACGCCGCCATTGGCATTACCGCCGGCCGCGGTCTGCGAATACTGGCCCGTCGTCGCTTCACCGCCGGACACGAAGATGGTTGCCAGATCGACGGCGCGCTTGGCATCGAGCGGCGTATCCACCGTCCCGGTCAGGACGACGTTGTCGTTCAGCAATTCGACCTTGATCTCGGCATTCGGAAGGAAGCGCTTGAGGTAGTCTTCCAATCCGGCGACGTCGCGTTCGACGGCCAGATCCAGGCTGGCAATCTGCTCGCCATTGGGACCGAAGACGAAGATGTTGGTTTCGCCCACCGACTTGCCGAACAGATAGATGCGCCTTGCGGTGCGGGTCACCGCATCGGCGACCGCGGGATTGGCGACAAGGATGTCGTAGGCGTCGCTCGGCAGATCGATGACGACCGATTTGTTGAGGCCGAGCTTGACACGTTGCGTGGCGGTCGAGGCCGTGACCCCGACGCTCTTTCCGGCGGCCTTGGCGTCGCCGAGGCCACTTGCATGGGCTCCGAGGAAAAGCAGGCCGACGGCTGCAGCCATGGTGACCGGCAGTTTAGCGACTAACCTCATTTCCTTGCCCCTACTTCGGAAACTTCGCCCGATTTGATCAACCGCACCGTTCCGCGCCGCCCACTGCCGGAAACGAGGTAGTCGGCTTCATCGGTACCCTTTTCCTTGTTGTCGGTGATCGAGCGCAGCGCCAGCGTCAGGCGATCGGCCATCTGCTGGGCGACGGTTATGATCTCGGCCTGCTGCGGCGTCAGCTCCAGCGTCGCCGTCTGTCCGACCCTGGTCTTCTTGCCTTCCTCGTCCTCCTGGATGGTCTGATCGATCGCCAGGACGCGGATGTTCTTGAGGATGGTCTCGGTGGTGAATCCGCTGCCGCCGTTGCCGGTGTCGGATCTGCGGGTCATGATGACGTCGACAAAATCGTTGGGCAGGATGAACCCGCCTGCCGACGTGTCAGCCGAGATCGCGGTGGCGACGGCACGCATGCCGGTGGGCAGGATCGAAGACATGAAGCTTTGCCCCTCGCCGATCAGCTTGGAGCGCCGCAGCGGCTCACCGGTGTACATCGCCATGCGGGCGACGGAGCCCTTCAGTTTCTCCCGCGCTTCGGGTTCGGCGGCACGGGTGATGAAATTCGCATTGATGCCATCGGACGGCCAGGACTCCCAGCTGAGATTGTTCTCAAGTGGGCTGCCCATCGGCACGTCGCCGGAAAGCACGAGCACATCCTGCAAGGCAATGGCCGGCGCCTGCGGGGCATCGGCGACGACCTGCTGGGGCGGGACCGCCACCATATTCTTGGCAACATAACCTGCACCACCCGCCGCAGCCACCGCCACGCCCAGAATAATCAGTCGGGATGCTGGCATCTGTCCGAACCCTCGCCTTTAGGCAACCACCTAGCCAGGCCGGACTTTGCAGCGGCAATCGTCAAAACAAGGTTAATGCAATGCTTACGATCGTGATTAATTTAAGGTTTACATAAATTGGACGGACCCGTGCTCCGACGACAGAAAGGGCGACCAGCGGCCTCTTTTCAGACCGATGTCGGAGCGGCAAAGGTTGCTTGCTGCTTCAGTTCGCCAGCTTTGCCAGTGCCCAAACCATCAGGGGTGAATCCGGATAGGTCAGCAGCCCGCCAATGCCGAGTGCAATGCCGTAGGGAACGCCAGTCGTGTCGTCGGCGAAATGGCGCAGGAATAGATTGTGGCTGGTGTAAATCGCCAGCGGCGATTTCCGGTAGAGAAGGATGGCGAGCGTCAGCAGTCCGCCGATGAACGTCGATATCACGAGATACTCGACAAGGTGAATGTTGAACCCCATCCAGACGGCGGTGCCGGCGAGCAGCTTGGCGTCGCCGCCACCCATGCCGCCGAGTGCAAACAGACCGAACGTCACGGCCAGCACTAGGGCGCCGGCGGCGAAATGCCAGCCATAGGTTGCCCAGTCCATGGCCGTCAGCGGCGCAACCAGCGCAAACACCGCCAGCAGCAGCACCGGTACGCGGTTGGCGATCGTCATCGACAGCATGTCGGAGATCGCGGCGAAGAGCATGCAAAAAGGAAAGATGACGAAGATCAACGCTTCGAGCATGGGCGCGACACCCTGTTGCCAACTGTGTCCAGCCTCAGCCTAGACATATATGATTAACGATCGATGAGACTGGGTTACTCAAAACCGCCCGACGCGATGAAATAAGGGCCGCCAGTCAGGCGGCCCCTATCTCTAAGGCAACCAGGGTATTACGAACCACTCACCTTACCGGCGATGGCGATGAACTTGTTGTTCAGGGCGTTGCCGAGCTGACCAGCGCCAAAAATGATGGCAAGCGCGATGAGAGCGGCGATCAGACCGTATTCGATAGCGGTCGCGCCGGATTCGTCCTTCGCGAAACGTGCGATGAGATTAGACATTCGAGAGCTCCTACTCCACGTGTTACAGCACTTCCGTCAACTTCTGTGGTGGTTGATCGGATGCTGCCAATCTACGGAGAAGCTCTTTCAATCGGCTTAATAAACAGCCTTACCGATTCCTTTCCCGCTTCGAACAGCTTGCGTGGTTAACCGTAAACTAAACGCTGGACAGTGGCTCGCCTGCCCGTGAAAAGCTGTAATTTCACGGCTATCGGCAGGACGCAATGTTATATCAGCTGGCAGCAAGATTGGAGCGAATACCCGGCGCCGGTCAAGGGTTTAACCGTTGGTTCACCAATCTCCTTCATGTTCCGTGAACAAGTTTTGCCGCTGTGGAGCGCCTTGATGACCGCCATGAAATCGTCATTCCTGCTTGTCGCGCTTCTCGCCGTCCCGGCTTTCGTGCTGCCGGCCAAGGCCGGAGCCGGCATTGAAGTGACGATGAACCAGGCCAAGATCGTCAAACTGACACGCCCCGCCGACACCATCGTCGTCGGCAATCCGGCGATCGCCGACGCCTCCGTCCAGGATGCATCGACGATCGTGCTGACGGGCAAGGGATTCGGCGTGACCAATTTGGTTGTCCTCGACCACGATGGCAGCCCGATCGTCGACGAGCAGGTGACCGTAGTGCGCCAGGACGCGTCGTCGGTGCGTATCTACAGGCGCGCCTCGGTCCAGACCATGTCCTGCACGCCCTATTGCGAAAGCTCGTACAAGAGCGACTCGGAAAAGTCGTCCGAGGCCGAGATGAGCGCTGGGCAGTAAGCGCCTCAGGTGACTTGATTGTCTGGGGGAGAGCCGCGTCGGTTAGCGGCCGGTTAATGTCGCCTGGTCGAATTTAACGGTCATTCAAACCGGAGCTAAATGGGTTCTTGATAGTGGTGCTGACGGTACCGCATCAGGATCGGCAGGAACGGGATATGGGCGACGTTTTGGACGAGGATTCAAGACGCAAGATCTGCAAGGCCAAGGCAGGGCGCGTGACGTTTGCCCGTCGTTTCCTTGGCGATCGGCGCGGCGGCACGGCGACAGAATTCGCCATGCTTGCGTTACCGTTTGCGGCTCTCGTCTTCGCCATCCTCGAGAGCTGCATTTCATTTGCCGGACAGGAGGTGATGGCCAACATCACCGATGATATCGCCCGTCAATTGCGTACTGGCCAGTTGAGGCAAGCCGATGTGACGGAAGAGAAGCTAAAGGGTAGGGTCTGCGCCAGACTCGAGATCATTGTCGCCAAGGGTTGCCCCGGTTTGCTGGTTGATCTGCGCCCGTTCAAGACCTTTGCCGGGGCAGCCAGTGCGGGTTTCAAGATTTCCGGCTCGACCATCACGCTGACGGGCAAGGATCCGGATACAGGCAAGGACCCGGCTTTCGGGACCCCCACAATAGGTCCGGCAGAATCAAAGAACATGCTGCGGGTTTTCTACCCTTGGCCGGTCATGACCGATTTCATGGCTCAATACATGTCGAATATGGATGGCGGCAAGACGCTGCATTACGCAACGGCAACGTGGCAAAACGAGCCATTCGACAACTGAGGCACGTGTAGCAAAGGAAAAGGGCATGTTTCGTGCGGGGGCACATCCGGGGATATCGGTTATCTGGAAGAGAGCGGCGCGGTTTTGTGCCGATCGTCGGGGCATAGCGGCGGTCGAGTTTGCCCTCATCGTGCCCGTCCTGCTGATCATGTATTTCGTTACCATGGAGGCCTCGCAAGCCATCGAGGCCAGCAAGAAGGTCAGCCGCATCAGCTCCATGGTTGCCGACCTCGTCACGCAGCAAACGTCGGTGGTCAATGCAGATCTCACCGACATTATGAAGATCGGAAACTCCAGCCTTCAGCCTTATAACCGCTCAGTCGCCGATATCTTCATCACAGCAATCGACATCGAAGCCGATCCGGGCAACCCGACACCGAAGGCGAAGGTGGCGTGGTCCTGGCGCGTGCTGAATGGGGTCACGAGCCGCGACTCCAACCCGACAAGCTCCACAACTGTTCCGGCGACGCTCAACGTTGCGGGGACTTTCCTTATTCGTGTCAAAACCACTCTCAAATATGAACCGATCATCTCCTGGTCGGAAAGCGCCGAAAAGCCGCTCGGATTTATCTCGGCCTTCAACGAAGGCAAAATAACGATGAGCGAAACCTACTATCTCAGGCCGCGCCGGGCCACCTCGATCCCCTGCAGCAATTGCTGAAGCAGTTCTACCCATTCAACCCGGGTCATTGCGCGCTGCTGTCCGTGCTGCCTGACACCAGGCGCACGATGGAAGCGGCCATCGCATAGTCACTCGCAGCGGCGAGCGTGAACCCTCCCGCATGTTTCGATTCCACGAAATCGTAGACTTCCGGCGACTGCGATCGGAGATTGGTGAGGAAGACGGTCAGTCGGCGTTTGGCTTCGGGGTCGAGATCGCTGCGGACGGCGTGAGGGCCGTATCTGAGCACGCCGGAGGTCCAGATGATCTGGAGCGCGGCTTCTGGAATGCCCGCCGCCTCCAGCCGCGCCGCCGTGCCGTCCGGATCCGCCGGCTGATCGCCAGCAATCGCCGTCCGGTTTTCCGCCCTGGCCCGCTCCCAGCCGAACAAGGCATCGGCCTGGCCATCGACCAGCATCGCTTCTGCGGCGGCAGCCGAGCCGGCATGAGCGAGGAATGGCGCATCCTGGTTGATCTTGATGCCGGCGGCCGCCAGCCCGGCGAGCGGTAGAAGCGAACCGCCGACATTGTCGGAAGGCGCCATGGCGATGCGGTGCGTTTCCAGGGCCGCGAGACCGGAAAGCCTGCCGTCGCGCGTCCAAAGCACGGAGCGGATCCCCGTGGCACCGTCGGCATCGACCGGCGCCACAAGAGGTTCGACGCAGCCGCAGCGCTCCGAGGCGGTGGCGTAGGCGGTCGCCGAATAGACCGCGTACTGAATCCGGCCATTGGCCTGTGCCTCGATCAGCGCCGCATAGTCATGCGCGACGACGAATTCCACCTTCATGCCGAGCGCCTTGCCGTAGGCGTCTGTCAGCAAGGCCAGACCCGGAACCGTGTTGCCGGCGCCCGGCTCGGCAACGATGCCGATCCGAAACGTGCCGATCTGGTCGCGCCAGTCGGCGTGCGCCGCGAGCTGCGAGGCCAGCAGCGCTACAGTGGTCGCCAGTGCACTCCAACCGAGGTCAGCCCGTCTCATCGATCCATGCCCCGCACGCCGTTCCTTGAAGCGCATCGCATGTCTCAAGGATGCGTACACCACGCCTGCCCGACTTCGCGACTATCGCGCCAGGCCGCTCTGCCGCCTGGTTTGCGATTTGCCAATGCCGCGACGGGACCTTATGTCTGGTCAACCAGACTGGCAATGACGGCATCGATGGCACGCGCTTTCCTCTTCGTTCTCGATTCTTTCGGCATTGGCGGCGCCGCCGATGCCGAACGCTATGGCGACGCCGGCTCGAACACATTGGGACATATCGCGCTGGCCTGCGCGGAAGCCCGCGCCGATCGCGAGGGCCTGCGCGAGGGACCGCTGAAGGTGCCCACCATGGTTTCGCTCGGTCTCGGCCGCGCAGCAGAAACCGCAACCGGCTTCCAATTCGACAGCAAAGCCGCCGTTTCAGCCTCCGCTTTCCACGGCGCCGCGCAGGAGATTTCGAGCGGCAAGGATACGCCGTCGGGTCACTGGGAAATCGCCGGGCTGCCCGTGCGGTTCGACTGGGGCTATTTCCCCGATAAGGTGCCCGCCTTCCCTGCCGAACTGACCGAAGCGATGATCCGCGAGGGCAAGGTGCCGGGCATTCTCGGCAACTGCCATGCACCCGGCACCGAGATCATCGAGCGCTTTGGCGAGGAGCATATCCGCACCGGCCAGCCGATCTGCTACACCTCGGTCGATTCCGTCCTGCAGATAGCAGCGCACGAAGTTCATTTCGGCCTGGAGCGGCTCTACGAGTTCTGCAAGACGGTACGCCGGCTGGTCGACCCGCTGAAGATCGGACGGGTGATCGCACGGCCTTTTCTGGGCGAAACATCAGCCACGTTCGAGCGCACCTACAACCGCCATGACTACGCCGTGCCGCCGCCTGAGCCGACGCTGCTCGACCGCTTGACCGGGCGCGGCAGCCGGGTGATCGCGGTCGGCAAGATCGGCGACATCTTCGCCCACCGCGGTATCTCGGAAGTACGCAAGGCGCCCGGCAACATGGCAATGTTCGACAAGGCGCTGGGCGCGATGGACGATGCCGGCGACGGCGACCTGGTGTTCGCCAATTTCGTCGACTTCGACACCGAGTTCGGCCATCGCCGCGACGTCGCCGGCTATGCTGCGGCGCTCGAAGCCTTCGACCGCCGGCTGCCCGAGGCACTGGCAAAGCTGAAGCCGGGCGATCTGCTCATCCTCACCGCCGACCATGGCAACGATCCGACATGGCGTGGCACCGACCACACGCGCGAACGCATCCCGGTCATCGGCATCGCACCGGGTCTCACGGGCGGCGACATCGGGCTCAGGACCACCTTCGCCGATATCGGCGAGACGGTCGCCGAACACCTCAAGCTGGCGCGCGGCCGCCACGGCGCTTCCTTCCATGCGGCGATAGGCGGCCATGCCTGAACTGCCCGAGGTCGAAACCGTCCGGCGCGGCCTGCAGCCGGTTCTGGAAAGCGCGCGGATCGTGCGCGTCGAGGCGCGCCGGCCCGATCTCAGATTTCCGTTTCCGGCGAAATTTGCGCAGCGGCTGACCGGCAAGACCGTCACCGCGCTTGGCCGCCGCGCCAAATATCTCACCATACACCTGGACGGTGGCCCGGTGCTGATCTGCCATCTCGGCATGTCGGGCTCGTTCCGCATTGAGACCGCTGATGACAAAGAGACGCCCGGCACGTTCCGTCAAGAGCGCTCGAAGGATGCCAAGCACGACCATGTGGTGTTCCATGTCGTGTCGCCTGTCGGCGTCCAGTCTCGCGTGGTCTTCAACGACCCGCGTCGCTTCGGCTTCATGCTGTTTGCGGAAGGCCTGGCCGAGGCGCATCCGATGCTGGCGGGACTGGGCGTCGAGCCGACCGGCAATGCGCTGGAAGGCGCCCTGCTCGCCTCGCTGCTGAAGGGCCGCAGATCGCCGTTGAAGGCGGCGCTGCTCGACCAGAAGCTGATTGCCGGGCTCGGCAATATCTATGTATCGGAAGCGCTGTGGCGCGCCGGCCTTTCGCCATTGCGCGAGGCAGGCACCATCGCCGGGACCAGCAAGAAGGCCAAGGAACAGAGCGAACGACTGGCCGAGGCAATCCGTTCGGTGATCGCCGATGCGATCGCCGCCGGCGGGTCTTCGCTGCGCGACTATATGCACACAGACGGGTCGCTGGGCTATTTCCAGCATTCCTTCGCGGTCTACGATCGCGAAGGTGGGCCCTGTCCGACGCCCGGCTGTCGCGGCCACATCGAGCGCATCGTGCAAAGCGGCCGCTCGACCTTTTATTGCCGGACCTGTCAGCGGTAAGCTAGACAGGTCCTTCAGTGCCGCAATCAGGAGGCCAGCCCATGAGCTATGAAACCATCATCGTCGAGACGCGCGGCAAGGTCGGCCTGATCACGCTGAACCGGCCCAAGGCGCTCAACGCGCTGAACGCGCAGGTGCTGGCGGATTTGCTGACGGCGGCAAAGGGGTTCGACGCCGATCCCGGCATCGGCGCCATGGTCATCACCGGTTCCGAGAAGGCTTTTGCGGCGGGCGCCGACATCAAGGAAATGCAGGCCGTCACCTACGCCGAAGCCTATGTGCAGGATTTCTTCGTCGGCTGGGAAGAGTTTACCCGCGCGCGCAAGCCGATGATCGCGGCGGTCGCCGGCTATGCCCTGGGCGGCGGCTGCGAACTGGCGATGATGTGCGATTTCATCATTGCCGCCGACACGGCGAAATTCGGCCAGCCCGAAATCACGCTCGGCGTCATTCCCGGCATGGGCGGGTCGCAACGGCTGACCCGCTTTGTCGGCAAATCGAAGGCCATGGACATGTGCCTGACCGGACGGATGATGGATGCCGCCGAAGCCGAGCGCAGCGGCCTGGCGTCGCGCGTCGTACCGGCCGGCGAGTTGATCGAGGAGGCGATGAAGGCCGCGGCCAGGATATCAGAGTTTTCGCTGCCATCGGTGATGATGGCCAAGGAGGCAGTCAACCGCGCCTACGAGACGACGCTGGCCGAGGGACTGCGCTTCGAACGCCGGCTGTTCCACTCGCTGTTTGCGCTCGATGACCAGAAGGAAGGGATGGCCGCCTTTGCCGAGAAGCGGAAGCCGAATTTCACCAATCGCTAGAGTGGCGGCGGCGAGGACCAAAAAGAAGCCAAAGCGGCGTTGACGCGCCGGAAAAGCTGAACTATAAGCCGCTCCAACCGAGGCGGCCGTTGGCTGCCCGTTTGTTTTTTGCGCCCTGCGGCATCCCGCATGCGCCCACCAGATCAGAAGAGAGGCATCATGGCCAATACCTCCTCGGCCAAAAAGGCAACGCGCAAGATCGCCCGCCGCGCAGCGATCAACAAGAACCGCCGCTCGCGCGTGCGTACATATGTCCGCCAGGTCGAAGAGGCACTGGCTGCCGGCGACAAGGCAGCCGCGCTGGAAGCCTTCAAGACCGCAGAGCCGGAATTGATGCGCGCCGCGACCAAGGGCGTGATCCATAAGAATACGGCGTCGCGCAAGGTGTCGCGTCTGGCTCACCGCCTCAAGGTGCTGTCGGCCTGATCGACCGTTCCTGAACTGTCGTTCTTTCAAACCCGGCCAATCGCGCCGGGTTTTTTGGTTTGCCGGCAAGCACTTAAAAAGAACGGCCGCAAAGCATGCCCGAGCCGCATTCCAGAGTCCGGAATGCTTTGCCGGCACATACACTCCCACTGATATTCCAATCCGCCGAAACGGCCCACGCCAATAAATTTGGCTGTCACAAATTGCTGATATTTTTCAGTGGCTTGCTGGAAGTGATCCACAGCTTGTTCACATCGCCTGTGGGCGACAGGCAGCAAGTTGGTGTCAAGCGAATTATTTCAGAAAATTTCAAACCGCACAGCCATTTTCATATTCGCGGCAAAAGGGTTTGAATCCCAATGGCTTTGTCAAAATATGCGCTTCCAGCACGGAGCCCGAACCGTTGTTCACTAACCAGATTCCTTAAAAATCCGTTAGAGGTGGCCTTGCCCTATCCACAGCGATTTCGGTAATGTCGATCTATCGAAAGGGACGGGCCATTAGCCCTTAACCCAGCCTGAATCGGCCAGCTAACAGTGGCAGAATTCATGACGTGGATCAATTCCGCGAACGGGTATGGCTTGCCTTTTCGATACGATAGGGGACTGGCGTAATTGTACATGGCAGCTTGATGGCGCACCGGCGTTTTCGCCGGGTAGCACCGCTTTGCCCGAACATGTCAGACGGACTGGCTTTAAGCAGCCGGGACCCATCCCTTTTTGACGAGGCAACGTCATCCGCCGGCGGCGGCGGTGGTGTTGTAGCGAAGATACGGTCGCCGGAAACATGGGTGCAGGAGGCGCACTCCCGGCGGAAAAAAGGTACAAAGGAAAAGGGACGCACAATCATGCAGAGCGGCATCGAGCGGGAGCTTACGGGCGACCTGCCATTTCCCGGAACATTGGTCGGAGCGCACGATATGGCGGCTTCCAACGACGCGGAACAGAAGTTCGACCGGGTCAAGGCCCAATTGAAGGCGCGCCTGGGAACCGAGGTCTATTCGAGCTGGTTCGGCCGTATGAAGGTGGCTGAGGCTTCCCGGGGCATTGTACGCATCTCGGTGCCCACGGCCTTCCTGCGCTCGTGGATCAATGGCCATTATCTCGATCTCATCGCCGATCTGTGGAAGCACGAGGATCCCGAAATCCTCAAGATTGAGATGGTCGTGCGCACCGCGACCCGTCCGGCCCGCAATGGCGTCGAACCCGAGGTCGTGCCGGCGCGCAAGATGACCAAGCATACGCAGACCGCATTGGCGGCCGGCACGGTCGGCCCCGGCAGGATGGAGCGGGCGCCCGCCCCTCGTCCCGGCACGCCGATCGAGAGCGAATTCCGGCACAATGTGCTGGGGTCGCCGCTCGACCCGCGCTACACGTTCGGCTCCTTCATCGAAGGCCCGTCGAATCGGGTGGCTTTCGCCGCAGCCAAAGCCGTGGCGGAATCGCAGTCGAGCGCGGTGCGCTTCAACCCGCTGTTCCTTCATGCGACCGTCGGGCTCGGCAAGACGCACCTTTTGCAGGCGATTGCGGCCGAATCCCTGAAACAGAACCCGAAATCGCGCGTCGTCTACCTGACAGCCGAATATTTCATGTGGCGCTTCGCCACCGCGATCCGCGACAACAATGCGCTGACGCTGAAGGAACAGCTGCGCGACATCGACCTCTTGATCATCGACGACATGCAGTTCCTGCAGGGCAAGTCGATCCAGCACGAATTCTGCCATCTCATCAACATGCTGCTCGACAGCGCCAAGCAGGTGGTGGTTGCCGCCGACAGGCCGCCGTCGGAACTGGAATCGCTGGAACCACGGGTGCGCTCGCGCCTCAATGGCGGCGTCGCGCTGGAAATGTCGGCGCCGGACTTCGCCATGCGCATCGGCATGCTCAAACTTCGGCTTGCCACCGCCAAGGTTGACGATGCATCGCTCAATATTTCGGAGGAGATCCTCAACCATGTCGCCCGCACGGTGACCGGCAGCGGTCGTGAGCTGGAGGGCGCGTTCAACCAACTGCTGTTTCGTCAGTCGTTCGAGCCGGCGATCACCATCGACCGCATCGACGAGATCCTGGGGCACATCTATCGCTCTGGCGAGCCGAAGCGGGTGCGCATCGAGGACATCCAGCGCATCGTGGCGCGCCACTACAATGTGTCGAAGACCGAGTTGCTGTCCAACCGGCGCACGCGCACCATCGTGAAGCCCAGGCAGGTCGCCATGTACCTGTCGAAGGTATTGACGCCGCGCTCGCTGCCGGAGATCGGCCGGCGGTTCGGCGGCCGCGACCACACCACGGTGCTGCATGCGGTGCGCAAGATCGAGGACCTTTCCGGCGTCGACAACACGCTGGCGCAGGAACTGGAACTGTTGCGCAGGCTGATCAACGACCAAGCCTGATCGGCGCGGCAAACGGAGCGCGCCGGGTTAGAGTATTCGGTCGTCGCGCTTTAAATTTTCTTGTTTTGATGCATGTCGTTGTCCCAAAACCGCTGCGCAGTT
Source organism: Mesorhizobium sp. M0077 (assembly GCF_040322955.1). Classification (NCBI taxonomy): domain Bacteria; kingdom Pseudomonadati; phylum Pseudomonadota; class Alphaproteobacteria; order Hyphomicrobiales; family Phyllobacteriaceae; genus Mesorhizobium; species Mesorhizobium sp. M0077. The sequence goes on from NZ_JAMYUL010000005.1 coordinate 69,946, forward strand.
TTCGGCGACATGCATCGGTTGCCGGCCAACGTCCGCTTTATCCCCAGAAAGCCCGCTTAACCGGCGCGAACCGGTGGCCCGGACTTGCGTTTGCTGGCTTTTTCCTGTCAGTTTGCATAGATTCTGAGCCTGTTCAGACCTTTCGCGGGGCGCCGCCCACTGGTGACCCGTCCATTCATTCAAGCGAGCCTGTTTCGTCATGCGTGTTATCCTGGAACGGTCCAATCTCCTGAAGTCGCTCAACCACGTTCATCGCGTGGTCGAGCGGCGCAATACCATACCGATCCTGTCGAACGTGCTGCTCAGCGCCGAGGGCGCCAGCCTTGAAATGAAAGCCACCGACCTCGACCTCGAAGTGACCGAAGCGACGCCGGCAAAGGTCGAGCGCGGCGGGGCGACGACGGTTCCGGCGCACCTGCTCTACGACATCGTGCGCAAGCTGGCCGACGGCGCCGAAGTGATGCTGAAGACCGACGAGGACGGCAACGCCATGACGGTAACGTCGGGCCGCTCGAGCTTTCGCCTGCAGTGCCTGCCGCAGTCCGATTTCCCGGAGCTTTCGGCGGGGTCCTTCTCACACATCTTCCGGCTCGATTCCGTCGCCCTGAGAGGCCTGATCGAAAAGACCCAGTTCGCCATCTCCACCGAAGAGACGCGCTACTATCTCAACGGCATCTACCTGCACACGCATGAAACTGGCGGCAAGCTGAAGCTGCGTTCGGTGGCGACCGACGGTCACCGCCTGGCGCGCGCCGAGATCGACGCTCCGGCCGGGGCCGAAGGCATGCCGGGCATCATCATTCCGCGCAAGACGGTCAGCGAATTGCAGAAGCTGGTCGACGATCCCGATGTCGCGGTGACCACCGAATTGTCCGACACCAAGATCCGCTTCACCATCGGCAGCGTGGTTCTGACCTCGAAGCTGATCGACGGCACTTTCCCGGACTACCAGCGCGTCATTCCGACCGGCAACGACAAGAAGCTGATCATCGACCGCCAGAGCTTCGCCGCCGCCGTCGATCGCGTCTCGACCATTTCCTCCGAGCGCGGCCGCGCGGTGAAGCTTTCGATCACCGAAGGCCAGGTGACGCTTGCCGTCAACAATCCGGATTCGGGCAGCGCCACCGAGGAACTGGCGGCCGACTATTCGTCCGACCCGATCGAGATTGGCTTCAACGCCAAATATCTGCTCGACGTCGCTGCTCAACTCACCGGCACGGAAGCCAAGTTCATGCTGGCCGATGCCGGCTCGCCGACGCTGATCCACGACATGGCCGATGAGACCGCGCTCTACGTGCTGATGCCGATGCGGGTGTAGCCGCACTGGGGCACACTGCAGCATAGTGATTGCGGCGACTTCTACAGGCGGATAGCGGTTGCCGGAACAAAGTCACATAAGTAAGCTCACACTTACGAATTTCCGCAATTATGCGGCGCTGTCGATCGGCTTTTCCCCCGGCGCCGTGGTGTTTTCCGGCGACAATGGCGCCGGCAAGACCAATCTCCTGGAAGCCATCTCGCTGCTGACGCCTGGCCGCGGCCTGCGCCGTGCGCCCTATGTCGACGTGGCCCGCGAAGGCGGCGATGGCGGCTTTGCGCTCCACGCAAGGCTCGACGGGCCGGAGGGACAGGTCGAGATCGGCACCGGCATCACCGGGGGTGAAGCGGCCGGCGAGGGCGGTCGCAAGGTGCGCATCAATGGCGCGCCGGCACGGTCGGCCGACGCCATGCTGGAATGGCTGCGCGTGGTCTGGCTGACGCCGGCCATGGACGGCCTCTTCCCGGGACCTGCCGCGGACCGGCGGCGCTTTCTCGACAGGCTGGTGCTTGCGATCGATCCCAGCCACGGCCAGCGCGCGCTCGACTATGAGAAGGCGATGCGCGGACGTAACCGATTGCTTACGGAAGGTTCGCGAGACGGCGCATGGTTCGACGCCATTGAGATGCAAATGGCCGAAACCGGCGTGGCGATTGCCGCGGCGCGCGCCGAGCTGGTGCGCCTGCTTACCGCCATGATCGACAGGTTGCCGTCCAGCGGGCCGTTTCCGCAAGCCGACATAAGTCTCTTCGGCGACCTTGAAAGCGATGTCGCCTCAGCACCCGCTGTGGATGTCGAGCAACGCTATCGCGACGCCCTTGCCGACGGCCGCGAGCGCGACCGCGCCGCCGGACGCACGCTCGACGGCCCGCACCGTTCGGATCTACTGGTGCGCCACCGCCCCAAGGCGATGCCGGCCGAACTCTGCTCGACTGGAGAGCAGAAGGCGCTGCTGGTCGGCATCGTGTTGTCGCACGCAAGGCTGACCGGCGAGATGTCGGCGATGACGCCGATCCTGTTGCTCGACGAGATTGCCGCGCATCTCGATGCCGGCCGGCGCGCCGCGCTGTTCTCGATCCTGGAGGAGCTGAACTGCCAGGCCTTCATGACCGGAACCGACGCCGCGCTGTTTTCCAGCCTGAGGGGACGCGCGCAGTTCCTCACCGTCGACCACGGCACGGTTGGGCCAACCGAAGAGACCTGACAAGGTTTTTGCTCCGCTATATGGTCGGGCAATGACCCCTGCCGCCCTCACCGACGAAGAACTCGAACGCTATGCCCGCCACATCGTGCTGCCCGAGATCGGCGGCGCCGGCCAGCAGAGGCTGAAGCGGGCCCGGGTACTGGTCATCGGCGCCGGCGGGCTCGGCGCGCCGGTGCTGGAATATCTCGCTGCCGCGGGCGTCGGCACGCTTGGCATCGTTGATGACGACATTGTCTCGCTGTCCAATCTGCAGCGGCAAGTGATCCACGCCACCGATACGGTCGGCACGGCGAAGACCGAGAGCGCCAAAGCAGCGATCGCCCGGATCAATCCCCATGTCGCGGTGGAATTGCACGATTTCAGGCTGACGGCCGACAATGCTGCCGTCCTCGTCACGCGCTACGACGTGGTCATCGACGGCTCCGACAATTTCGAGACGCGCTATGTGGTGGCTGATGCCTGCGCGGCGGAAAAGCGGCCGCTCGTGCATGCCGCCGTCGGCCGCTTCGACGGCTCGGTGACGGTGTTGATGCCGTTCGGCACCGGCGCCGACGGCAAGCCGAACCCTGGATATCGCGACCTCTTTCCCGAAGCGCCGCCAGAGGGGCTGGTGCCGTCCTGCGCCGTGGCCGGCGTCGTCGGTGCGCTGACCGGCGTCGTCGGCACGCTGCAGGCGATGGAAGCCATCAAGCTGATCACCGGCATCGGCGAACCACTGGTCGGCCGGCTGCTGCTCTACGATGCGCTGTCGGCGCGCTTCGACACGATCCGCTACAAGAGAAGCTGACCGCATGGATCAGCCTGCCAGTGTTTTGGTCACGCAGCTCGCCCCCGGCTTCGACCGCTGGGACGAACTGCTCAGCCTGATCATGCGCGCCTTTGCACCGATGGACGGCGTCATCGACCCGCCCTCCTCGGCACATCTGCTGAACGCCGGAAACCTCAGGGACAAGGCTGGCCGAGAGACCGTGTTGCTGGCCCTGCAGGATGACAGGATCGCCGGCTGCGTTTTCGCGCTGGAGAGAGCCGATGATTTCTACATCGGCAAGCTCGCCGTCGAACCTGAGCTTCAAGGGCAAGGCATCGGCAGGCGGCTGATGCAGGCTGTCGAATTTCTCGCCCGCAGCCGGAACAAACCGGCCATCGAACTGCAGACGCGAATCGAACTGACCGTAAATCATGCAACCTTTGCCGGTCTCGGCTTCCGCGAGACTGAACGCACCGCGCATGACGGCTATGACCGGCCGACCTCGATCACCTTGCGCAAGGAGTTGGCGTGAGCCTTGCACTCAGCTCACAGGAGCAGACAGTCGCCTCCGGCCATGACGGGGCGGCGATGGCGATGCGCATCGTTGCCGAAAGCGCTGCGCTGCTCGGCGCGCCGCGACTTATCCCGATCGCCTCGACGCATATAGACGGCGCGCTCTATCACGGCGATTCCGGCACGCTGTTTGCCGAAAGGCTGGTCGATAGCGGCGCCAGGGTCGCGGTGCGCTCGACGCTCAATGTCGGCGCGCTCGACCTGATGGGCTGCTCGCGCGTGCGCCTCGAAGAGCCGGCGCGCGGCATGGCGCGACGAATGATGGAGGCCTACCGCAAACTGGGCTGCGAGCAGAGCTGGACCTGCGCGCCCTATCAGGCCGGCCACAGGCCGGCGCTTGGCAGCGATGTCGCCTGGGGTGAATCCAACGCGGTGGTGTTCTGCAATTCGGTTCTGGGGGCACGCACCAACCGCTATGGCGACTTCCTCGACATCGCCTGCGCCATATCGGGCCGCGCGCCGGATTACGGCCTGCATCGCCCCGAGAACCGGCAGGCACGGCTGTTGTTCGATGTGTCCGGCCTATCCGCCTCGTTCCTTGGCTCCGAGATCGCCTGGCCGGTGCTGGGCAACCTCTACGGCCGTGAGGTCGGCAATGCGATCGGCGTCGTCACCGGCATATTCAGCCATCCCGGCGAGGATGCGCTGAAGGCCTTCGGCGCGGCGGCGGCATCGTCGGGCGCCGTCGGCCTGTTCCACATTGCCGGCGTGACGCCCGAGGCGCCCGACGCCGAGACCATCCTGGTGGGCGGCAGGCCGGAAACGATGATCCGCGTAACGCCGGAGATGGCCATGAAGGCCCGCGCCGGCCTGTCCACCGCAGCCACGCAGACCGCCATCGATGCCGTGGCGATCGGCAGTCCGCATCTGTCTTTGGCCGAATTCGATGCACTTGAGCGGCTGATTGGCGGGCGGCGGCTCAGCGTGCCGATTTACGCCTGCACCGGCCGCCACGTGCTCACCAGGCTGGAGCAGAACGGCAAGCGCAAGATGCTCGAAGCCAGCGGCGTCATCATCGTCGCCGACACCTGCGTGGTGGTGACGCCGATCCTGCCGGATCTGGCCGGCGGCGTGCTGATGACCAATTCGGGAAAATTCGCGCACTACGCGCCGGGCAATACCGGTTACGCCGTGCTTTACGGCTCGCTGGCCGACTGCGTGGAAAGCGCGGTTGCCGGTAAGCCCAGGTTTACGGATATCGCCGCATGAGCGCCGTCGCTGAAATCCTGGTGCCGGGCAGCGGAGGCGAAGGGCTGGCCTTGGTGCTGACGGCGCCGATCAGCTTCTGGGGCGGCGTCGATCCGAAGAGCGGCCGCATCGCCGATGTCCGTCACCCGCAGCATGGCGAGACCATTTCCGGGCGTGTGCTGTTCCTGCCCGGCACGATCGGCTCGTCCTCAGCGTCAGCCGTGCTGATGGAACTCGTCCACAATGGCCATGCGCCGACGGCACTCGTGCTGCACGAGCCGGACGCGATCCTGCTGCTTGGCTTGATTGTGGCCAGGGAAATGGGCTGGCCGACGCCGGTAGCGCTCAGGCTCAGGCGCGACGCTTTTGAGGCCTATCGCGGCAAGCGTGTGAGTGTCGCGGCGGATGGCGCCCTCACAACCGCATCCTGAACGCGGCCCGCTTCAAGTCCGTAGCGGCAGCACGCGGTCCGGCGGCCGGTGGCCGTCGAAGAAGGCGCGGATGTTGATGATCACCTTCTCGCCCATGTCGATGCGGCCCTCGATCGTCGCAGAACCCATATGCGGCAAAAGCACGACTTTGTTCTTGGCGGCAAGCTTCAGCAGTTTCGAGTTCAGCGCCGGTTCGTGCTCGTAGACGTCGAGGCCGGCGCCGGCGATCTTGCCGTCCTGGATCAGCTTGACCAGCGCTTCCTCGTCGATGATGTCGCCGCGCGCGGTGTTGACCACATAGGCGGTGGGCTGAAGCAGAGCTAGGCGCCGCGCCGAAAGCAGATGAAAGGTCGCCGGCGTCGACGGGCAGTTGATCGAGATGATGTCCATGCGGGCAAGCATCTGGTCGAGGCTTTCCCAATAGGTCGCCTCCAGCCCTTCCTCGACCGCCGGCAGCACGCGATGGCGGTTATGGTAGTGGATCGACAGGCCGAAAGCCTTGGCGCGCCTCGCAACCGCAGTGCCGATGCGGCCCATGCCGACGATACCGAGGCGCTTGCCCCAGATGCGCCGGCCGAGCATCCAGGTCGGCGACCAACCGGCCCATTTCTTGTCGCTGGTGAGCACATTGGCGCCTTCGGCCAGCCGCCGCGGCCCGGCCAGCATCAGCGCCATGGTCATGTCGGCCGTATCTTCGGTCAGCACGTTCGGCGTGTTGGTGACGGTAATGCCTTTCTTGGCCGCCGCCGCCACATCGATCTTGTCGACGCCATTGCCGAAATTGGCGATCAGCTTGAGATTGTCGCCGGCCTGGGCAATCAGCGCCGCATCGATCTGGTCGGTGATGGTCGGCACCAGCACATCGGCTTCCTTGATCGCCGCGACCAGCTCCGGCTGCGTCATCGGCCTGTCCTCGACATTCAGCCTGGCGTCGAAGAGTTCGCGCATGCGGGTCTCGACCGGATCGGGCAGCTTGCGCGTGATGACGACGAGAGGCCGTTTTTTGCCTGCCATTGTTTCCTCGAACCCGATCTCGTTGAGACCTCTTTAACCAAGACAGGCGAAACTGAATACCGGTCGCGGTGCCTGCCACTCCTGTAACAAGCGGTGCCGCCGAAGACAAAGAAAAAGGGGCGCCCGGGCCAAAGGGCACGCACCGAAAGGAATGAAAGTGTCTGGTTTCGCGTCGCTTCGCCTGATCCTCAGCGCAGCGCTTCTCGGCGCTCTCCTGCATTCCCCGCAAGCCGCGGCGCAAGGTGCCGCCGCACCTGTGCAGACGGTCACGCTCGGGCCAAGCGGCCTGCCGCTGCCGCGTTTCGTCAGCCTGAAATCGGCTCGCGTCAACTCGCGCGTTGGCCCCGGCGCCAACTATTCCGTCGACTGGATGTACACAAAGGCCGGCTTGCCGATGGAAATCATCCAGGAATTCGATACCTGGCGGCGGGTGCGCGATGCCGATGGCTCGGAGGGTTGGATCAACCAGTCGCTGCTGTCGGGCCGCCGGACCGCGATCGTCGCCCCTTGGCAACGCACCAAAGGTGGCCGAATCAATCTGCTCGACGATGCCGATAAGGACGCCAGCGTCATCGCCATCGTCGAGCCGGGCGTTACGGGCACGATCAAAACCTGCGATGGCCAGTGGTGCGAAATGACCTTCGACGGCCACACCGGCTGGATCGCCCAGTCGCAGGTGTGGGGCGCCTATCCCGGCGAGCACGTCAAGAATTGAAATTGCTGGAGGCCTAACGGCCGATACGGCCGAGATGGGTGTCCTGAAAACCGGTCGACAGTTTGAGACCGTAGCCGAGCGCGCGGTCGACGGCGATGTGGATGATCCAGATCAGACCAATCGCGGTCGCCGTCGAATTGGCCAGAATATATCCGGCGAGGGCCAGCAACAGCGGGACGATCAGGATGTGCAACGCGTTGTAAGCGACAGCGCCGATCCGTGCCCCGGCGAGATAGCCCAGCATCGACAGGTCGGGCGCCAGAATAAGCAGGGCGAACAGCCACCAGGAAACGCCTGACGCGGCATAGGCGACTATAGCCACGACCGCGACCGCAACCCATTCGAGCCGGATTGCAAAATCGACAGGTTTCACGGGTTGGGGCTTAAACGCTGCGCTTCGGGCGCAGCCTCACCACGATGTCGACATTGGCGATCTCCATGCCTGCGGGTGGCTCCGGCAGGTTGGAGACGGTCACCGGACCGCTTTCTATATCGAAGATCCTGTTTTCGCCTTCGATGTAAAAATGATGGTGATCGGAGGTGTTGGTGTCGAAATAGGTCTTGGACCCCTCGACCGCCAGGATGCGCAGCAGCCCGGCCTGGGTGAACTGGTGAAGCGCGTTGTAGACGGTGGCGAGCGAGACCGGCACGCCGGCGGCGACCGCCTCTTCATGCAGTTCCTCGGCCGAAAGGTGGCGGTCGCCCTTGGCAAACAGCAGATCGGCCAGCGCAATGCGTTGGCGTGTCGGCCTGAGGCCGGCTTCGCGAACCCGCTTGTCCACAGCGACATTTTCCTTCCGGCAGCCCAGATCCATCTATCCGTCCAAGCCCATAGTTCTGCCTCAAGACACGCCCAGAGTGGCGAAAAGACGTCATTCGCCGAAACTGGATACCTCCAGACATATATTCTGTTGGCCGAATACGATCAATAGAGCGACGTGCGTCCAGTTGGACGCACTAAGTGCGCTCTATCGCTGTTTTGGCATCGCATGGTGCTTTCCGGAAATCGAAATCGATTTCGGCCGATGCGAGAGCGCGCATTGACCCGGGCAGACGGGCGGGTTAAGCGCAAACGCCGGTTTCCGGCCCGAAAGGGATTGTGTTAGGAAACCAACGACAAGGGCGCCCCACCGCCCAGGACATTATGGGGACGAGACATATGGCGGGTTCGAAATCCAGCTACGGTTATGAGGAATTGCTCGCCTGCGCCCGCGGCGAGCTGTTCGGGCCCGGCAACGCCCAGTTGCCCTACCCGCCCATGCTGATGTTCGACCGCATCACCGAGATCAGCGAGACCGGCGGCGCCCACGACAAGGGCTTCATCCGTGCCGAATTCGACATCAAACCGGACCTGTGGTTCTTCGCCTGCCATTTCATCGGCAATCCGATCATGCCGGGGTGCCTGGGCCTTGACGCCATGTGGCAATTGACGGGTTTTTACCTCGGCTGGCTCGGCGAGCCGGGCAAGGGCATGGCGCTGTCGACCGGCGAGGTCAAGTTCAAGGGCATGGTGACGCCTTCGGTCAAGAAGGTGGAATACGGCATCGATTTCAAGCGCGTCATGCGTGGACGCCTGGTGCTCGGTATCGCCGATGGCTGGCTTAAGGCCGACGGCGAACCCATATACGCTGCGACGGACCTCAAGGTGGGGCTGTCCAAGCAATCGGCCGCCTGACCGGCGCCACTGCAGCAGGGCGTTCCCGGACGCGCAACGACGCTGCGGCATTTTGATTTTGCGTATGATCGCCGGCGAAAACCGACTAGGGTTTCGGGATCATCCGCTGGAAGGAGTTGCGAATGAGAAGGGTCGTCGTCACAGGCCTCGGCATCGTATCGTCGATCGGCAACAACGCCAACGAGGTGCAATCCTCGCTCCACGATGCCAAATCAGGCATCAGCTTCTCCGATTCCTTCGCCGAACACGGCTTCCGCTGCCAGGTCTGGGGCGCGCCGACGCTCGACCCCACCCCTATGATCGACCGGCGTGCCATGCGCTTCCTGAGCCAGGGCGCGGCCTGGAACCATGTCGCGATGGACCAGGCGATCGCCGACGCCGGGCTTGGCGAAAGCGACATCACCAATGAGCGCACCGGCATCGTCATGGGCTCGGGCGGCCCCTCGACCCGCACCATCGTCGAGGCGGCCGAGACCACGCTCAAGAACAACAGCCCCAAGCGCATCGGTCCGTTCGCGGTGCCGAAGGCGATGTCGTCGACCGCGTCGGCGACGCTCGCCACCTGGTTCAAGATCCACGGCGTCAACTATTCGATCTCGTCGGCCTGCTCGACCTCGGCGCATTGCATCGGCAACGCCTACGAACTGATCCAGTGGGGCAAGCAGGATGTGATGTTTGCCGGCGGCCATGAGGACCTCGACTGGACGATGTCGGACCTGTTCGATGCCATGGGGGCGATGTCGTCGAAGTATAACGACAAGGCGTCAACAGCGTCACGCGCGTATGACGCCAATCGCGATGGCTTCGTCATCGCGGGTGGCGCGGGCGTCCTCATCCTGGAGGAGCTCGAACACGCCAAGGCGCGCGGGGCCAAGATCTACGCTGAGATCGTCGGCTATGGCGCGACGTCGGACGGTTACGACATGGTGGCGCCGTCGGGCGAAGGCGCGGTGCGCTGCATGCGCCAGGCTCTGGCGACGGTGTCCACGCCCGTCGACTACATCAACACCCACGGCACCTCGACGCCGGTCGGCGATTCCCGGGAAATGGGCGCCATCCGAGAGGTGTTCGGCGACAAGATGCCGTTCATCACCTCGACCAAGTCGCTGACCGGCCATTCGCTGGGTGCCGCCGGCGTCCAGGAATCGATCTACTCGATCCTGATGATGCAAGGCGGCTTCATCGGCGAGAGCGCCCATATCGAAAACCTCGATCCCGAATTCGAGGGCATGCCGATCGTGCGCAAGCGCATCGACGACGCCAGGATCGACACGGTTTTGTCCAACTCGTTCGGCTTCGGTGGCACCAACGCAACGCTGATTTTCCAGCGCTATTCCGCATAAGGCCAGCGTTTTTTTGTAGGGGGATTGCCGGCCATGGACGGACTGATGAAGGGCAAGCGCGGGCTTGTCATGGGCGTCGCCAACGATCATTCGATCGCCTGGGGCATCGCCAGGAAATTGTCCGAACACGGAGCGGAGCTTGCCTTCACCTATCAGGGCGACGCATTCGGGCGCCGCGTCAAGCCGCTTGCCGAGAAGCTTGGGGCGTCTCTGGTGGTGCCGTGCGACGTCGAGGACAGCGCATCGGTCGCCGCCACCTTCGAGACGCTCGGCAAGGAATGGGGCGGGCTCGACTTCGTCGTCCACGCCATCGGCTTTTCCGACAAAAACGAGCTCAAGGGGCTCTACGCCGACACCAGCCGCGATAATTTCGTCCGCACCATGGTCATCTCCTGCTACTCCTTCACCGAGGTCGCCCGCCATGCCGCCCCGCTGATGAGCGAAGGCGGCGCGATGATCACGCTGACCTATGCCGGCTCTGTCCGCGTCATGCCGAACTACAACGTCATGGGCGTCGCCAAGGCCGGGCTGGAAGCCAGCGTGCGCTATCTCGCCAACGATTATGGCCCGCGCGGCATCCGGGTGAACGGCATATCGGCGGGACCGGTGCGTACTTTGGCCGGCGCCGGAATCTCGGACGCCCGCCACATGTACTCCTACCAGCAGCGCAACTCGCCGCTGCGCCGCACGGTGACCATCGACGAGGTCGGCGGCTCGGCGCTCTATCTTTTGTCCGACCTCTCGTCAGGCGTCACCGGCGAAATCCATTATGTGGATTCCGGCTATCACATCGTGTCGATGCCAACCCTGGACGAGTTGAAGCAGACCGACAGCGTACGCGATTAATTCACCAGTAAAATTAGATGCATGGGCGGAAACTCATTTTAAGGAGATATCCGCTAGAAGTCCTATGGGCTTGGGCTCTGCGCGTTCTTGCTGGGCGCAAAGGATGCTTTAGCCTTTATGAATTTGCGCTTGATATTTCCCGAAAGTCGAGTTGATTTCGGGATCATGCGACAGGGACTGAGCAATGCCTGCTGTCAGCAACCCCAAGCGAACGCCTGTGTTCCGGCTGCTCACCGTCGCCAGTTCGGGCCTTGGCAGTTTCATCCTTGGGCTTTGGGGCCTCCGGCATGGTTTCGGGGACGGCTTTGCCGGCATGCAGGCGGAAACCATGATCGGCATCGCGTCGGCGCTATGCGCGCTGGCCGCCGCCGGTGCTGCCTTGTCCTTCTTCGCCGGCGTCGATGAATCGGTGGACTACGTTTTCAACGAAACCCATTTTGACAAGCTGACCGGGCTTTTTGCGCGGCCGGCGATGGTCGGCAGGATTGCCGACGCGGCGTCCGCGACGATCAGGACCGGTGAGCCGGTGTTCCTCATCGACATCGACATCGACCGCTTCAAGCAGATCAACGACGCCATCGGCTACAGCCATGGCGACGAACTGATCCGCGGCTTCACCAAGCGGTTGAAGGCCTGCATGCCCGAAGGCGCGGTGATGGGGCGCATCGGCGCCGGCGAGTTCGCTATCCTTGTCTGGGAACACCAACTCCAAAGGTCCATGGAAAGCACCGTCGAAACCATGATCGAGGAGATGCTGAAGCCGTACCAGCTCGATTCTCACCTGCAGTCGGTCGGCCTGTCGGTCGGCATCGTGGCGATGCCAAAGGATGGCGTCGATCCGGTCCTCATCCTGCGCCGCTCCAACCTGGCGCTGCAGAATGCCCGCGCCGGCGGCGTGGGCAACTGGTCGGTCTTCCATTCCGACATGGGCCAGGTCGCCGACTACCGCCACTGGATCGAATCCGAACTGCATATCGCCTTCGTCCGTGGCGATTTCGACCTTCACTACCAGCCGCAGCTCGACCTGCCGACCGGCGGTATCGTCGGCTACGAGGCGCTGATCCGCTGGAAGCACCCGGAACGCGGCATGATCCCGCCGATGGAATTCATTCCGATCGCCGAAGAGACCGGCATGATCCACCCGATCGGCAATTGGGTGCTGAACAAGGCCTGCAGCGATGCCCGTCATTTGCCCGAGGACTGCTTCGTTGCCGTCAACATCTCGCCGGTCCAGTTCATGACCAAGGATTTCGTCGGTATCGTGCGCGATACGATGGCCAGCACCGGCATCAAGCCGTCACGGCTGGAGCTCGAAGTGACCGAGACGGCGATGATGCAGGACCGCGACCGCGCCGCCATCATCCTGCAGCAGCTTGCCGACATGGGCATTTCGGTGGCCGTCGACGATTTCGGCACCGGCTATTCCAATCTCAGCTACCTGATCGACTTCGCCTTCGGCAAGCTGAAGATCGACCGCTCCTTCGTCAGCCGCATCGACACCGATTCGAATTCGGGCGCCGTCGTCTCTACCATCGTCGGCCTGTCGCGGGCGCTCGGCGTCGGCATCATCGCCGAAGGCGTCGAGACCGAGAACCAGGCGACGCTTTTGCGAGCAGCTGGTTGCGAGATGGTGCAGGGCTATCTGTTCGGCAGGCCGGCGCCGCTCAAGATCAAGCCTGGCGATATCAGACCGACCATTCCCGTCCACGAGCCGGCGCGCATCGTCAGCATGCATTGAGGCGACCGGCACCGTCCTATCGGCGCGCGGAGAAAACCTTGAACATGCCGTCGCGGGCGAGCTCGGCATGGCTGGAGAAGACGGCCTTCAGAACCGGCTCATAGGGCAGCTGGCGGTTCGCCACCATGAACAGCCGCCCGCCCGGCTTCAGCGCCTTGCCCGCCGCCTGGATCATGCCGGCGCCGATTTCCGGCTCGGCCGCCCGGCTGCGATGGAAGGGCGGGTTCATGACGATGGCATCATAGCGCCGCTCGACCGGCTCGCTCAGCAGATCGGTCCAGAAGAAGCCGGGCTCGAAGCCTGTCTGGCCGATATTGCCCTTGGCCGCCTCAAGCGCTTCGAAATCCGCTTCGTAAAGGTCGAGCCCTGTTATGCCGGGTGAACGTGCCGCGACCTCGGCGGTGACATAACCCCAGCCGGCGCAGAAATCCGCAATGTTGCCGCGCAGGTCTTTGGGCAGGTTGTCGACCAGAAGTTTCGAGCCGGCGTCGATCCGGTCGAAGGAGAACATGCCGGGCGCGGTGCGGAAGCGGTCCTCTACGACCAAGGCGGGATTGGCGACGCGCAGTTTTTCCGCAGGCGCCAGATCGACCGGACGGCGAAGCCAGAAGGCGATGCCGTGATATTTCGGCAGATGCCCTTCGATCGGAACAAGCTCGTCGATGCGCTTGCGCAGGCTGGCGATGCCTTCGTCCTTGCCGCCGGCGACAATGATCAGACCGCCCGGCGTGACGCGTTCGATCGCCTCGGCAATACGCATCTCGTTTAGCCCACGATGGCGGCCGGCAAGCACGAGCGCTGCATCGAATGCATCGCCTTCCGCGCGCGGCGTTACCTTGTGGCCGGCACGCTCCAGCGCTCGGAGATACGGCCGGAAACCCTGTGCAAGATGGAGCTCTGCCTCGAAGCCTTCCGGCAGGCGAAACCCAGGCTCGGCGCCCAGGAACAGCACACGCTCGCCCTTTTGCGGCAGAGGGAGCCCCTCGGCCTCGAAGGGATGGAACAGTGTCTTCAGCGGCTCAGCGGCCATTCTTCGATTCTCATGTCGTAGACGGGTCTTAAACGAAAACGGGCGCGACATAAGCCGCGCCCGTTCAACTCTATTGTCAGACCACTCAGGCGGCGTTTTCTTCGCCTTCGGTCTTCTTGTCGCGGGCGATTTCCTTGCCGGTGGCCTGGTCGACGACCTTCATCGACAGGCGGACCTTGCCGCGCTCGTCGAAGCCCATCAGCTTGACCCAGACCTTGTCGCCTTCCTTGACGACGTCCGAGGTCTTGGCGACCCGGTCGTTGGCAAGCTGCGAGATGTGGACGAGGCCGTCACGCGGACCGAAGAAGTTGACGAAAGCGCCGAAGTCGGCGGTCTTGACGACCGTGCCTTCGTAGATTTCGCCGACTTCCGGCTCGGCGACGATGGTATGGATCCACTTCTTGGCCGCCTCGATCTCCTTGGCGTTCGACGAAGCGATCTTGACCGTGCCGTCGTCCTCGATGTTGATCTTGGCGCCGGTCTTCTCGACGATCTCGCGGATAACCTTGCCGCCGGAGCCGATCACGTCGCGGATCTTGTCGGTCGGGATGTGCATGACCTCGATGCGCGGTGCGAACTCACCGAGTTCGGGGCGGGCGCCGGTCAGAGCATGCGCCATCTCGCTGAGGATATGCTGGCGGCCATCCTTGGCCTGGTCCAGCGCGATCTTCATGATCTCCTCGGTGATGCCCTCGATCTTGATGTCCATCTGCAGCGAGGTGATGCCGCCTTCGGTACCGGCGACCTTGAAGTCCATGTCGCCGAGGTGATCTTCGTCACCCAGGATGTCGGACAGAACCGCGAAGCGCTCGCCTTCCTTGATCAGGCCCATCGCGATACCAGCAACCGGCTTGGCCAGCGGAACGCCGGCATCCATCAGCGCCAGCGATGTGCCGCAGACGGTGGCCATCGACGACGAACCGTTGGACTCGGTGATCTCCGAGACGACGCGCAGCGTGTAGGGGAACTGGTCCGCGCTCGGCAGCATCGGACGGATGGCGCGCCAGGCGAGCTTGCCGTGGCCGATTTCGCGGCGGCCCGGCGAACCCATGCGGCCGGTCTCGCCGACGGAGTAGGGAGGGAAGTTGTAGTGAAGGAGGAACTTCTCCTTGTACATGCCGGTCAGCGAATCGACATACTGCTCGTCCTCGCCGGTGCCCAGCGTGGCAACGACCAGCGCCTGGGTCTCGCCGCGGGTGAACAGCGCCGAACCGTGCGTGCGCGGCAGGACGCCGACTTCCGAGACGATCTTGCGGACAGTCTTGAGGTCACGGCCATCGATGCGCGAACCGGTGTCGAGAATGTTCCAGCGCACGACCTTGGCCTGGAGTTCCTTGAACACCGAACCGATCTGCTCGGAGGTGTACTTGGCGTCTTCGCCTTCGGCCGGAGCGAACGCTGCCTTGACCTTCGCCTTGACTGCGTCGACGGCGGCGTAACGCTTCTGCTTATCGACGTTCTTGTAGGCATTGCTGAGCTCGTCGCCGACGATCTTCAGCATTTCGGCTTCAAGCGCGGAGTAGTCCGGCGCTGTGAAATCGCGCGGCTCCTTGGCGGCAACTTCGGCCAGCTTGATGATGGCGTCGATCACCGGCTGGAAGCCCCTGTGGCCGAACATGACGGCGCCGAGCATCAGCTCTTCGCCGAGTTCCTTGGCTTCGGACTCGACCATCAGCACGGCGTCGGCGGTGCCGGCGACAATGAGGTCGAGCCTGGATTCCTGCATCTCGTCGACATGCGGGTTGAGCACGTATTCGCCGTTGATGTAGCCGACGCGAGCGCCGCCGATCGGGCCCATGAAGGGAACGCCCGACAGCGTCAAAGCGGCCGAGGTGGCGACGATCGACAGGATATCGGGATCGTTCTCGAGGTCATGCTGGACGACGGTGACGACGATCTGGGTGTCGTTCTTGTAGCCGTCGGCGAAGAGCGGGCGGATCGGGCGGTCGATCAGGCGGGAAACCAGCGTTTCCTTTTCGCTCGGACGTCCCTCGCGCTTGAAGTAGCCGCCCGGGATCTTGCCGGCGGCGTAGGTCTTTTCCTGGTAGTTGACGGTCAGCGGGAAGAAATCGAGGCCTGGCTTCGGCTCCTTCATCGAAACGACGGTGGCGAGAACCTTGGTTTCGCCATAGGTCGCAAGCACCGCGCCGTCAGCCTGACGTGCGATCTTGCCGGTTTCCAGGATGAGCGGACGGCCGCCCCATTCGATTTCCACTTTGTGGTAGTTGAACATATCTTGTCCTTAATAAGCGGAAAGGGCCGCGCCGTTTCACGGTGCGCGGATGCCCTTTCCCTGGCTTCCTTTCTCGGGCAGCCACGGGCAAGACAACGGGAAGCTCGGGTAGATTTCGGCGCTGGTTAGCGCACGAGCGTCCTGCAATCCTGCCCCATGACCGTCCATGGGCGGTTTCGAGTGGCCTCTGCGCGCTCGAAACCGGGTCTGGCCAATCGATGCGACTGGCAGAATGCGCGACCGGCGGGCTCTCCTTCGAAAGCCCGCCGGTCAATTCGTCAACGGCGCAGACCGAGCTTCTCGATCAACGTCTGATAGCGCGCGTCATCCTTGCGCTTGAGATAATCAAGCAGGCTGCGGCGCTGGGAGACGAGAGCGAGCAGACCACGGCGGGAATGGTTATCCTTCTTGTGGTCCTTGAAGTGGTCGGTCAGGTTCTTGATGCGCTCGGAAAGGATGGCCACCTGGACTTCCGGAGACCCGGTATCGCCCTTGGCGGTTGCGAATTCACCCATCAATTCCTGTTTGCGCTCGGCAGTAATCGACATCGTGTTTTTCCTTATCTGTTTGAGGAAACGGGTCGCCCTCAGCCGGGATGTCGTCCAGCAGGGGCCGGTGCAAGCAAAGCGACATGGCGCGATGCTGCGGCGCATATAGGGCAATTCCCCGGAAAACACCAGCCCATTCATAAAGCCGGCTTGTCGCAGCCCTTTGCTCGGGAATCCAGGATTCCCCTGACACCGAAACCTTACAGCCACTTCTTGCTTTTGAAGAAGACGATCAGCCCGACAGCAACGGCCAGCATGAACAGCAGCGAAGCCGGGTAGCCATAGTAGGCTTTCAGTTCCGGCATGTTCCACGGCGAGATCTCGGGATCGAAATTCATCCCCCAGATACCGACCAGGAAGGTTAGCGGCATGAAGATCACCGAGACGATGGTGAGATAAGAGATGACGTCGTTGGTGCGCGCCTGGCTCAGCGACAAATGCATTTCGATCAAGCCGGTCAGCATGTCGCGCTGGTTCTCGACCAGCTCGATCAGCCGCAATGCATGGTCGAGCGTGTCGTTGAAGAAGATTTTCGTCTCCGGCTTGACATAGGGCACGTCGTTGCGGATCAGCGTCGCCAGCGCGTCGCGCATCGGCCACAGCACGCCCTTGAGCACATTGGCGTCGCGCCGCAATTCGTGCAGCTGGCGCATCTGATGCTTGTGAGGCGTGTTGAGCATCTCGTCCTCGATGCCATCGACCTCCTCGCTCGCGGCCTCAATCGGCGGGAAATAGCTGTCGACGATGGAGTCGATGAGCGCATAGGCCAGATAGTCGGCGCCGCGCATCCGCAAGCGGTTGGGCAACGCTGCCGCGATGCGCTTGCGTACGGGGTCGAACGGATCGCCTTCGCGCTCCTGGAAGGTGACGACGAATTTCTTGCCGAAGAACACCGCGATCTGCTCATAGCGATGCACCTTGACGTCGTCGATCATGCGCATGACGACGAAGGCGTGGTCCTCGAAGAAGTCGACCTTCGGCCGCTGGCCGGTGTTGACGACATCCTCCAGAGCCAGCGGATGCAGGTTGAATATCCGGCCGATCTCCTCGATCAGCTGGATGTTGGCGAGACCGGTGCAGTCCAGCCAGACGACCGGCCAGTTGTCGCAATGGGTGTTGAGATCGTCGATGCTGGCATCGTTGATGGTCTTGAATTTTTCAGGCGAAATCAGCGTCAGCCGCAGCTCGGACCGTCGCGCCGCCGGATCGGCGATCAGCGTGCCAGGCGAGGCGCCAACCGGCGGCCGCCGCGTTGTCACCGGCGCCCGCTTCTTCACCGCCTCAGCCTTTGCCATGTGCCCCTCGGATGTGACGTCGACGTAAAACTAGACGAGAGTGGTCAGCCGGCAAAGACCCGCTTCGGCTTGAACATGCCTTGCTCGATGGCGCCGATGGCGACAAGCTTGCCGCGCGCGGTGGCGCAGGCTTCCTCGGCTTCCACGGGCGCGTCGCGGCCGCGGATGATGACGGGATTGCCAAGGCGGATTTTCGTCGCCGCTTCGTCGCTGATGGCAATCTGCGGCAGGCAGTCGAGCGCGGCGGCCGTGTCGACGAGCAGCGCATCGATTGCGCCAAAGTCGATCGGCGCGTCGGCAACATCGGCGTCGCCCTCTTTGTCAGCTTCGCGCTGTTCGCCGAAACGGGCGGCTTCCAGTTCGGCGACGGTGACGAAATCCTCCTGGGTGAACGGCTCGACCTCGACCCTGCGCAATTCGGCGATGTGGCCGAAGCAGCCGAGGTCGCGGCCCATGTCGCGGGCCAGCGAGCGCACATAGGTGCCTTTGCCGCATTCGACCTCGAACAAAGTGTGGTCGGCAGCGTGCTCGACGATGTCCAGACGGCCGATCTCGATCTCGCGCGCGGGGATGTCGACTGTCTCGCCCCCACGGGCGAGATCGTAGGCGCGTTCGCCTGATATCTTGATGGCCGAGAATTGCGGCGGTGTCTGCATGATGACGCCGGTGTAGTTCGGCAGCAGCGCCCTGACATCTTCTTCCGCCGGACGGCGGTCGGAACTTTGCGTCACCGGGCCTTCGAGATCGTCGGTCGAACGCTCCTCGCCCCAAGCGACGGTGAACCGGTAGATTTTGGCGCCGTCCTGCACATAAGGCACGGTCTTGGTTGCCTCGCCCAGCGCGATCGGCAGCATGCCAGAGGCCAGCGGGTCGAGTGTGCCGGCATGGCCGGCCTTTTCGGCCTGGAAAAGCCATTTGATCTTGGAGACGGCTTCGGTCGAACCCATGCCAACCGGCTTATCCAGCACCACCCAGCCGGAGATCGGCCGGCCCTTCTTCTTGCCGCGGCGCCCCACTATTTCTCGTCCTTGTCGTTGTCTTCGCCATCGGCACCCAAGTCTCGCGCGACTTCGGGCGATTTCAGCAAATCGTTGATCCTGGCGAAATTGTCGAAGGACGTATCGAGCTTGAAGCGGAACTCCGGCATGAACTTCATCTGGCGGAGCGCGCCGGAGACGCGGCCACGGACGAACTTCGCATGCTTGTTGAGCGCGTCGATGACCGCACCCGTGTCCTTGGCGCCAAGCGGCGAAACGAAGGCCGTTGCGACCCTCAGATCAGTGGACATGCGCACTTCCGAGACCGAAACCACGGTGTTCTCGATCAGCGGGTCGATAATCTCGCCGCGCTGCAAGGTTTCCGACAGCGCATGGCGCACCTGTTCGGCGACGCGAAGCATGCGCTGGGATGGGCTGGAGGCGGTTGGACGGGGCATTTTTCTCAATCCGGAAAGCGTGAGGCGCGGGATGGGACCGTGCCGCCATGTCTCATATTTGTTCTATGCATGTCGTTTATCCCGCACTTTTGGGCGACAGGCATTAAAGTTAGGGCGGCGGTCTTTCGACCACCGCCCGGTCGTATCGACAGTATACGAACTCAGAGCGTCCGGGTCACCATCTCGACGCGGAAGCACTCGATGATGTCGCCGACGCGCATGTCCTCGTAGTTCTGGAAAGCCATGCCGCACTCCTGGCCGCCCGGAACTTCCGCGACTTCATCCTTGAAGCGCTTGAGGGTCTTCAGCGTACCTTCGTGGATGACGACGTTGTCGCGGATCAGGCGCACGCCCGCTCCACGTTCGACCTTGCCTTCGGTGACACGGCAGCCGGCGATCTTGCCGACCTTGGTGATGTCAAAGATCTCGAGGATCTCGGCATTACCGATGAAGGTCTCGCGGCGTTCCGGCGACAGCAGGCCGGAAAGTGCTGCCTTCACATCGTCGACGAGGTTGTAGATGATCGAGTAGTAGCGGATTTCGATGCCCGCGGCCGCCGCGGCCGCACGTGCCTGCACGTTGGCACGGACGTTGAAGCCGATGATCGCGGCCCCCGAGGTCTCCGCCAGCGACACGTCGCTTTCGGTGATGGCGCCGGCGCCGGCATGAACGATGCGCGCACGCACCTCGTCGGTGCCAAGCTTGTCGAGAGCGGCGTTGATCGCCTCGATCGAACCCTGCACGTCGCCCTTGATGACCAGCGGGAATTCCTTCAACCCGCTCGTCTGCAACTGCGACATCATCTGTTCGAGCGAGCCGCGCTGGCCAGCATGGCGAGCCACTGCCTTCTCGCGCGCCAGACGCTGGCGATATTCGGTGATCTCGCGGGCGCGGGCCTCGTTGTTGACGACAGCGAAGCGGTCGCCGGCTTGCGGCGTGCCTTGCAGGCCGAGCACCTCGACCGGCATTGCCGGCGGCGCCTCTTTGATCTGCTCGCCACGGTCATTGACCAGCGCGCGCACCCGGCCCCACTCATTGCCGGCGACGAGGATGTCGCCCGGCATCAAAGTGCCGGTCTGCACCAGTACAGTGGCGACGGGGCCACGGCCCTTGTCGAGCTGGGCTTCGATGACCACGCCCTCGGCGGTACGGTCCGGATTGGCCTTGAGGTCGAGGATTTCGGCCTGCAGCAGGATCGCTTCCAACAGCTTGTCGAGGTTGGTGCCCTTGGTCGCCGACACTTCGACGTCCAGCACTTCACCGCCCATCGATTCGACGAACACCTCATGGCGCAGCAGTTCCGACCGCACCTTCTGCGGATCGGCATCATGCTTGTCGATCTTGTTGATCGCCACGATGATCGGAACGCCGGCCGCCTTGGCATGGCTGATCGATTCGATGGTCTGCGGCATGACGCTGTCGTCGGCCGCCACCACCAGGATGGCGATGTCGGTCGCCTGAGCGCCGCGCGCGCGCATCGCCGTGAAGGCGGCGTGACCGGGCGTGTCGATGAAGGTGATCTTCTGACCGTTCTTCTCGACCTGGTAGGCGCCGATATGCTGGGTGATGCCGCCGGCTTCGCCGGAGACGACATTGGCATTGCGGATGGCGTCGAGCAGCGAGGTCTTGCCGTGGTCGACATGGCCCATGATGGTCACGACAGGCGGCCGCGACACCAGGTCCTCGGCATTGTCGGCAATGTTGAACAGGCCTTCCTCGATGTCGGACTCGGCGACGCGGCGGACCGTGTGGCCGAATTCGGTGGCGACCAGCTCGGCCGTGTCGGCGTCGATGATGTCGCCCGGCTTCAGGATCTGGCCCTGCTTCATGAAGTACTTGACCACATCGACAGCGCGCTCGGACATGCGCTGCGCCAGTTCCTGGATGGTGATGGTTTCAGGCAGGATCACTTCGCGCATAACCTTCTCGCGCGGCTCATTGTGCATCGCGCGCTTGAATTTTTCCTGGCGGCGACGCATCGACGACAGCGAGCGGGCGCGCGCGTCCTCGTCGGAAAGAGCCGTGTTGAGGGTCAGCTTGCCGCGACGACGGTCTTCCTCGGCCTTGGTCGGCTTGGCCGGGCGCGCCACTTCGGGCGTAACCGGACGGCGTACCGGGGCACCGGCGGCGGTGCGCTTCGGCTTGACCTCTTCCTCGTCGTCCGACGCCACAAGCTCGGCAGCCTGCGGCGCGCGGCGGCGCGCTTCTTCCTCGGCGCGGCGGCGGGACTCGGCCTCGGTCTGCAGGCGGGCTTCTTCCTCGGCCTGACGGCGCGCGGATTCCTCGCGCTCGCGCTTGCGGCGTTCCTCATCCTCGTTGCGGCGCTTGGCCTCTTCGATGGCGCGTTGGCGGTCCTCGACGTCGCGAACCTTGGAGCCTTCGAGCGCCCTGCGGCGCGCTTCCATTTCATTGCGCGACAGTTCGTTCAGCACCATGCCGCCGCGTTCGGCCGGGGGCGGCGGAGGCGGCGCCTTGGGCGCTTCCTGCACGACGGGGGCTGCCACTACCGCGGGCTTGGGCGTAAATACGGGTGCAGCCACCGGCTCCGGCTTGTCGCCGGGCATGGAGAATTTGCGCTTCTTGATCTCGACCTGGACCTGCTTGGTGCGGCCATGCGAGAAATTCTGTCGCACGACGCTCTGCTCGGTACCGGGGCGCTTCAGCGTCAAGGTCTTCTTCGGTGTAACACTCAACGTCTTGTCGTCGCCCGATTTCGTATCGCTCATTCCATATCCTCTGCAGCATCATCTTCGTCAGCAACGGCCGCAAGCATTGCCAGATCGTCGGGGGTTCCGCCCCGATATCGGTCGAGCGCAACCATGCGCCTCTCAACCGCCTTGCCCGCGTCTCCCGCGAGAACGGCAGCATGTATCACATTTGTACCCCCCAATGCCAAGCTCAACTCGGCCTCGGAGAAAAGTTTGTAGGCAAGGACTGCAGGCCCGCCGAGGTGGACAGTTGCCCGCCGCGCCTGACTGATCTTGCGCACGCCATCGTCGGATGCCTCGGTCGCGTGGAGCACGAAAAGCGCCAACCCCGAGCGCACCGCGCTCTCGACCTTGGTTGCGCCGAGTGCGATCGAGCCAGCCTTGCGGGCAAGGCCAAGCATACCCAAAGCGGATCGTGCAAGCAGTCCGTCGACCATGCCGCCGAGATCGGGCGGCACGACGACCTGCGCCTTGAAGGCGCGGGCAAACAGGTTCTTCGCCGCCGCCTTGTCGATATGTAGGCGGTCGGCGCTCACCCAACAACCACGGCCGGGCAGATTTCTCTTCAGGTCAGGAACGACGGCCGAATCCGGGCCGACGACGAAACGGATCAGCTCATCCGGCTCGGCTTGCTTGCGCGTGACGATGCAGGTGCGATCGTTCATCTCGTCCTGGGGCGGGTTGTGTGCGATGCGGTTTCACCTCACGCACCAACGGCTTCGTCAGCCGGGACCTGTTCGGCTGCAAGCTCGTCTTCGGTGATCCAGCCGGCCTTGAGGCGGGCTGCCAGAACCATCTGCTCGGCGTCGGCGCGCGACACGCCGTGATTGGCGAGCACACCCGGGAATACCTTGGTCTCGCCGTCCTTGCGTTCCTTCCAGCCGGTCAGGTCGTCGGCGGCATAGCCGGCGAAATCCTCGATCGTCTTCACGCCATCCTCGCCGAGCGTCACCATCATGGCGGTGGTGACGCCAGGGATCTCGCGCAGTTCGTCGGTGACGCCCAGCGCCTTGCGCTTGTCGTCATGCTCGGCTTCGATCTTCTCCAGATATTCGCGGGCGCGGGTCTGGATCTCCGAAGCGGTGTCTTCGTCGAAACCGTCGATCGAGGCGATCTCGCCCGAATCGACATAGGCAACTTCCTCGACGCTGGTGAAGCCTTCGGAGGCCAACACCTGGCCGACCATCTCGTCGACATCAAGGGCTTCCATGAACAGCGACGAGCGTTCGACGAATTCCTTCTGGCGGCGCTCAGACTCCTCGGCCTCGGTCAGGATGTCGATGTCCCAGCCGGTGAGCTGCGAGGCAAGACGCACGTTCTGGCCGCGACGGCCGATGGCCAGCGACAGCTGGTCGTCGGGAACCACCACTTCGATGCGCTCGGCATCCTCGTCGAGCACCACCTTGGCGACTTCCGCCGGCTGCAGCGCGTTGACGATGAAGGAGGCGGCCGAAGGCGACCACGGAATGATGTCGATCTTTTCGCCCTGCAATTCGCCGACCACGGCCTGGACGCGGCTGCCGCGCATACCGACGCAGGCGCCGACCGGATCGATCGACGAGTCACGCGAAATGACGGCGATCTTAGCGCGCGAGCCTGGGTCGCGGGCGACCGACTTGATCTCGATGATGCCGTCATAGATTTCCGGCACTTCCATGGTGAAGAGCTTGGCCATGAACTGCGGATGGGTGCGCGACAGGAATATCTGCGGGCCGCGCTGTTCGCGGCGCACGTCGTAGACATAGGCGCGGACGCGGTCGCCGTACTTGTAGTTTTCACGCGGGATCAGCTCGTCGCGGCGGATAATCGCCTCGCCACGGCCGAGATCGACGATGACGTTGCCATATTCGACGCGCTTGACGGTGCCGTTGACGATCTCGCCGATGCGGTCCTTGTATTCGTCATACTGGCGGTCGCGCTCGGCCTCGCGCACTTTCTGCACGATGACCTGCTTGGCTGACTGGGCGGCGATGCGGCCGAAATCCATTGGCGGCAGCTGTTCGGCGATAAAGTCGCCAAGCTGGGCGTCCGGATTGCGCTCGCGGGCCGAGGAAATGGCGATCTGGGTGGCGTAGTCGTCGACCTTCTCGACCACTTCCATCAGCCGTTGCAGCTTCATCTCGCCGGTGTTGGCGTTGATGTCGGCGCGGATGTTGGTTTCCTGGCCGTAGCGCGAGCGCGCGGCCTTCTGGATCGCATCAGCCATGGCGGCAATGACGATCGACTTGTCGATCGACTTTTCACGCGCCACCGCGTCGGCGATCTGCAGCAGTTCAAGTCTGTTGGCGCTTACAACCATCTTATTTCTCCCGAGCTTGTTGCCGAGCTTTTAGGCCCGGCCGCTCATCATAGTTCCTGTTCGATTTCGTCTTCCGCGCCGCCTTCAGCACCTTCGGGTGCATCATCAGCTTCGCCGCGGCGTTTCTTGGCTTCCTTGCGTTCCCGGTTGTCCTTCGAAAGGGCATCGCGAATAAGGTCGTCGGTGAGGATCAGCCGCACATCGGCGATCGCGTCATAAGGAATGCGAACCGTCGGCTCTTCGCCGTAGGCGGCCTTGTCGCGCTCGAGCAGCATGTCGTCTTCGCCGGCTTCGGCGATCTTGCCCTTGAAGCGCTTGCGGTCGGCGACCGGCACCGAGGTTTCCATCTTCACCAGATGGCCGGTCCAGGTGACGAAATCCGACTTGCGTACCAGCGGCCGGTCGATGCCCGGCGACGACACTTCGAGATGATAGGCCTTCTCGATCGGGTCATCGACGTCGAGCGCCGGCGACACAGCGCGGCTGACCTCTTCGCAATCCTCGACGGTCATGGTGCCGTCCTCGCGTTCGGCCATGATCTGCAGCGTCAGGCCGTTCTGGCCCGACAGATGCACCCGCACGAGGCGGAAGCCAATGCCTCGCAACACCGGCTGGACGATCAGCGCGATGCGCGCATCGATACCGCTTTCGCGGATGATGCGGTCGTCGGCTTCGCTTGCCGTTGCAGTCATGCGTTTCCTGTCGTTCTATGGATCAGGATGATCGTCGTCCCGAACCATCTCTTTGCTGATGGCTGACCGGCAGGTAATAAAAAAGAGCGGGACCGGGTGGACCCACTCTTCGTCATACCGACCAAGAATTTGAGGCTGATATAGACGATCCCGGCCGGTGTTTCAAGTCTGTTGACGGGCCGGGCAGAGTGCAGCCGGGGACGGCTGGCAGGATTGCGCGCGGCGCATGCCGGCTATGCGGTAACGGCCCTGTGATCCCGGATTTCACATCCCTATCTATGTTGCACTGCACAAATCAAAGATGAGCGCGCGGTGGCGCGCGAAAGGTCAAGACAATGAGCAACCGTACCGTGTTTTCCGCCATAGGCGACGCCTTTGCCCTGTTCGGCAGCGCCGTTGCCGCCTCGCGGGCCGTCGAAGCCGGCCGCAAGCCGCGCGCCAACGATCTGCGCAGGCTCGGCATGGACCCGACCGCTTTCGGCAAGATCGGCCGTTTCTGAAGCCAGACCGGCTGTCGATGCGGGACACTTTCCCGCATCGAACTATTTTCTGATGAAGGTGAGATAGGCCGGCCGTCGGCCCTCGCGAATGGCTTTCGCCTCGTAGCGTGTGCCCGGCCAGCCTTCATAGGGCCGATGCCAGTCGGCCCCATCTTGCACCTGCCAGAGGAGCGCGCCATGCGCCCGACAGTGCAACAAGGTCCAGTTCACATAGGTGTCGATGTCGGATGCGAAGCGGAATTTTCCGCCCGGCTTCAGCACGCGCGCGAACCGATCGAGGTTGAGCGGGCTGACAAAGCGCCGCTTCCAATGCTTTTTCTTCGGCCAGGGATCGGGGTAGAGCAGATCGATGCCGTCGAGCGACGCCTGCGGCAACCAATCGAGCAGGCGCGTGGCGTCGTCGTCATAAACGCGAAGATTGGCAAGCGGCTTTTCCCGTACCGCCATCATCAACTTGGCCATGCCGTTGACGAACGGCTCGACACCGATGAAGCCGGTCGCCGGTGCCTCCGTGGCACGGTGCAGCAGATGCTCACCGCCGCCGAAGCCGATTTCCAGCCGAACCGTTGAAACATCCGCTGAGAATAGCGCGCGCAATTCTGCCGGTGCCTGGACGGAGAGGTCGAGGCCATACGCTCCAAGACCGCTTTCCAGCGCCGCGGCCTGCTGCGGGCGAATGGTCTTGCCGTGCCGGCGGCCGAAGAACCCTTCGGTCGCGCGGCTCCGCCTGTCCTGTGGATCCATGGCCTGGTCGCGCGCCGCGCTTAGATTGAGATGAGATTTGGGATTGAGATGAGATTTGGCTGAAATCTCATCTCAATCTAATCCTTTGTTGGAGCATGATCTTTTCCAAAAAACCGGTACCACTTTTTGGAATCATGCCTAAGCAGCGATCGCGTCCTTGAGCGCCTTGGCCAGATCGGTCTTTTCCCAGGAGAAGGACCCGTCTCGGCCGGCCTTGCGGCCGAAATGGCCGTAGGACGAGGTCTTTGCGTAGATCGGCTTGTTGAGGTCGAGATGCCTGCGGATGCCGGATGGCGACAAATCCATCACCGTGCGCAGCGCTTCCTCGAGCTTGGCCTCGTCGACCTTGCCGGTGCCGTGCAGGTCGACATAGACCGACAGCGGCTGGGCAACGCCGATGGCGTAGGACAGCTGGATGGTGCAGCGGTCGGCGAGCTTGGCCGCCACTACATTTTTGGCGAGATAGCGCGCCGCATAGGCGGCGGAGCGGTCGACCTTGGTGGTGTCCTTGCCGGAGAAGGCGCCGCCGCCGTGCGGGGCAGCACCACCGTAGGTGTCGACGATGATCTTGCGGCCGGTCAGGCCGGCGTCGCCGTCCGGTCCACCGATGACGAACTTGCCCGTCGGGTTGATGTACCACATGCAATCGTCGGCGATCTTGAGGTCGCCGAGCGCCTCACGGATGTAAGGCTCAACGACCTTGCGGACCTTCTTGGAATCCCAGGTCGCGTCGAGATGCTGCGTCGACAGCACGATCTGCGTCGCTTCGGCGGCTTTGCCATCGACATAGCGAACGGTGACCTGGCTCTTGGCGTCGGGTCCGAGCTTGCCGGCTTCGCCGTTGTTTTCGTGACGGGCAGCGGCGAGCAGTTCGAGAATCTTGTGGCTGTAATAGATCGGCGCCGGCATCAGGTCCGGGGTCTCGCGGCAGGCATAGCCGAACATGATGCCCTGGTCGCCGGCACCCTCTTCGCCCTGGCGGTCGGCGGCGTTGTCGACTCCCTGGCCGATGTCGGGCGACTGGCCGTGCAGCAGAACCTCGATCTTTGCCGTCTTCCAGTGGAAGCCGGCCTGCTCGTAGCCGATTTCGCGGATCGCCTTGCGGGCGACCGACTTGAACTTGGCCGGGTTGACGACCGAATGCCCGGCGGCGTCCTTGAGGATGTTGCCGGCTTTGTCCCGCTTCAGCAGAGTATCGGGAACCCTTACTTCGCCGGCGATGACGACGCGGTTGGTGGTTGCGAGCGTCTCGCAGGCGACCCGGACTTTCCATGGGTCCATGCCGGTCTTCTTGGCCTCGCGATAGACCAGATCGACGATCTCGTCCGAGATGCGGTCACAGACTTTGTCGGGATGACCCTCGGCCACGGATTCCGAGGTGAAGAAGTAGTTCTGCCGCGTCACGGGTGTCCCCTCTTGAAAAAACGATCGGCAGGGCTGCCGATTTTGGCGCGCCACGTGTTAACGGTGCCGGGCGCCGCTCGTCAAGCGGTGCCGCGGTTCTGGCATGAGTGTCGCAGCAATATATCTTGTACCACCGGCGGCTTGGCGCCGCCGGCAGTCGAGCCTCTGGGCTACTCGGGCCCAGGGGATTACTGGGGCCAATGGGTCAATCGACCCACCGAATCACTCGGCATCTTCGGCAGAAAGGGACTTCACAAGGTCGATAATCCGGCGGCGCACCTTTACATCCGCGATCTTGACGAACGCGCGGTTGAGCTGAAGCCCTTCCGGACTGCCGCAGAATTCGACGGCGAAAGCCATCGAAGTGTCCTCGGCAAATCCTCTATTACCCACCGGCTCCTGCCCTGGCGCATCCTCGAAAAAGAAGGCGACAGGCACGCTGAGTATCGAGGCTATTGCCTGCAGACGGCTGGCGCCGACGCGGTTCGTTCCTTTTTCATATTTTTGGATCTGCTGAAACGTAATACCGAGATTTTCACCAAGCTTTTCCTGGCTCATTCCAAGCATATTGCGCCGAAGGCGGACGCGACTTCCGACATGGATGTCGATCGGATTCGGTTTCTTCTTGTTTTCTTCTGTCATTTTTTCCTCGCCGAATTTTTCCGGCCTTTTCTATTTTTCTCGCCCAAACGAAGCCGGAGCCAACTGCCCCAACAGAAACACCAACCGACTTCGAGAAAATTAGGCGGTAACAGTATGAGTTTCTAATGTGTCGACTGTCAATTCACCCGTAGCCGTTGCCTTACGTTCAAGCTGAGGGCGATTGCGGCAAACACCAACATGATCAGCATTCCGTTAATGCGCCGCCCCGCGGCGGAGATGAAGGCTTGGCCGGAGATCGGCACCCGCACGTCGATGGCGCCACGTGCATCGACCGCCAATGCGTCGACGATGCGTCCCCGCGTATCGACAACGGCGGAAATGCCGTTGTTGGCGGCGCGCAACAACGGCAATCCGTTTTCCACCGCGCGAATCTGAGCCTGCCTGAAATGCTGGTACGGCCCGGGCGTGTCGCCGAACCATGCGTCGTTGGTGACGTTTACAATAAGCTGGGATGACGTTGCGTCAACAGCCACCAGATCCGGAAAGATCACCTCGTAGCAAATAAACGGCAAGGCGCTGATGCCGCCGGGCAGAGCGATCGGATGGCGCTCGTTGCCGGCGGCGAAGTTCATCGGCCCGGCGACGAGTTGTCCGATGCCGAAGCGGCTGAGCAGACCGGAAAACGGCAGATACTCGCCGAACGGCACCAGATGGACCTTGTCGACGGCATCAGCGATTTCGCCCTTGTCGTCGATCGCCACCACCGAATTGTAGTAGCGGCTGTCGGCATCCGCCCCCGATCCGCGCTCCTCGCGCACTACGCCGGCAATCAGCATCTGACCAGGCTGCAGCATGTCGCCGAGCGCGGTCAGCGCGTCCGGACGCTCGGTGAACAGGAAGGGTACCGAGGTCTCCGGCCACAGGATCAACTGCGGTTTGTCATGACCGGGATCGGGCGCTGCGACCGACAGGCCCATCATGGTGGCGAAGATGCGGTCGCGCACCGAGGCGTCCCATTTTTCGCTGAGGTCGACATCCGGTTGCACGATGCGGACATCGAGAGTGCGGGTTGCCGGCTTGTCGGGGGTCGCGAGCCTGACATAGCCGAAGCCGGCATGAGCGGCGACGAGAATGGCAAGCAGGACCACACCGAGACGGACATGCCGGCGTGCTGCAAGCAAGGCCGGCATGGCGAAGACAAAGACCGCCAGCGCGTTCATGCCGACCATGCCGGTCACCGACACGCTTTGCATCAACAGCGGCACGGGCATCGCCGCATAACCGACGGCATTCCAGGGAAAGCCGGTGAACAGGAAGCCGCGCAGCCATTCCGTCAGGCCAAAAGCAAAGGCAAGGGCGGCAACGCGGCCAATATCGTTGGTCCATAACAGCCGCGCGACGACGGTGGCGAAGCCGTAGAAAAATGCCAGCGCCAAAGGAATGCCTACGACCGCGAAGGGTAAGGCCCAGGCGAAACTGTCGGCCTCGACCAGAAGCGCCTCGCCGATCCACCATAGGCCGGCGAGGAAATAGCCGAAGCCGAACCACCAGCCGATGGCAAAAGCCGGCCGCAGGCGCCTGAGCCAGCCGTCGGAAGCCTCGCCGGTGGCGCCGTCGAGCAGCCAGACCAGCAGTGGAAACGAGACGAAACAGACGGCGAAGAAATCGTAAGGCGCCTGGGCGAGCACCGCCAGCGCCCCGGCAAGAAACGCCACCAGCGCGCGCCGCCAGCCCCAAAGCAGAATTATCCGGCCGGCAAGGCGCTCCATACAGACTTCCCAGGTCGCGCGAATCAAGAGCCAAGATTTATCAGATTTATTGAAACGCGAACCGGCCGATCGCTGCGCTATCGGTGCCATCCCTCGATGGTTAGCCCGCTCAGGTGCTCGGCCTCCTCGCGCGGCACGGTGCGCAAGGTCTGGGAGAAGGTCCAGACATGGCCTTCGGGGTCGCGCGCCCGATACTGCCGTTCGCCGTAGAAATGGTCGGCAGGCTCCTCGACGATTTGGGCTCCAGCCGCCATTGCCCGCTCACAATGCACGTCCAGGCCGTCTTTCAGACGCACACAGACCGACTGAGTGTTCTTGCCGCCGACGCTTACCGGACTGGCAATATGATCGGCCCATTCGGAATCGACGATGATGTAGCCGTCGCCAAAACGCATTTCGGCATGGACCAGCCGTCCGTCGGCATCGCTGACCACCATGCTCGGCTCGAAGCCGAAGGCCGTTTCGAGCCATTTCAATGCGGCTCGCGGGTCCTTGTAGAAGACACCCGAGCCAAAGGTTGAGTGCTTGAAGGGATCGTCGATCGTCATCGGCCGGGCAACGTTCTGTCCTAGGCCTGCTCGGTGCGGGGGGCGGTCACGCGGCGGCGACGCTCGCCCTTCTGGTTCTGGACGATGCGCACCCGCTTGACGCGGCGCGGATCGGCGTCGAGCACGTGGAATTCGAAACCGGGGATGGCTTGCACAACCTCACCACGCGCGGGCACGCGACCGAGCGTGTTGAAAATCATGCCGCCGATCGTGTCGACATATTCACCATGCTCACCGGCGGTAAAGTCCTCGCCGATCATCTTGGCGACCTCGTCGATCTCGGCCTTGCCGTCGACGACGAACACGCCCTCGCCGGTCTGGGTGATCAGCGGCTCGTCCTCGTCATGCTCGTCCTCGATATCGCCGACGACCATCTCGACGATGTCTTCCAGCGAGGCGAGACCATCGGTGCCGCCATATTCGTCGATGACCAGCGCCATCTGGGTTCGCGTCGTCTGCATATGGCCCATCAGGTCGGAGGCAAGCATCGAGGGCGGCACGAACAGCACCGGGCGGATCAGATTGAGGTCGCCGATGGTGCGGCCGAGATCGACCTGAGCGAGGTCGAGAAGCGTCGTTGCCGGCGTCTTCCTGGATGTTCTGCCCTTCTTGACCCGGGCGACCTTGGTGATGTGGGCCAGCACGTCGCGGATGTGAACCATGCCGCGCGGATCGTCGAGCGTCTCGGAATAGACCGGCATGCGGGAATGGCCGGACTGCTCGAACAGACCGAGCAGATCGCCCAACGTCGTGGTGATCTCGACGGCCTCAATATCGGCGCGCGGCACCATGACGTCCTCGACGCGTACCTCGCGCAGGCGCAATATGTTGTTGAGCATGGCGCGTTCGCCGGGCGAGAAAGACCCGGCATCGCTGGTCGTTTCGGCAAGCGCGCCGGCGATTTCCTCGCGCAGGCTGGTGCCGTTCCGCTGCCTGAAAAGGCCCAAGACGCGGTCGAACAAGGACGGACCGGCAGGCGATGGCTCGCTGGCAATACTACCAGAAGCGGGGCTGCCGGAACTGGGACTCGGACTCGATCCCTCTTCCGTCGTATCGGAAGGCTTTGTCGCACTGCCAGCCTCGGGGCGGGCGGCAGTTTCTGGTTTGTCGTTCATCGTCGTCCGGTCAATTGGTCTTTTGTCATTACGTGTAGGGATCGGGAATGGCAAGCCTTGCGAGCGTTGAGCGCTCGATGGCTTCCATCTCCTCGGCCTCTGCATCGGTCTCGTGATCGTAGCCCAGTAAATGCAGCAGGCCGTGGATGACGAGATGGGTGATATGGTTCTCGAAGGGCTTGTCTTCCAGGGCTGCTTCGCGCGCCACCGTCTCGGCGGCCAGCACGATGTCACCCAGCATGGGCGGCAGCTTGCCACCCCTGGGGAACGGAAAAGCCGGGAAAGACAAGACGTTGGTCGCCTTGTCCTTGCCGCGCCAGCCGACATTGAGGGTACGGATATGGGCATCGTCGGAAAAGACGATGCTGAGTTCGGAAGGACCGGCAGCAGCGGTTTCGGCAAAGGCAGCCGACACGGCGCGATCGACCAGACGCGTCAGCGCCGCCTCATCGGGCCAGTCGCCGGCCTCGACCGACATATCGATCTCGACGGGAACCGAACTGTCCCCGCCGCCAGGTCTTATGTCTTCAGGCATGAGCCCGCATCGTCACATCAGCTCTCGGCGCCGAGGCCGCGTGCCAGCTTGGCGTCGCGGTCATAGGCCCTGACGATTTCGGCCACCAGCGGGTGGCGCACAACGTCGACATCGTTGAAGCGCACGGTTACCGCGCCGACCACGCCGTCAAGGACACGCAAGGCTTCGACGAGGCCCGACTTGGTGCTTGGAGGCAGATCGATCTGCGTCGGATCGCCGGTGACGATCATGCGCGAATTCTCGCCGAGGCGGGTCAAAAACATCTTCATCTGCATCGGCGTGGTGTTCTGCGCCTCGTCCAGGATGACGGCGGCATGCGCCAGCGTGCGGCCGCGCATGAAGGCCAGCGGCGCGATTTCGATGACCTCGGCAGCGATAGCACGTTCGACCTTGTCGGCCGGCATCATGTCGTAGAGCGCGTCATAGAGGGGCCGCAGGTACGGATCGACCTTTTCCTTCATATCGCCGGGCAGAAAACCCAGCCGCTCGCCGGCCTCGACCGCTGGGCGTGACAGGATGATGCGCTCGACCATGCCGCGTTCGAGCAGCATCGCCGCATGCGCCACCGCCAGATAGGTCTTGCCGGTGCCGGCGGGGCCAATGCCGAAGACAAGTTCCGAACGCTCCAGCGCCCGCATATAGGCGTCCTGGTTGAGCGAACGGGCATAGATCGTCTTCTTGCGGGTGGAGATCTGGGCGGCCGAAACCTTGCCCTTGCGTTCCAGCGTCGGCAGCGTCAGCTGGTCGTCGGCGGCAATGGCCATGCGCACGGCGCCATCGACGTCGGACTGGCCAATGTCGGTGCCCTTCTGGAGAATGCCGTAGAGATTGTCGAGTGCGCGGCGCGCCTGTTCGGCCGCCGAGGCCGAGCCCTTGATGGTCAACTGGTTGCCGCGCGAGCGGATGTCGACGCCGAGCTTCTGCTCGAGCCGGGCCAGGTTCTCGTCGAACTGGCCGTACAGGGCGCTGGCAAGCTTGTTGTTGTCGAAAGTCAGAACGATGTGCGCCATGTCAGAGGCCCCGGATGTCTGGTTCTGGGGCAGAGTCTTCACTTCAGCAGCGCTCAACCGTCTCTCCTCATCTGCCGAGCCCATCAAGCCAACTCGGCGAACAGGCTATTGTAGCCCGTCTTCGTGATTCGCACCCGGATAATGTCACCGATTTTGCCGGCCTTTTCATCAACAATAACCGGCTGCAGCCAGGGCGAGCGGCCGACCTTCTGGCCGGCCTGACGGCCGGGCTTCTCGATCAGCGTGTCGATGGTGCTGCCGACCAGGCCCAGGCCGAAATCCTGCTGTTGTTTCAGCAGCAGCGCCTGCAGGCGTTGCAGGCGCTCGTCCTTGACCGCTTCCGGCACGTGATCGGGCATATCGGCGCCCGGCGTGCCGGGACGCGGCGAATATTTGAACGAGAAGGCCGAGGCGTAGTTCACCTGGCGCACCAGACCCATGGTTGCCTCGAAATCTGCATCGGTCTCGCCGGGGAAGCCGACGATGAAGTCACCGGACAGCGCGATGTCGCCGCGCGCAGCGCGGATGCGCTCAAGCAGTGCCAGATAGTCCTTGGCCGTGTGCCTGCGGTTCATCGCCTTGAGGATGCGGTCGGACCCGGATTGCACCGGCAAATGCAGATAGGGCATCAAAGCCGGGAGGTCGCGATGGGCAGCGATCAATTCGTCGTCCATGTCGCGCGGATGGCTGGTGGTGTAGCGCAGCCGCGCCAGGCCGGGAATCTCGGCCAGCCGGAACAGCAGACGGCCAAGTCCCCATTCCATGCCATCCTCACCCTTGCCGTGCCACGCATTGACGTTCTGCCCCAGCAGCGTCACCTCGCGCACACCGGCATCGGCCAGCCGCTCGGCTTCGGCGACGATCTGCGCCACCGGACGCGACACTTCCGAGCCCCTGGTGTAGGGCACGACGCAGAAGGTGCAGAATTTGTCGCAGCCTTCCTGCACCGTGAGGAAGGCGGTGACGCCGCGCTTGATCATTTCGGCGCGCTTCGGCTGCGGCAGATGCTCGAACTTGTCCTCGATGGCGTATTCGGTCTCGACGATCTTCTCGCCGCCACGCACCCTGGCCAGCACATCGGGCAGCCGGTGATAGGTCTGCGGGCCGATGACCAGATCGACAGCAGGCGAACGGCGGATGATTTCCGCGCCTTCGGCCTGCGCGACGCAACCGGCGACGCCGATCAGCATTTCGCGCCCAACTGCTGCGCGTTCAGCCTTCATGTCGCGGATGCGGCCAAGCTCGGAATAGACCTTTTCCGCCGCCTTCTCCCTGATATGGCAGGTGTTGAGCAGCACCAGATCGGCGTCGGCGATGACATCGGTCGCGGTGTAGCCGTCGGCGGCCAGCGCATCGGTCATGCGCTGTGAGTCATAGACATTCATCTGGCAGCCATAGGTCTTGACGAAGACCTTTTTGGCCGGGGCGGACGCCGCAGCAGCGCTTTGCGAGGCGCTGTCGGTTTCGTTCCGCTCTATCGTGTTCAAATCCATCCGGCGGCTTCTAACGCCTTTCCGTGACAAAAAACAGACGATTCTCGGGCATCGGCCTGTAGGCGCCCGGCCTGCGCTAGCGGCTTGGGCGGGGATCGGCGAGCGCGGCCTGCATCATGGCGCGCACCTGGGTTTCCATCAGCCTCGACGTTTCCTTGCGGTTCGAGCCCTTGGAAAAGGCGATTGGCTCGCCAAAATGCACCTCGACGTCAATGGCGCCTTCGGCCATCAGCACCTTGAGATGCGGCATCAGGTCCTGATCGCCGATCCAGGCAGCGAGCGGCCGGTGGCGGCGGCCGAGAGGCACGCCGTGCACCCGCGTGTAGGCAATCGCCAGCGGCTGGATGAAGACCTGCTCGGCCGCGCCTTCCGAAATCGCCATCGAGGCGGCGCCGAACAAGGTGCTCTTGAACGGCAGGATGGTGTTGCCGTCGCCGGTAGAGCCCTCGGCAAACAGCACCATGGCGTCGCCCTTGGCCATGCGGCTGGCGATCTCGCTGGCCTGGTCGCCAGCTGTCCGCTTGCGCTCGCGTTCGATGAAGACCGTACGCTGCAGTTTCGACAGCCAGCCGATCAGCGGCCATCCCTCCATGTCCGCCCGAGCGATGAAGGTCACATCGGCAAAGGAGCCCAGCACCATGATGTCGGTCCAGGAGATATGGTTCGAGGCGACCAGCAGCGGGCGCTGGCTGGACAGCGCACCTTTGACATGGATGCGCAGGCCGAGCGTCCGGACGATGAGGCTGTGCCAGGCCTTCAGAATGACCGTCTCACGCCAGATTCCAGTCTTCATCGACAGCAGCTGCAAAGGCACAAGGACCAGCGAACCGACGACAACGAGGCCCAGCGCCAGGAAAATCCTGATTTTTCCGATCATGCAGCTTGGCCCTGCCCCAAAACTTTGGCTAGCGAAGATCGCGGCGCATGACAAGCGCGCCGGTAGGACCGTGTTCGGTCGAGCGGTAATAATTGGCGCGGTGGCCGACCTGGCGGAAGCCCAGCCGCCGGTAGAGGGCGATGGCAGCGACATTGGTCTCGTCAACCTCAAGGAACAGCGCCTCGGCGCGCTGCGCATGCAATTCGCGCAGTACGGCGTCCATCAATTGCCAGCCGAGCCCCTGGCGGCGATGCGAGCGCGCCACCGCCACGGTCAGAATCTCGCCCTCGCCGGCTGCAAGCCTGGCCAGCACGAAGCCGACCGGCGGCTTGGCGCCCTGGCCGATTTCGCGCGCGGCATAGCCGAACACCGTTTCCTGTTCGAGCAACGCGGCGAACTCGCCATCGGTCCAGGGCCGGACGAAATCCTCGCGGTGCAGCACCGACGCTGCCGGGCTGTCGGCGATGGTCAGCGGCTCGAGCGCATAGTCCCTGCGGCGCGGCTGGAGGAAAGGGATGCGCATCACTTTTCCTGCCTCAACAGGATGAACCCGGCCTGCGCCTTGGCATCGGCGCCGCGCAGATAGAGTGGCTTCGGCTTGTCGCCCTCGCCTTTTGCAGCGGCGAGCCGGGCGTAGACGGCAATGTCGGCGGTGGCAGCCGTCGGGCCGATATCGAAATCGCGACCGGCCGCGGCTGCGATCTGCACGGCGGCCGTGCCGGCAAGCACCGGACGATTGTCCGCCGCCATTCCCGCGGCTTGCGCAAGTGTGGTCACCGCCGGACCATAGCGCAAAATCGCTTCCGCATCGTAAAGCGCGGCATGGATTTCCTCGCGGCCGGCATCGAGAGCGGCCAGGACCGGGCGGCCGGGAAATGCCGCCCTCGCCTCGGCCGCCAGCGCCTCCAGTGTCGTTACCCCGATCGCCGGGATCTTCAGCGCCAGCGCCAGGCCGCGCGCCGCCGAGACGCCCACCCGCAGGCCGGTGAAGGAACCCGGACCGATGGAAACCGCAACGGCGCCAAGGCCGGCATAATCGGTGCCGTCCGCTTTCAGCGCTTCGTCAATGACAGCCATCAGGTGTTCGGCATGGCCTTTGCCGAGATCGAGTACCGAGCGGCCAAGTTCTCTGCCGCCCGATGCGTCATAGACGCAAGCGGCGCAGAGATTGGCGGCACAGTCGATGGCGAGCAGTTTCATGGGCGACCGGTTCGAAAAACAGTCTCCCTCTGCCCGCCACGGCGCGCCGCCGCAAGAGCCAGCGCGTAAATTGTTAAGTGGCTTCGCTTCGGTGCAGGCCGGACGGCTTACGCCGCCGGCGCGATGCGCAGCATGTGGTTGTCCCAGACATAGTCGGGCTCGGAGCGCGTCGCGCCGCTGCCTTCGATGATTTCGCCGGCACCCGTGGTTGCCATGAAGCCCGGGCCGTCGGGCGCCAGGCCGCAGACCTCGACCAGCGCCTTGGTGGCGACGATCTTGCCGCTGGCGGCGTCGATGACGGCCAGCGAATTGCCTTCCGGCGAAGACACCGCGACCGTGCCGGCAATCGGGTTGGCGGCGACCGAGCCGATGTAATTCCGGAAGCCGGATAGCACGTCCTGCGGCATGTCGAGCAGCTGCAGCCCCTTGCCGCGCGTGGCGCGGCCGACCAGCGGTGGCCGCTCGGTGCCCGGCCCGCGGTACTGGCAGCCGAACCAGATGGTGCCTGTGGGGTCGGCATCCATGTGGCGAATCGACAGCTGGTGCAGAGCCGGCGGCAGTTCGTGCTTTTCGATGAGATCGCCGGTTGTGCGATCGACCAGCACATAGGACGGCTTCATGGTGGCGATGTTGAGCTCGGCGCGGCCATAGTCGGGATGGGTCTCGATGCCGCCATTGGCGATGGCGATCGTCCGGCCGTCTCCGACCAGCAAGAGCTCATGCGGCCCCATGCCATAGGTCGGAAACTCGCCGATGCGGCTGAACTTGGCCCGTGCGTCGTAGATCCCGACGACGCCGGCGGCATTGTCGAAATTGTTTTCGGTGGCGTAAAGCAGCGCGCCGTCGGTGGAAAACACACCGTGGCCGAAGAAATGCCGACCGGTGATGCTGGCGATGGTCAGCGGCGGCTCGCGGCCGGCATGGTCGAAGACCACGGCGAAGGTGCCGGGTTGCCGGGCGAAGACCACGGAGCGCTTCGAGACCGGATCGAAGGTGACGTCGTGGCCACGGTCGGGCAGGTCGATCGCATGCAATACTTTTCCGGCTTCCGACAACACAGCGGCGCCAAAGCTGCCGTCGCGCTTGACGAAGGCGGTGGCAAAGACGGCATCGGCGGCAAGCGTGTCCGCCCAGGCCCGCGGCGCCATTGACGCGACGAAGCCGGCGCCGGCAGCTCTGAGAAAATCGCGGCGGTCCATCAGCGGCGTGCGTGTCGCAACCATTGGTCAGTCCCCGTCCAGTGACGAAAAGCCGGCGGTCAGGCCGAACTCGGCGGTTAGCCGGGTGCCGATCAAGCCCGACAGGCTGGAGGTGATCAGCGCGAAATGTTCGAGTTTTCCGCGCTCCGCGGGATCGGCGAGCGTCTTGTCGATCCGACCCTGGATGGATTTGGCAGTGGCAACGCCATTGATGAGCTGGATATGGATGGATTCCGCCATCCATCTGCTATCCTCGGGCAGCGCGTCGCCGAGCTTCGAGGCCTGGAACAGCGCATCAATGCCGGAGAGGTTGCCGGCTAATGAAAGGCCGGTGTTTTGCGAGCGCCAGTAGATCGCTTGCCTCGGCTTGTCACCCTGCGGTTTGGCGCCGAGAAAACCTTTGAGGCGCACGTCGCGGACCATTTCCAGCTCGTTGATGAAGACGCCGACCAGTTCGGTCACCGCTTCGGTGCCGTCGCGGTAAAGCGCATTGTCGGGTCCAGGATTAGCCCACAAGGCTGCAAAACCGTCCGGTTTTTTCCAGGCCGCGTCGACATCGGCCGCCATGGTCTCGATGTTCTTGGCGACTGCCGCGCCATAGGCGCAGCGATAGGGCTCGTCCTTGCCGACGAGCGTCTCGGCGCCGTCGCCGTAAAGCACGAACTCAAGCGCCCCTAATCCCTGCATCGCGACACTCTTGCCCGCCAGCTGCGCCGGATCGGTGGCGGTCGGATCCTTGCCGGCCAGCGCCGCCTGCACCTGCTTCAGGCCGATGCTCTTTCGGTCCGGCCAGTAGAGCATGCGCTCCAGCCGGTTGTTCTCCTTGATTGGCCCGAAGCCGATGATTTCAGCCGACGACCAGGCTGCGACCGTGGCCGAGAATCCGGCATGCGCGGCATCGAGGTTGCCCTGCGACGGCGCCTGGCAGAGCGCGTCCATGGCCTTCGCCAAGGTGCCGGCATGGCCATGCAGGCTGGCATAGGCGGGGCGGACAAATCCGTCGATCGCTCTTTGGATCACGTCGGAGGCTTTCACCGAGGCCGATGCCGGGGACGCACCGAACAGAGCCAATGGGAGGAGTAGAACAGGCAAAACCCGCTTGAGCATCAGAATGACTCCAGGAATTTGATGAGAGCATCGCGGTCGGCCGTATTGGCGGCGGCGAAGCGATCGCGCGCTTTCTGCCCCTCGCCACCATGCCACAGGATCGCTTCGGCAAGCGTGCGCGCACGCCCGTCATGCAGGAAGAAAGCGTTGCCGTTGACGGCCTTGGTCAGGCCGATGCCCCAGAGCGGCGGGGTGCGCCATTCACTGCCCGTGGCATCGCCCACTGCCTGGCCGTCGGCAAGGCCCGGCCCCATGTCGTGCAGCAGAAAGTCGGAATAGGGCCAGATCAGTTGGAACGCCTGCGCCTTGTTCCCGCGCATGGTGACGAATTTCGGCGTATGACAGGCAATGCAGCCCATCTCGTAGAACAGCTTCTTGCCGGCGAGCACGGCGGGTGCGCCGACATCGCGCCGCGCCGGCACCGCAAGGTTCTGCGAATAGAAGGTGACGAGGTCCATCACCGGTGGTGGCGCCTCGACCGGGCCGAGCCGCTTCGGCACGCCATTGGGCATGGCCAAACAGGCCTCTTCGGCTGCGGTGCAATCGCCCCAGTGACTAGGCTCGTCCGGCGTCGAAATGCCGATATCGCCGGCAAAGGCGTCCGCCGCCTGCTGGCGGATCGACGCGGTCTGGGCCTTCCAACCGAAGCGGCCAAGCGTCAGTTGCCCACTGCTGAGGTCACGCACCATGTTGGGCTTGCCGGAAATGCCGTCGCGTTCGCCGGGATCGGCATGGGCAAGGAGGTCGGCCGGCGCGATCTGCTCGATCAGGCCAAGGCCGATCATTGGCGGCGTCAGGCGCGGCGACAGCGTGGTGCGCGGGTCAAGCGGGCCGTAGCCAAGCCCGTCGACCGAATAGCTCGGCTTGCGCAGCCAAACCACGCTGCCGTCGCCGAGCGTGACCTTTTCCTCGCGATAATCGATACACATGCGGCCTTCGCCCTTGAGGCCGGGCACCGCCAGTTCCTGCAACTGCGCGCCGTAGACCGGATCGGGGAAGTTCAGCACCTTGTGCGCGGCGATCTCGGTCTTTTCCTCGGCCGTGCTCGCATCGCGCGCTAGCCGCAGGAACATCGACGTGGTGCGGCTGTCGGCGGCCGGCGGGCGGCCGCGGCCATCCTTCAAATGGCAATTCTGGCAGGCGCGCTCGTTGAACAGGGGTCCGAGACCGTCCGAGGCCTGGGTCGAGGATGGCGACGACACCCAGTTCTTGCGGAAAAGCGCATTGCCGAGCTTGAAATTGCCCTGTTCCTCGAAGGTGATGTTTTCAGAGGGTTGCGAGAAGGCGTCGCGATCGACCTGCTTGCGCGACGTGCCGGCGCCGCCTTGCATCGTTTCGAAGGATTCGGGCTTGTAGAAATCCTGGGTTGGCCTGGTAACGGCAAGGACGCGGGCCTGGTCCTTCGGCGTCAGGTCGGTGCGGCTCGTGGCGAGGCCGACCGGTTCCGACGATCCGGCCAGGGCCGGGGCCAAAATTGCCGCCAGGGTTACAACCGAAAGCCCGCGAAAGGCCTGATATCGCGGGTTTTTGAGGAGCAGCGGGCCGGCGGCCCGCCGCAAGCGGCGCAGAATATCTATGGGGCGCCGCATTCCTGCATGGTCCTATTCCGCCTCGTCCGCCGATGCGGCGTTGAGCTGGCCGTATTTTTCCTCGCCGATCGAGGCAAGGAGGTCGAGCTGCGTCTCGAGGAAGTCGATGTGACCTTCCTCATCCGCCAGCAATTCCTCGAACAGCTTCATCGTCACGTAGTCGCCGGCTTCGTTGCAGATCTCGCGCGAACGCTTGTAGGCGGTGCGTGCGTCATATTCGCCGGCGAGATCGGATTCGAGCACTTCCTTGACGTTCTGGCCGATGCGCAACGGCGCCACGGACTGCAAATTGGGATGCCCTTCGAGGAAGATGATACGGGCCACCAGCCGGTCGGCATGGTGCATCTCCTCGATCGATTCGGCGCGTTCCTTCTTTGCCAGCTTGGCATATCCCCAATCTTCGAGCAGGCGGAAATGCACCCAGTATTGATTGACGGCGCCAAGCTCCAGGAACAGAGCCTCGTTAAGCCGCTCGATGATCTGCGGTTCGCCTTTCATGGATTCTGCTCCCATATTGGACGCGCAGGCCTCTGACGCGATCCAGGTGTGAAACGATGTCCACGCCGCTCGCCTCCGAACGGGTGTGGTAATTTTCGGTGACCCGAATGATCGTTTCGACCACATTTGGGAAGCAGCCGCAACAGCGACCGCGCTTTTGCATCGTGTGATAGACCTTCGCCGGCACGATCAGTTGCCAGGGGTCCTGATCCAGCAGATCGACGATCGTCTGCTCAATCTCCTTTTCGGTGATGATGTTGCAATGGCAGATCAGCATGGATTGGCTCTGGCTGACGGCGCCCCTCCGCGCCGTTTGGCTGGTAGTTGGTTGGGGTGCTACTTGAACACCTTGTCCGGTGCGTCGAGGCTGTCGGACCCCTCGAAGGCTATGTTGTTCAGGTTCAGCGCGCCGACGGCGCGTTCGATCGACTTGGTCTGGTCGACCAGCGCGTCGATTGCCGCCTGCACGGTAGCATTGCCTTCGGTGTTGCCCTCGGCGATCTGCTGGTCGTAGGCCTCGCCGGCCACTTCCCGCGCCTTGATCGCCTCCATCTTGGCGACCGAGACATCGAGCTTGTCGGATAGTTCCTTGTCGATCGCCGGATCGGCCGCCTTGACCATATCGTGCACCGACGGGCCTGAAACGACGGTGCCGTCGATGCGCGTGTAGCTGGCGAGATAGGCGGCGCGGATGCCGATGGCGTCATAGAGATGCGAGTTGTAGGTATTATCCGAGAAGCAGTCGTGCTCCTCTTCGGGATCGTGCAGCAGCAGGCCGAGTTTCATGCGTTCCCCGGCCAGTTCGCCGTAGGACAGCGAGCCCATGCCGGTGAAGATCACCGAGATAGCGGTGTTCGGCTGGCCATCGACGAGGTTCTTGCGGGCGGCGCCGTCTTCCTTCCAGTTGCCGACCATCTCCTGCAGGTCGGAGACCAGAAGATCGCTGGCCGACTTCAGATACTCGGCCCGGCGATCGCAATTGCCGCCGGTGCAGTTCTTGAGGTCGTAGTCGGTGAACGGACGCTCGCCGGCGCCCGGGCCGGTGCCGTGCAAATCCTGGCCCCAGAGCAGGAATTCGATGGCGTGATAACCGGTGGCGACATTGGCCTCGATGCCGCCGGCCTCCTGCAGCGTGCCGGCGAGGAACTCCGGCGAAAGCTTCGAGGCGTCGACCTTCTTGCCGTCGATCTCGATGTCCTTGTTGGCGATGACATTGGCGGTGTAGAGCGCGTTGGCGTCGGACTCGGTGCCGTAGCTCTTGGCGACGTAGTCGATCAGGCCTTCGTCGAGCGGCCAGGAGTTCACCTTGCCTTCCCAGTCGTCGACGATCTTGTTGCCGAAGCGGTAGACCTCGGTCTGCTGGTAGGGCACGCGCGACGCCTTCCAGGCATCGCGGGCGGCATTCAGCGTGTCCGCCGACGGGTTGGCAAGCAGCGCGTCGACAGCCTTGTCGAGCGCCTGCGCCGTGGTCAGCGAATCCTCGTACTTGGCCAGCGCGATGTCGGAATAGGTCTTGATGACCGCCTTGGCATCGATCTCCGCCGCCTTGGCCGGCAGGATGAAAACCGCCGCCGTCAACATAGCCGTGGCACCGATCGCAGCCAGTCTGCCGCCATATCGCGCTGTCATCATCAGTCTCCAGTTCAAAGGGGATTCGGTAAAAGGCGCGCGTGCCAAACGGTGCCGGGACATAGGCATGCCGTAGGACACCACAGATGCCGCGCCGCTCTGCGGCTCACGGGAGAAAGACACCAAATGCCTCCAATCGAACGGGTTCAAGGCCCAAACATCAAAGGGATGCGCTGACGCGCGAGCCTCCATAAAACGATGGCGAGGGCCGGAAGTCAACTGGTGAACCCTAGAAAATTCAATTGAAACAACAGTTTAGAATTATTCTAAACTAGAACTATCAACTTTAAATCGTAGCCAGCAGCCAAGGTGAGAGACGCCGCGATTGACAAGCGACCGTTCCGGGTGCGACCCGGACCGGGGCTCTTGCGACGGCGGCAGACAATCGCCATCTGGCGGAACGGCTCACAATCAAAGCATGATGTCGTCCGAAAACCGCTTCACACTTTTCGGCATCATGCTCCAGATTTGAAACAGGAATTCGGGTTGCGATGAAG
The DNA here is from genome assembly GCF_040322955.1 of Mesorhizobium sp. M0077. Taxonomy (NCBI): domain Bacteria; kingdom Pseudomonadati; phylum Pseudomonadota; class Alphaproteobacteria; order Hyphomicrobiales; family Phyllobacteriaceae; genus Mesorhizobium; species Mesorhizobium sp. M0077. Next base: position 113,296 of record NZ_JAMYUL010000005.1, read on the forward strand.
AACGGGGTCGTCATTGTCGGTGCGGGTCATGCGGGCGTGCAAGCGGCCGCCAGCCTGCGCGAGGAAGGCTATGACGGGCCTGTCATACTGATCGGCGACGAAACCGATCTGCCCTATCACAAGCCGCCGCTGTCGAAGACCTTCATCAAGGACGCCGATGCCAAGCCGCAACCCTTGCGCGGCGAGGCCTTTTACACCGGCAGCGCCATCGACTTCAGGCCGGGCATCCGAATAGACAGCCTCGATACGGCAGGCTGCAAGCTGGAGGTAGCGGGCGGCGGCGTGCTGCCGTTCGACCGGCTCATCCTGGCCACCGGTTCGCGGCCGCGGCTTCTGCCGCTGCCGGGCGCCGACCTCTCGGGCGTGCTGTCGCTGCGCTCGATCGCCGATGCGCGGCTGATCCGCGCGCTCAGCGCCCAAAGCGAAGACGTGGTCATCCTCGGCGGCGGCTTCATCGGGCTGGAGATCGCGGCAACGCTGAGGGCCGCCGGCCGCAACGTCACCCTGGTCGAGGCTGTCGACCGGCTGCTTGGCCGCGCCGTGGCGCCGGTGGTGGCGAGCCATGTCCGCCAACGGCTGGAGGCGATCGGCGTGCGTATCCTCACCGGCACCACCATTGCCAGGCTGGAAGGGGAAAACGGCCATGTCTGCGCTGCCATCACCTCCACCGGCGAAAGGCTGCCCGCGCGCATGGTCATCGTCGGCATCGGCGCCGTGCCGAATGTCGAACTTGCGCAGGCTGCCGGACTGACTGTCGCCAATGGCATCCGCGTCGACCAACAGATGCGCACCTCAGTGCCTGATATTCTGGCCATCGGCGACGCCGCTTCCTACCGCCACTGGTCGACCGGCGGCGACGTGCGGCTGGAATCGGTGCAGAACGCCACCGACCAGGCGCGGCTTGCCGCACGCACGATCACCGGCCATACGGACGCCTATGCGGCGGTGCCGTGGTTCTGGTCTGACATCGGCGACATGAAACTGCAGATGGTCGGGCTGACCTCGGGCGGCGACAGCCATGTCGTGCTGGGCAACCTCGCTGAGAACAAGTTCTCGATCTACCACTATGCTGGAAGCCGGCTGCTCGGCATCGAATCCGTCAACAGGCCGGGCGACCATATGCTGGGCCGCAAGATGCTCGGGGCCGGGTTTTCGCCGATGGCGCAGACGATTGCTGAGGGACCTGACGGGCTGAAGGCTGCACTGGCAGCGTTCCAGCAGGATGAGCCGGCACGGGCTGCGGGCTAGACGCACTTACCCTCCCCCTTGTGGGGAGGGTCGCTGCGAAGCAGCGGGGTTGGGGTCGGCGCGAGGCCCCCCACCCGGACCTGCGGTCCGACCTCCCCACAAGGGGGAGGTAGGGGTTTGCGCTAGGCAGCGCAGACTTCGCGGATCGAGCTTTCCAGAATGTCGAGCGCCTCGTTCATGACATTGTCCTGGATGGTGATCGGAGCCAGGAAACGGATGACGTTGCCGTAGACGCCGCAGGTCAGCAGGATCAGCCCCTTGTCGAGCGCCTTCAGCCGGATCGCATTGGCGATCTCGGCCGACGGCAGGCCCTTCTTGACGTCGTTGAACTCGACCGCGTTCATGAAGCCGAGACCCCTGATGTCGACAATCTCGGGCACATCGTCGCGGATCGACTGCAGCCGCTGTTTCAGCCGGGCGCCCAGCGTATTGGCGCGGTCGCACAGCTTTTCTTCCTCGATTACGTCGAGCACGGCGTGTGCTGCGGCGACACCGATCGGGCTGCCGCCATAGGTGCCGCCGAGCCCGCCAGGACCGGGCGCATCCATGATCTCGGCGCGGCCGGTGACCGCCGCCAGCGGGAAGCCGCCGGCCAGGCTTTTCGCCATGGTGGTAATGTCGGCCGCGACCTCATGATGATCCATGGCGAACATCTTGCCGGTGCGGGCAAAGCCGGTCTGCACCTCATCGGCGATCAGCAGCATGCCGTGCTGGTCGCAGAGCTTGCGCAGCGCCGTCAGGAATTCGCGCGGCGCGTCGTAGAAGCCGCCCTCGCCCTGGACCGGCTCGATGATGATGGCGGCAACGCGAGCCGGATCGACATCGGCCTTGAAAAGTCTGTCGAGCGCGGCCAGCGAATCGGCTGTAGACACGCCGTGCAGCGGCACCGGAAATGGCGCGTGGTAGACGTCGCCCGGCATGGCGCCGAAGCCTACCTTGTAGGGCACGACCTTGCCGGTCAGCGCCATGCCCATGAAGGTGCGGCCGTGGAAGCCGCCGGCAAAGGCGATGACGGCTTGGCGGCCAGTGGCGTTGCGGGCGATCTTGATGGCGTTCTCGACGGCTTCAGCGCCCGTGGTGACGAAGATGGTCTTCTTCTCGAACTTGCCGGGCAGCATGCCGTTCAGCCGTTCGGCCAGCCGCACATAGCTCTCATAGGGTACGACCTGGTGGCAGGTATGGGTGAAGCGGTCGAGCTGTGCCTTGACCGCCTCGATCACCCTGGGATGGCGGTGGCCGGTGTTGACGACGGCGATACCGGAGGAGAAATCGATGTATCGGCGGCCTTCTACATCCCAGATCTCCGAATTCTCGGCGCGGTCGGCATAGATCTGCGTCGTCATGCCGACGCCGCGCGAGATCGACTGGTTCTTGCGCTCAGAAATGGCTGCGTTCTTCATTTCGTCCCTCATCGGGCCGACGCCCGTTCTCGTTAGATGAATGCCAAGGCCTCTTCTGACCTTATTTCACGTTTTCCTCAAGTTGGCACCGCCGCCGGGCGATTGGGCCTGTCGTCGATGCGGACCACTTCGACAGACCGGTCTTAACCAGCCGACCGATACACGTACGGGGCAGTCCGTGACAGCTCACCCGTCACCGGGAACGGCGAAGCGATCCCGCTCGCTGCGGTCGCGAACTTCCGCTACGACCTCGAACGCCGACGATGTGGCGGCGCAACCGCATCCCGACGATCACCGTTCGCGCCGGCCTGGTCGGCGACGTGCTGCCGGCCACCGTCGTCAACGAATTGAAGCCGTCGGTCGACGCCTTCATCGCCAAACTGCCGACCGGCTATTCCGTTGCAACCGCCGGCTCGGTCGAGGAAAGCGCCAAAGCCAGGGACCGATCGCAGCGGTGGTGCCGCTGATGCTGTTCGTGATGGCGACCATCCTGATGATCCAGTTGCAAAGTTTTCAGCGCCTGTTCCTGGTGGTGGCGGTGGCGCCGCTCGGCCTGATCGGCGTGGTCGCGGCCCTGGTGCCGAGCGGCGCACCGCTCGGCTTCGTCGCCATTCTGGGCGTCCTGGCGCTGATCGGCATCCTGATCCGCAACTCGGTTATCCTGATCGTGCAGATCGAGGATCTGGTGGCCGAGGGCCAAGACCGCTGGGAAGCCGTGATCGAAGCGACCGAGCACCGCATGCGGCCGATCGCGCTGACGGCCGCGGCCGCCAGCCTAGCGCTGATCCCGATCGAGCGCGAAGTGTTCTGGGGCCCGATGGCCTACGCCATGACGGGCGGCATCATCGCCGGCACGGCGATCACGCTGCTGTTCCTGCCGGCGCTTTATGTGACGTGGTTCAGGATCAAGGAGCCTAAGCAGGGGGACGAACCATCTGTTCCGGAGAACGGCGAACTGGCGCAAGACCCCGCTTAACGCTTTGCGGATCATTCGTTATCGTTAGAGGGTTCGGGGCGCGATTTCGTTCGCTGCCATGGCGATGATTTTGAGGTCCGCCAAGCATGCCAGCCTTTTGGCAAGTCGGCCAATGCCAGGATGCTTTCATCCTGCTGCACCACCTCTTGCAGGCCAACGAGCATTATCTCGCGTTCATCCCAATCTCGAGAGTCGCTGCTATAGAATTGCCAACTGCCGCCTTCATCGTTGTAGTTCTCGTCATCGTCAGCTTCATGCACAACGTATGCGATCCAGTCGCCCCGTTTGAATATGCTCTTGTCCGATAGCACCGCGACATTGGGCGGATCTGCAAACTTCCATTCTTCCATGGAATTCCCCAAGCGATTGTTCTGCGGAAGAAACTAGTTCACGCCGTCCGAACAAACCCCTCGCTCGCCCTAAGCAAATTGCGTGTGTAATCCTTCTCCACGCGGTGCCCGATCAGCTGGCCCGCCGTCAGGTTCTCCACCGCTTCGCCATTCTGCATCACCATCAGGCGCTCGCACATATGGGTGATGATGGCGAGGTCGTGGCTGACCATCAGGAAGGTCAGCTTGCGCCGACGGCGAACCTCTTCGAGCAGGTTGAGCACTTCGGCCTGCACCGAAGCGTCGAGCGCCGAGGTTGGTTCGTCAAGCAGCAGGATCGACGGTTCGAGGATGAGCGCCCGCGCGATAGCCACGCGCTGACGCTGACCGCCGGAGAGCTGGTGCGCATAGCGGAAGCGGAAGCCCTTGCCGAGGCCAACCTCATCCAATGCGCGCTGGATGCGTTGTTCGCCATCGGCAAAGCCGTGGATGGCGAGCGGCTCCTGCAGCAGGCGGTCGACGGTCTGACGCGGGTGCAGCGAACCATAGGGGTCCTGGAAGACCATCTGCACTTCGCGATAAAAAGCCTTGTCGCGGCGCGCTCCCAGCGTCTTGCCATTGACCGTGATAGTACCGGATGCGACAGGCACCAGGCCGGCAATGGCTTTGAGCAGCGTCGACTTGCCGGAACCGCTCTCGCCGACCAGGCCGAAGGATTCGCCGGACTTCACCTCAAGGTTCGCCCCTTTCAGCGCGCGAAAACGGTCGAACACCACCTCCAGCCCTTCAATCGAAATGGCTGGCGTCATGCCGCCCACTCCGGCTTGCGGTCGAGCACCGGCAGCGGGTGGCGTTCGTAACCGATCCTGGGCATGCAGTTGAGTAGGCCGCGCGTGTAGGGATGCTTGGCGTCGCGCAGCTCCGACGCCTTGAGCTGCTCGACCACCTTGCCGGCATACATGACGATGACGCGGTCGCAGAAGGAGGCGACCAGCCGCAGATCGTGCGAGATGAAGATCAGACCCATGCCGCGCTCACTGACCAAGCGGTCGAGGATGCCGAGCACATCGAGCTGCACGGTGACGTCGAGCGCCGAGGTCGGCTCGTCGGCGATCATCAGTTCCGGTCCGGCGATCAGCATCATTGCGATCATGGCGCGCTGGCCCATCCCGCCGGACACCTCGTGCGGGTGCAGGTCGAAGACACGCGAAGGGTCGCGGATCTGCACAGCTTCCAGCATGGCCAGCGCACGCTCGCGCGCCTCGGCCTTGGAGACCTTTTCATGCGTGCGCAGCGTCTCGACGATCTGGCGGCCGATGCTCATCACCGGGTCGAGCGAGTATTTCGGATCCTGCAGGATCATGGCGATGCGTTTGCCGCGCAGCGCCCGGCGCTGGCGGGCGGGTATGTCCAAAAGATCGATGCCGTCCAAGGCGAGCTTCTTGGCCGAAACCAGAGCCTGCGGCGGCGTCAGCCCCATGATGGCGCGGCCGGTCTGCGACTTGCCGGAGCCGCTTTCGCCGACAATGCCCAGCCGCTCTCGGCCAAGCGAAAAAGTGACGCCGCGCACTGCCTGGATGAGGCCAGTGCGAGTCGGGAAGGTGACGCGCAGATCGTCGATATCGAGAAGTGCACCACTCATTGATCACCGCTCATTGATCACCGCTCATTGGTCGCCGCTCCGGGGATCGAGCGCGTCGCGCAGGCCGTCGCCGAGCAGGTTGAAGCCGAGACTGACGATCAGGATGGCGAAGCCCGGTGCGCCGGCCACCCACCATTGGTCGAGCACGAAGCGGCGGCCGGACGCGATCATGGTGCCCCATTCCGGCAGAGGCGGCTGAGCGCCGAGGCCGAGGAAGCCGAGGCCGGCGGCGGTGAGGATGATGCCGGCCATGTCGAGCGTCACCCGGATGATCAGCGAGGAGATGCAGAGCGGCATGATGTGGCGCAGCACGATGCGGAACGGCGAGGCGCCCATCAATTGCACCGCCTTGATGTAATCGGAATTGCGCACGGTCATCGTCTCGGCCCGCGCAATTCGAGCGTAAGGCGGCCACGAGGTGATGGCGATGGCCAGCACCGCGTTTTCGATCCCAGGGCCAAGGGCGGCGACAAAGGCCAGTGCCAGGATCAGCTTGGGGAAGGCGAGGAAGATGTCGGTAATGCGCATCAGAATGGCATCGGTCCAGCCGCCGGCATAGCCGGCGACGGTGCCGACCAAAAGGCCGATGGGGGCCGCTATCACGGCGACGAGAATGACGACATAGAGGGTCCAGCGTGAGCCAAAAAGAATGCGCGAATAGATATCGCGGCCGAGATCGTCGGTGCCGAACCAATGCGCCGCACTCGGCGCCAAAAGCCGGGCATTCTTGAGATCGCCGATAGTCGGCGAATAGGGCGCCAGCACATCGGCAAAGGCGGCGACCAGCAGCAGCGCGATGATGATGAGCAGGCCGAGAAACGCCAGCCGGTTGGCGGAAAAGCGCCGCCAAGCGACGTAGGCGCGGCCGAGCCGTGCCTGCATGCGCGAGGCCGGCCGATCGCTGAGCAGCCAATCGCGGCGCGTTTGGATTGCTTCGGCGCTCATCCTGTCTTCGTCCTCGGATCGAGCACCTTGTAGAGAACGTCGGACAGGAGGTTGATGCCGATGAACACCGAACCGATGACGATGGTGCCGCCGAGCACGGCGTTCATGTCGGCGTTCTGCAGCGAATTGGTGATGTAGAGGCCGATGCCGGGCCAGGAGAACACCGTCTCGGTCAGCACCGAACCTTCGAGCAGCCCGGCATAGGACAGCGCGATCACCGTGACCATCGGCACCGCGGCGTTGCGCAGCGCATGGCCCCAGATGATTCGCGTTTCAGACAGGCCCTTGGCGCGCGCGGCGACGATGTATTCCTGCGACAGCTCATTCAGCATGAAGGAGCGCGTCATTCGGCTGATATAGGCGAGCGAGAAATAGCCCAGCAGCCCTGCGGGCAGGATGATGTGGCGGTAAGCGTCGTAGAAGACATCCCACTGGCCCTGCAGCGCGGCGTCGAGCAGGTAGAAGCCGGTGATCGGTGTGAATGTGTACTCGTAGACGATGTCGAGGCGGCCGGGAAAAGCCACCCATTGGAGCTTGGCGTAGAACAGGACAAGCCCCAAAAGCCCGATCCAGAAGATAGGCACGGAATAGCCGATCAGGCCGACAATGCGAACGATCTGGTCGATGAGACTGCCGCGTTTTACCGCTGCCAGCACGCCGAGCGGCACGCCGATCAACGAGCCTATCAGAGTGCCCAAAGTCGCCAGTTCGATCGTTGCCGGAAAGGCACGGCGGATGTCGGTCATCACAGGATTGGTGGTCAGCACAGAGGTGCCGAAATCACCGTTCAGCGCATGCTTGAGATAGATATAGAATTGCTCGATCAACGGCAGGTCGAGCCCCATCTCGCGGCGGGTGCGCTCGACGACATTGGCCGGTGCGCGGTCGCCGAGCACCGCCAGCACCGGATCAATCGGGATGACGCGGCCGATGAAAAAGGTCACCGCGAGGAGGCCGAGATAGGTGGTGACGGCGATGACCAGGAAGCGGCCGATGGCCAATAAAATAGCGACGGCGCGGGCGCTTCCCTGCCCCGCCGTCGCCTGGTTTTCAATCGCGCTCATCAGGCGCGTCCGCCGTCGCTATTCCTTGGAGACCGGGCCGACGAAGTTGGAGTCGAAGCTCGGACCGAGCGCAAAGCCTTTCAGGTTTTTGCGCAGGCCTGCCACTTCCAATTGCTGGTGGATGATGACGAAGGGACTGGTGTCGAGGATCGTCTTTTCAAGGCTCTTGTACATATCGGCGCGCTTGCCGGCATCCTTCTCAAGCAAGGCTGCTTCGGTCTGCTTTGTCAGGTCCGGGATGTCCCAGGCATTGCGCCAGGCCAGCGTCTTGGTCTTGCCTTCATCCGAATTATCCGGGTTTGAGGCAAAGGTCTGGGCATTGGAGTTCGGATCGAAATAGTCCTGGCCCCACTGACCGATATAGATGTCATGATTGCGGGCGCGGTATTTGGTCAGCGTCTGCTTCCCGTCGCCGGGGATGATTTCCAGCTTGATGCCGGCTTGGCCAAGCGTCTGCTGGATCGATTCCGCCATGCCGGTGGTCGGCTGCCCCGTGCGTACGTCCATGGTTACACTGAAGCCGTCGGCAAGGCCGGCCTTGGTCAGCAGTTCCTTGGCCTTGGCGACGTCGAACTTGAACGGATTTTCGTCCAGTTCGCCCAGCACGCCCTTGGGCAGGAAGGTCTGGTGAATCTCGCCAATGCCCTTGAGGATGGTCGTGCTCAGCGCATCGTAGTCGACCAGATATTTGAACGCCTGGCGAACCTCGGGCTTGGCGAGGTTCGGATTCTTCTGGTTGAGGCTGATATAATAGACCGTGCCCTTCGGCGCGCTGGTCGTGGTGAGATCGGCATTCTTGGCGATGGCGTCGAGATCGTTCGGCTCGAGGTTGCGGGCAACGTCGATGTCGCCTGCTTCGAGCGCCAGGCGCTGTGCCGAGCTTTCCTTCATGTTGCGGTAGATGACGCGGGCGAGCTTGGCCTTCTCGCCATTGTAATTATCGTTGCGCTCGAGCACGACGACCTCATTGGCCCGCCATTCGCGCAGCTTGTAGGCGCCGGAGCCGGCATAACCGGTCTTCAGGAAGGCGTTGCCGAAATCGTTGTCCCATTTGTAGTCGGCACTCGGCGTCACCGCGGCGACATGTTCCTTGACCAGCTTTGCGTCGACGACCGAAGCGACCGTTGCCGACAGGCAGTTTAACACAAAGCTCGGCGCATAGGCCTTGTCGACGGTGAACTGGAAGGTGGTGTCGTCGACGGCCTTGGCCTTGTCGGCAACATTGTCGCCGCTGATGCCGAACTGGTTGATGATGAATGCCGGCGGCTTGTCCAGCTTGATGGCGCGCTCGAAGGAATAGGCGACATCGGCCGCGGTCAGTGGATTGCCCGAAGCGAACTTTAGGCCAGGCTTGAGCTTGAACGTATAGACCAGGCCGTCGTCGGAAACGGTCCAGCTCTCGGCAAGGTCGCCCTTGACCTTGGAGGTGTCGCTGAGGTCGAGGCGGACCAGCAGATCATAGGTGTTGCCGGTGACCTCTGCGGTCGACAGTTCGAACGCCTCGCCCGGATCCATGGAGATGATGTCGTCGATGGCAAAACCTTCGACCAGCGTGTCGGCGGGGGTCACGGCAAAGGCCGGCGCGACGCCAATGAGCAGAGCGGACATGGCTGCACCTGCGAGCCAGACGCGCGAACGTAGAGCAAACTTTTCCATCATCATGATGATTGTTCCCTGTTTTGTTGATTGTTGACCCCGAGTTCCCGGCTCAGGGCTGCAGTAATCTTTTTCGCGGCCGGAGGACGACCGTTAGACACATACCGTGTTGATTTTTTTCCAGTTGGTCAACACCCTATCCGGCAGCCCTCCAACCGGCAACGGGCATTTTGCGAGCCGGCATACTGGACCGGAATATGCTGTGCGCGTCGAAGCATGGGCGAGCCAATTGCAGCCGCCGATGGGGAAAAATCTGCTCTTTTCGGTGTTACTTGATGGCAGCAACCAGATCGGCGTCGGGGAAGCAGGTGGCGGGGCGGCCGTTCTTTTCCTGCCAGCTGCCGATCGAGCGGCGGGTCTTGAAGCCGGGCAGGCCGTCGGCGCTGCCGACATCGTAGCCCTTGGCCTCCAGCGCCCGTTGCAGCGCGGCGATGTCGGAACGATGCAGGCCGCCAACCGCACCCCAGCTGCCGACGAAATCAGCATCGCCATGGGCGATGCGGTCAGCGCCATGGCCGATGAACAGGGCGTACAGGTCGCTGGTGTTGTACTGTTTCAGCACGTAGAAATTGGGCGTGGCGATAAAGGCGGGGCCGCTGCGTCCGGCCGGCATCAAAAGGAACCCTTCCGCCTTCAGTTCGTTGGCCGGAAAGGGTTTGCCGCCGACGCGGCTGATTCCCATCGCCGCCCAGGTTGAGATCTTCTTGCCTTGGTCGGGACCTTCGAGCGAGCAGGAAACGCTTTCCGGAACCGTCACCTCGAAACCCCAGCCACGCCCCTTCACCCAGCCATAGTGGACGAGATAGTTGGCGATCGAGGCCAGCACGTCCGGCGTCGAATTCCAGATGTCGGGGTGGCCGTCACCGTCGTAGTCGACGGCGTGCTTCAGGAACGAGGTCGGCATGAATTGCGGCTGGCCGAGCGCGCCGGCCCAGGACGATTTCATGGCGCCGACCGGCGCCAACCCATGCTCGACGATCTCGAGCGCCGCCAGCACCTCGGTGCGGAAGAAGTCCTTCCTGGTCGACATGAACGCCTTGGTGCCGAGAACCTCGAAGGCGTCGTAGGGCATTTTCGCCGCGCCGAAGCCGGTCTCGCGGCCCCAGATCGCCAACAGTATCTCGCCCGGGACACCGTAGCGCTTTTCGATCGCAGCAAGCGTCCTGGCGTTGGCCGCCTCGCGCGTGCGCCCGCCTGATGTGACGGCGCGCACCGTCTTTTCGGCGAAATAGGCGCCGGGCGAACCGAACTCGGCCTGATGCTGTTTTTGCGGAGTTTTGGGTTTCTCGCCGGGCAGGACGAGGTCGGGCAATTTGAGGTTCGGCTTCACGCCGTCGAAAGCGGCGTCGAAAGTGGATTTGGAGATGCCTTTGGTCTGGGCTTCCGGCCAGAGATCGGTTTGCAGCCAGGCGCGGAACTGGTCGTCGATTTTGGCGGCGGAGGCGGGGGCTACAAAAAGCAGGGCAACAAGGGATGCGAGAAGCGCAACGAGCGCCAATCCGAAAGATCCGCGTTCTGTCGCGCCCCCTTCTGTCCTGCCGGACATCTCCCCCTCAAGGGGGGAGATTGGCTGTCGCTTCGGTTTTCGCCAACCACCAGCGTTGAAAGAAGAATGCCGCCCGAGAAGCTGCTGATCTCCCCCCTTGAGGGGGAGATGTCCGGCAGGACAGAGGGGGGTGTTTGGCGCAAACCTCGAAGAATGCGAAGCTTTCATGTCGCACATCCTGCCCGCCAATTGCGTCAAAACGCCGTCCGCGAGCGCAAGGCCGCCGCCAGCGTCCCCTCATCCAGATAGTCGAGTTCGCCGCCGACCGGCACGCCATGCGCAAGCCTGGTGACCTTGATCTCGAAACCCGAGAGCTGGTCGGTGAGATAATGCGCCGTCGTCTGGCCCTCGACCGTGGCGTTGACGGCGAGGATCACCTCCTTCACCTCGCCGCCGGCGACGCGGTCGACCAGCGAGCGGACATTGAGCTGGTCGGGGCCGATGCCGTCGAGCGGCGACAGCGTGCCGCCGAGCACGTGGTAGCGCACATTCATGGCCGCCGCCCGCTCCAGCGCCCAGAGGTCGGAGACATCCTCGACGACGATCAGCGTCGAGGCATCGCGGCGCGGATCGGTGCAGATCATGCAAGGGTCGGAGGTATCGACATTGCCGCAGGTCGTGCAGATGCGCACCTTGTCGGCGGCTTCAGCCATGGCGGCGGCGAGCGGCGACAAAAGCTGCTCCTTCTTCTTGATGAGGTGCAGTGCCGCACGCCTGGCCGAACGCGGCCCTAGTCCCGGGACCTTGGCCAGGAGCTGGATCAGGCGTTCGATCTCGGGACCGGCGATTCGCTTCGACATCGCACTGATCTAGGATTTTTCCGCGCGCTTTGAAACATGCCGCATACGCACCGAGCCCGCCATGCTGCCATGGCGGGCTCGGAAACTGTTTTAGGCGTCAGTAGGCTGAGAGCGGCCGGGTTTGATCGACGATCATTGCGCCGATAGCGTCGGTGTTCTCAGGCGTCGACTGGAAGCCCATCGACGCTTCCTGCGTCGCCGATGGAACCGAGGTGATGTAGCGGGCGTTCAGCGTGCCGCCGAAACGCGAGGCATCCGGCTCGGCCATCGGCTCCTGCATCGCCACCTCCGTCTGCTTGGCGGCGACGCGGGCGCTCTTGGCGGGCGCCGCGGAAGCCGTCACATAGGTCTGCTCGGCCGGGGCACGTGTCGCCTTGGCTGCGCGAACCGCCGCGGCCTGCTTGGCAGGATCTGGACGGACAATGGTCTTCACCACCGGCTCGGCGTAGGCAACCTGCACCGGCGCTTCAGGCACAGGCGCGCGCGGCGTCCCCGAGGCAACCATGGTCGTGGATTCATCCGGCAGCGGCTGCCAGTTGCGGCCGCGCTTCTCGTAGAAGGCGTTGCCGCCGGCAACCATGGTGTAATGCATGTTCTTGTAGGGGAACCTCAGGCCGGCGGTGTGGAAGTACATCGTGTTCTTCAGCTTGGCCTTGCGCTCGCCCTTGAGCACCGCATCGGCGGCCTCCTCGACATCGGGCATCGCTTTCGAATTCATCGCCCGCGTCATCACGCCGGGCGCGAACTGGCCCGGTTCGCCAACCACTTGGCAAATGGTGCTGCCATGATTGCCGGAGCGCAGCCGGTTCATCACCACCGTGCCGACGGCGATCATGCCGTCACGGCTCGAGCGGTTGGACTCGAAGAACATCGCCCGCTCCAGGCATTCCTTCTCCTTCGGCGTGTTGCGGTAGGCGCGCGTCGAAAGGAAACTGGGCGTGATGGCGTCGGTCAGGCTGGCGACCGACAGGCCGTGCGAAGACGTGGTCTGGCTGCAACCGGCCAGGAACATAGGGGAGAAGATGATGCCGAGCAGAAGCGGCGTCTTCCATCGCGTCGCGATCAACAAAAATGCCTCATTGTCCAGATGCCAGCCCGCCCCGAGATGTGGCAAGAATGAGACTCTTAAAGGCAAAAAGATGGCTAAAGGATTAGCTTTCGTGCAGCATAGGTAAAACTTTATAAATGCCCAGATATGTCCGCGTGAACAAAGCCGGAGAAAGTCTTTAACAACAGCCTCCGCAGCCGATTTCCCTTCATAATCAATTAACTGGTTGGAGCCGGCTCAGAACGGCAATTTCATTCCGGGCGGGATCGGCAAGCCTGCCGTCAGCGCCTTGGTCTTCTCCTGCATAATCTGCTCGACCTTATTTTTGGCGTCATTGTGAGCGGCCAGCAGCAGGTCTTCGAGAATCTCAACCTCGTCCTCCTTGAACAGCGACGGATCGATCTTCAGCGACTTCATTTCGAACTTGCCGGTCAGCGTGACATTGACCAGCCCGCCGCCCGCCTGCCCGCTTGCTTCAATCGTCGCGATCTCGTCCTGCATGGCCTGGAACTTGGCCTGCATTTCCTTCGCCTTGCCCATCAGGCCGAGAAGATCTTTCATGGTCGGGTCCTTTGCGGATTCGTGGCTATGGTCAGGTTTCGTCGTCGTCGGACGGCGGCTCGACCGGCGCTTCGGCCTTGTCGGTGTCGACTTCCGGCGCGTCGGGAATGCGCACGTCGATGATCTTGGCGCCGGGAAAGCGCGCCAGGATGGCGGCCACAGCCGGATCGCTTTTCGCGTCGGAGAAAGCAGTCTCGCGCCTGGTCGATTCCATCTCGGCCAGCGTTTGGCCGCCCTCTTCCTTCGACAATGACACCAGCCAGTTGCGGCCGGTCCAGGCCCGCAGCTTCGTCGTCAAGTCGTTCAGCAGCATCTTGGGCGCATCGGCGGTCAGGCCGACGTCGATACGGCCGGGCTCGATGCTCACCAGGCGAATACAGCTCTTGACCAGCACCTTGAAGGCGATGTCACGCTGCGCGTCGGCAAGAGCGACAATATCGGCCAGCGATTTCAGCGGCGGCGATTGCGGCTCCACGACCGGCTGCGGAGGCGCGACAAAGGCGACCGGGGGCGCGTCGACCAGCCGCATGATTTGCGCACCGGCTGGCCCGGACGGCACCCGGGTCTGCGCTACGGCGCTGGCGCCGCCGCCATTGCCGGCATTTACCGGCGCACCATTCGGGCGTGACGCACCACCGGACGCCGGAGCGCCGCTCTCCAGAGATTTCAGCGCCTCGTCCAGCGTCGGCAGGTCGGCGGCATGCGCCAGCCGGATCAGCACCATCTCGCCGGCGCTGACCGGTCGGTTGGACGACTGCACCTCGGGAATGCCTTTCAAGAGCATCTGCCAGGTTCGCGACAGAACCTTGACCGACAGCGTGCTGGCGAAGTCGGCGCCGCGGCGGCGCTCATCCTCGGACAGGGAAGCGTCGTCGGCAGCCGTCGGCACGAAGCGCAGCCGGGTGACGAGGTGGTTGAATTCGGCCAGATCGGTCAGCACGGCAGCCGGATCGGCGCCGGTGTCGTACTGGTTGCGGAATTCGGCAAGGGCGGCCGCCACATCGCCTTTCATGACATGTTCGAACAGGTCGACGATGCGGGCGCGGTCGGCGAGACCCAGCATGGCGCGCACCGCTTCGGCGCTGACGGCGCCGCCGCCATGGGCGATTGCCTGGTCGAGGATGGAGAGCGAATCGCGGGCCGAGCCTTCGGCGGCGCGCGCGATCATCGCCAGCGCGTCCTCGTCGACCGATATGCCTTCCTTGCCGGCAATCGAGGCGAGATGCGCGACCAGCGCGCCGGCATCGATGCGTCTCAGGTCGAAACGCTGGCAGCGCGACAGCACGGTGATCGGCACTTTGCGGATTTCGGTGGTGGCAAAGATGAATTTGACGTGCGGCGGCGGCTCTTCCAGCGTCTTCAACAGGCCGTTGAAGGCCTGGGTGGAGAGCATGTGCACTTCGTCGATGATGTAGACTTTGTAGCGCGCCGACACCGGGGCATAGCGCACGCGCTCGATAATGTCCCTGATGTCGTCGATGCCGGTATGCGACGCGGCGTCCATCTCGATGACGTCGACATGGCGGCCTTCCATGATCGCCTGGCAGTGCTCGCCCAGGAGGGCGAGGTCGACCGAGGGATGGTCGACCGTCGGCGTCTTGTAGTTGAGCGCCCGCGCCAGGATGCGCGCCGTCGTGGTCTTACCGACGCCGCGCACGCCGGTCAGCATCCAGGCCTGGGCGATGCGGCCTGTGGAGAAAGCGTTGGTCAAAGTGCGGACCATCGGCTCCTGGCCGATCAGTTCGGAGAAATTCGACGGACGATATTTGCGCGCCAGCACGCGATAGGCGACGGCCTTTTGCTTCTCCAGGGTTTCGGGGTCCGAATTTCCGGCTTCGCTCATTCGCCCGTAAAGCTCCAAAAGGCCGCGTCTCAGCGTAGCCGATTCCTGCTAATAGTCTCGCCCGCGCTGCAATGCGTCGTCAATGTCGCGAGAGGGGCCGATGAGGTGGGAGGCTGGAACAATGACCCGTTCCGGGCTCGTTAGGGCTGCTTCCTTCCGGACCTGACCCGGTTGGCGAGTGGATCGTCCACCACCAACCTCCCGCGTTCCATATCGGCAATTCAGCGATCAAATGCAAGGGTGCATTGAGAATCGGATGCCCGTGAACTCCGCCGCTCAATGAATCGCTTGCAGCCCCCGTGCAGCCGCTCTAGCGTCATGAGTTTGGGAATAATGCGAGAAGCGCAAGGGAAACGCCAATGCTACCGGGCCTCAAGGCCGGATTCACGCTCGACTCCAGGCTGGAGGCGGATAGCGAGCAGCTGATGTGGCTCGGCCTGTGCGAGCTCAGGGTGATGAACGATAGCCGCTGGCCATGGCTGGTCCTGGTGCCGCAGCGGCCGGGGGCCGAAGAAATCCACGACATGACGCCGCTCGACCAGGCGATGTTGACCTTCGAAACCAACATGGTGGCGCAGGCGCTGAAAAGAACCACGGGCTGCACCAAGATCAACACCGGCGCGCTCGGCAACATCGTTCGGCAATTGCATGTCCACGTCATCGCCCGCTCGGAAGGCGATCCGGGCTGGCCGGGGCCGGTGTGGGGGCACGGCATGCGCGAGCCCTATGAGCGTTCAGGCATCCGCCAGTTTGCGCAACAGATCAAGGCGGCGCTATAAGCCGCCTGTGTCCATTCCTAGACGTTCGAGCTTCCATGACCTTTCGCCTTTTTGACGCGCCCTTGCGCGAACCGAGCCAGTTCGTCGGCTTCGCCGGAAACACGATTGATCGGCAATCCGAGAACCGCGCCGACGATTCCGTCGAAAGGGCGTTAGCCGATCCCTCGGCACGTCTTCTGCCGATGCATGGCGGACGGCTGTATCTGAAATTGCACGATGGCAGCTTCGACCCTTGGTTCGATCTGGCTGAGAGCCAGAAGCTGCAGCCATCACTCGCACAAGGCGTGCTGCTTGGCTTTGCCGAGAGCGGCCCGGTACTTGCCGTGCCGGTCGGCCTCGATCCCGAACAGCTACCGGAGACCATGAAGGCGATCGATTATCGCTCGGTCTATATTCAGGGGCTGATCGACGAGGCGGCAGCGGGCGCGCTGGCGCAAGGCGCCGCCCTGCTTGCTTGGCATGCCACCCATCGCTTCTGCAGCAAATGCGGCCATGAATCGCAAATGCGGGCCGGCGGCTACAAGCGCCATTGCCCAAATTGCGGCACCGAGCACTTTCCACGCACCGATCCGGTGGCGATTATGCTGACGGCGACGCGGGAAAAATGCCTGCTCGGCCGCGGCCGACATTTCGGGCCCGGCATGTACTCGGCGCTTGCCGGCTTCATCGAGCCGGGCGAGACGATCGAGGCGGCGGTGCGCCGCGAAACGCTGGAGGAAGCCGGCATCCGGCTCGGCCGCGTCGTCTACCATGCCAGCCAACCCTGGCCGTTCCCCTATTCGCTGATGATCGGCTGTTTCGGCGAACCGCTCAATGACGACATCCAGGCCGATCTCAACGAGTTGGAAGATTGCCGCTGGTTTTTTCGCGACGAGGTGCGTTCCATGCTGGAGAGGACGCACAAGGACAATCTGGTCACGCCGCCGAAAGGCGCGATCGCGCATCATCTGATCCGCGCCTGGGTCGACAGCGAATAAGAGTTGTTATTTTACGCAATTCCGGACGGAAAACCGCTTCACACTTTTCCTGGAATGCTTAACGGGAGCAAAAAATGATCCGTCACACCGTGGTTTTCACCCTGAAGCACCCGCAGTACTCGCTGGAGGAAAAGCGGTTCCTCTCCGATGCCAAGCGCATTCTCAGCGCAATCAAGGGCGTCACCCATTTCGAGCCGCTGCGGCAAGTCAGCCCGAAGAACGACTATCACTTCGGCTTCTCGATGGAGTTCGTCGATCAGGCCGCCTACACCAGATACAATGAGCACCCGGACCACGTCGCCTTCGTGCGTGACCGCTGGATCCCGGAAGTCGAAACCTTCATGGAAATCGACTATGTGCCGCTGACCCTGCTGGTTTAGGGGAACCTTAGTCCGCGACCTTCCACTGCTCGCGCGACTCACTGGCGGGATAGACGCCCAGAATGCGCACTTCGCGCGAGAAGAAGCGCAGTTCGTCCAGCGCCAGCTTGACCAGCGGATCGTCGGGATGGCCCTCGATATCGGCGTAGAACAGCGTCGCGGTGAAGGCGCCCAACTGATAGCTCTCCAGCTTCGTCATGTTGACGCCGTTCGTGGCGAAACCGCCCATTGCCTTGTAGAGCGCAGCCGGCACGTTGCGGACACGGAACATGAAGGTCGTCATCATCTTGGTGTCGGCCGAGGGCCGTTCGGCCAATCGCTTGTCCTTGGTCAGGACGACGAAGCGGGTGACATTCGAGTCCGTGTCCTCGACATTTTTCTCGATGATGTCGAGGCCATAGAGTTCTGCGGCGAGCGCAGGCGCCAGCGAGGCCATGGTGCGGTCCTTGAGCTCGGAAACCAGCTTCGCCGAACCCGCCGTGTCGCCGGCAATCACCGGCTTCCAGCCATTCTTGCGGATGTATTTGCGGCACTGTCCCAGCGCATGGATATGGCTGTGCACGGTCTTGATCTCTTCGCGTTTGACGCCGGGCAGCACCATCAGTTGGAAATGGATCGGCAGGAAATATTCGCCGACGATGTGGAGTTTCGATTCCGGCAAGAGATGATGGATGTCGGCGACGCGGCCGGCGATGGTGTTTTCGATCGGGATCATGGCGAGGTCGGCCTTGTTGGTCTCGACCGCGTTGAAGGCATCCTCGAAGGTGGGGCACGGCAACGGCTCCATCGAAGGGAACATGTTGCGGCTGGCGGTGTCGGAATTGGCGCCCGGTTCGCCCTGGAAGGATATTCTGTTGGTCTTGTCAGGCATGCCGATATCCAGGTTGAAGGTCTCAGGAAAGAATTTGTCGGGCGCGTTCGAGGTCTTCCGGCGTGTCGACGCCGAGCGGCAGCGATTGCACGATCTCGGCATCGATGCGCATACCGGCCTCCAGCGCCCGCAACTGCTCCAGCCGCTCGCGCCGCTCCAGCGGCGACGGCTTCAAAGCGACGAAGCGTTCGAGGGCTGAGCGCCGATAGGCGTAGAGGCCGACATGGTGATAGAGCGGCCCCTCGCCCCAGGGCGCGGTGGCGCGGGTGAAATAGAGCGCCTTCAGCCGCGTCGCCGACAACGGCGAACCGACGATCTTGACGACGTTGGGGTTGGCCTTTTCCTCGTCGCGGACGATCTCGACGCCGAGCGTGGCGATGTCGACCGCAGCGTCCTCGAACGGTTTCAGCGCCGCACCGATGATCTTGGGATCGATGGTCGGCAGGTCGCCCTGCACATTGACGATGGTTTCGACCTTGCGATCGGGGTCGAGCGCGGTCAGCGCCTCGAAGATACGGTCGGAGCCGGATTCGTGGTCGGTGCGCGTCATCACCGCCTCGAAACCGTGCGCGCGCACCGCTTCGGCCACGTTGCGCGTGTCGGTTGCCACCACCACCCGGCCAAGCCCAGCCTCAGCGGCGCGGCGGGCGACATGGACGATCATCGGCGCGCCGGCTATGTCGGCCAGCGGCTTGCCCGGCAGGCGCGTCGAGGCCATGCGGGCCGGGATCAGGATGAGCGTGGACATCGAGGTTGCAAGGCGTTCGAAAGAGGATGGGGAAAGTGGCAAAAGGTCTCACTGGAAGCGCCCTTATAGGTGTTGCAACGCCCAAGCAAAAGACCTAGTTTCCGCCCGATTTGACCGGCTCGACGGGGTGGGTCACGATACCGACGGACGGAGTGGACGGAGAGGTCCGCCGGAAAAGGGAGCCCTGGGGCGTATGGATTCCAACGAAGTCAACAAACTGCTCGCCGGGTTGCTTGGAACCTGTTTCGTCGTCTTCTCGGTCGGTTTGGTCTCCGACGCCCTGTTTGCCTCGCCGGCGCCGGAAAAGCCCGGCTTCGCCATCGAGGCGACGGAGCCTGCCGAAGGCGGCGCCGCCGGACCCGCGGCAGAGGCCAAGCCGATCGCCGACCTTTTGGCCACCGCCAATGTCGAGCAAGGTGCGGCCGTCTTTAAGAAATGCCAGGCCTGCCATTCCGGCGAAAAAGGCGGCCCCAACAAGGTCGGCCCGGATCTCTGGGACATCGTCGACCGCCCCGTCGCCGAGCATGAGGGCTTTGCCTATTCGGCCGGCATGAAAGAGTTTTCCAAGGGCGGCGCGGAGAAGTGGACCTATGACAACCTCAACCACTTCATCACCTCGCCGAAGAAATTCGTGAAGGGCACTGCGATGGGCTTTGCCGGCCTGCCGAAGGACGAGGACCGCGCCAACGTCATCGCCTATCTGCGAACGCTGTCGGACAGCCCAAAGCCGCTGCCGACGCCAGGTGCCGCCGCTGATGCAACCGCGCCGGGCAAGCCGGCCGAGGGTGCTGCTCCGGCCAAGCCGGCTGAAGGGGCAGCTCCAGCCCCTGCGACGCCGGCACCGGCGCCCGCCAAATAACCGAATTGTCATCTCCATGATCTCAAAAAAGCCGGGTTCAGCCCGGCTTTTTGTTAGGAAAATCGCATATGCGGCGACAAAGCCGCCGCATGGCGGTTTTCACCGGCGTCAAATCATTTAGGATTGCCGGGCATCGCGAAGAGGAGAACGCATGACGGTTGGCCGAACGCTTCTGAGGTCCTTTCTGGTTGTGGGCGCCCTCGCAGGCGGCCTGCAGGCAGCCTTCCCCCAGGAATGGCACACCACCTCTTCGCTGATCGGCCCCTCCAAATATGGCGAGAACTTCCAGCGCTACGATTATGTGAATCCGGATGCACCGAAGGGTGGCACCTACAATTCGGTCGTTTCCGGCACGTTCGACAGCTTCAATCCCTACATCGTGCAGGGCTCGCCGGCGGCCGGCCTGCAGCCATTTGGCGGCGGCCTGCTCTACGACACGCTCATGGATCAAGCGACTGACGAAGGCAGCGTCAGCCACCCGCTCATCGCCGATGCCTACAAGTACCCTACCGACTATTCCTCGGCCACCTACCGGCTCGACCCACGGGCGAAATGGCATGACGGACAGCCGATCACCACTGACGACGTGATCTGGTCGTTCCAGGTGCTGAAGGCCAACAGCCCGATGTACAGCCGCTATTTCGAAAACGTCACCGACGCCGTCGCTGTCTCGGACCGTGAGGTCGAGTTCCACTTCGACCAGAAGGGCAATCGCGAACTGCCCAAGATCCTCGGCGACCTTGTCGTGCTGCCCAAGCATTGGTGGGAAGGCACCGACGCCAATGGCAAGAAGCGCGACATCACCAAGGGGACGCTGGAGCCGCCGCTGGGCTCGGCTGCATACAAGATCGCCAGCTTCAAGGCGGGGTCGGAAATCGTCTGGCAGCGCGTCCCCGACTATTGGGGCGCCAAGCTGGCTGTGAAAATCGGTCGGGAGAATTTCGACACGCAGCACTTTACCTACATTCTTGACGACAACGCCTCCTGGGAGGCGTTCAAGAAAGGTGGCCTCGACGATATCAAGCCGGAAAACAGCTCGAAGCGCTGGGCGACATTTTATGATTTCGCGGCGATCAAGGCCGGCGATGTGATCAAGCAGGAGTTCAAGACCACCTCGCCCGAGCCGATGCAGGCTTTCATGCTCAACCAGAGACATAGGTTGTTTGCCGATCGTCTGGTCAGGGCCGCGCTCACCTACCCGTTCGATTTCGAATCGATGAACCGCACGCTGTTCTTCGGTTTCAACACTCGCACCCACAGCTATTTCCAGGGCACGGACCTAGCCTCCAGCGGCTTGCCGCAAGGCAAGGAATTGGAGATCCTGGAGAAGTACCGCGACAAGCTGCCGCCGGAAGTATTCACCCAGGAATTCAAGTTGCCGGTCTACGATTCGCCGCAGGCGGAGCGCAAATATCTGAAGCAGGCGGTCGACCTGTTCGCCCAGGCCGGCTGGGTGATCAAGGGCGGCAAGATGGTCAACGCCAAGACCGGCGAGCCATTCAAGTTTGAAATCCTAGGCTCGAATGAAACCGACCAGGTCATTTCCAGCCCCTGGATCGCCAATCTGCGCAAGATCGGCGTCGATGCGACACTGCGCATCGTCGACCCGAGCCAGTATACCAACCGCGTCAGAAATTTCGATTACGACGTCATCACAGGACAGCTCCAACAGTCGGAATCGCCCGGCAACGAGCAGCGCGATTTCTGGAGCTCCAAGGCCGCCGACACACCGGCATCGCGCAATTATTCCGGCATCAAGAACCCGGTCGTTGACGCCCTTGTCGACCGCATCATTTTTGCCACGGATCGCGATGACCTCGTCGCCACCACCCATGCGCTCGATCGCGTGCTGCTGTGGAATTACTATGTGGTGCCGCAATACTATCGCGCCGTTGTGTGGCTGGCTTACTGGAACAAGTTCGGCATCCCGGAAAAGCAGCCCGGCTACCGTGGCGCCGATATCGATTCCTGGTGGATCGATGCGGACAAGGAAAAGGCCCTGGCCGCCAAGTACAAGGGCAGCAATTGATGGCGGGGCTCCCTCGCCGCGATTTCCTGGCCCTCAGTGGCGCCGCGGCCGTTGCTGCGCTGCTGCCGGGCAAGGCTTTCGCCGCCAGCCCAACCGGCGTGAAACTGCATGGACTGTCGGCTTTCGGCGACCTCAAATACAAGCCGGACTTCACTCATTTCGACTATGTCAATGTCGATGCGCCGCAAGGTGGCGTCTTCAACTTCCTGCCGCGCAACTGGCTTGCCAACCAGACGCCGCTGACCTTCAACACGCTGAATTCGTTCGTTCCCAAAGGCGATTCGCCCCAGCGCACGGAGATGTGCTTCGATTCACTGATGGTGAGAGCGTACGACGAACCTGACGCCGTTTACGGGCTGATCGCTGACAGCGTGACGATTTCCGACGACCGCAACGACTTCACCTTCTCGCTGCGCCCGCAGGCCCGCTTCCATGACAGCACGCCATTGACGGCAGAGGATGCCGCCTTCACCTTCAAGCTGCTCAAGGACAAGGGGCACCCGTACTATTCCCTGCCGCTAACGCATCTGGATGACGCGATTGCCGTGGATGCCCACACGCTGCAGCTTAGGTTTTCCGGCAAGCAGACAAGCCGCACCATCCTCAACGTCGTCGAGTTCCCGGTCCTGTCGAAGGCGTTCTACACGGCCAACCCGTTCGATTCCTCGCAGATGAACCCGCCGTTGGGGTCAGCCGCCTACAAGGTCGGTCGCTGGTCGGCAGGGGCCTGGATCGAATATGAGCGTGTGGCTGATTATTGGGGCAACGACCTGCCGGTCAATCGCGGCCAGAACAATTTTCAGCGGATCCGCGTTGAGTTCTATCAGGACCGTAGCGTTGCCTTCGAAGCGTTCAAGAAGGGAGAAATCCTCTACAGGGAGGAATTCACCTCGCGCGTCTGGGCGACCGGCTACGACTTCCCAGCGTTCACTGCCGGCAAGGTGGTGAAGCACGAATTCCCGGCCGAAACGGTGCCTTCGATGCAGGGCACCGCCGTCAACCAGCGGCGCGAGCAGTTTCGCGACTCGCGCGTGCGGCAGGCGATCGGGCTCTGCTTCGACTTCGAATGGACGCGGCGCAATTTCTTCTACGGTTCCTATGAGCGCTCGCAATCCTGCTTCGAGAAATCCGAATTTCGCGCCGAGGGCAGACCGTCGCCACAAGAATTGGCTCTTCTTGAGCCGCTGCGTGAGCAGATTCCCGCCGAGGCTTTTGGCGAAGCCGTGATCCAGGACGCGTCGAACGGCTCCGGCCGCGACCGGCAGTTGCTTGGCAAGGCGGCCAAGCTTCTGGCCGAGGCCGGCTGGAAACGGTCCGGCAATTTCGTCGTGAACGACAAGGGTGGTCGGTTGTCCGCAGAGTTTCTTGTCGACGACGAAGTCTTCGAACAGGTCTACTCGCCCTGGGTCGAAAACATGAAGGCGGTCGGCATCGATGCCTCGATCCGGCTGGTGGATGCCGCGCAATATCAGCTGCGGCAGAATTCGTTCGACTACGACCTCGTCTCGGTCGCGGCCTCGTTTCCGGCGACGCCAACCCGTGACGACCTCGAAACCATTTTCCATTCGCGAGCAGCTACCGTATCGGGCTCTCGCAATCTGCCGGGAACGTCGAGCCCGGCCATCGACGCCCTGGTTGACGCCGCAGGTGCCGCCGAGGGTCGCGAAAGCCTGACAATTGCCATGCGCGCGCTCGACCGGGTCTTGCGTGCACGGAGGGATTGGATTCCAAGTTGGTTCCTGGCGAATCATCGAAGCGCCTATTGGGACATGTTCGGTTTTCCCGAGCGGAAACCCGATTTCGACTTCCCGGTCGAAGCGCTGTGGTGGGTCGACAAGGGCAAGGCGGCAAAAATTGGCAAAGGGTAGGCTGTTGCGCGGCACTTTACCCTCCCCCTCGTGGGGAGGGTCGGTGAGCACTTCGTGCGCAGCGCGAATGGCGAACCGGGGTGGGGGTGTGACGGCGTACGCCGGATCGAGACTACCCCCACCCCGCTCCGCTTCGCGGATCGACCCTCCCCACAAGGGGGAGGGTGAAAGCTGATGGGCGCCTACATACTGCGCCGTATCCTGCTGATGATACCGACCCTGTTCGGCATCATGGCGGTTGCTTTCGTCGTCACTCAATTCGCACCGGGTGGACCGGTCGAGCAGGTCATCGCCAGCCTGACCAACCAGGGCGGCAGCGACCGCCTCGGCAGCGGCGGCGGCGATGCAGGAGGCGGCGGCAATTTCGATGTGGCCGGTGACGTCGGCTCGAAGTATCGCGGCGCGCAAGGGCTCGATCCGGAATTCATCAAGAAGCTGGAAAAGCAATTCGGCTTCGACAAACCACCGCTCGAACGCTTCGGCATGATGCTGTGGAACTATGCCCGCTTCGATTTCGGCGACAGCTATTTCCGTGACATCTCGGTTCTTGACCTGATCCTGGAGAAGATGCCGGTGTCGATCTCGCTTGGGCTGTGGATCACGCTGTTGTCCTATCTGATCTCGATCCCCCTTGGCATCCGCAAAGCGGTCAAGGACGGCTCCGCCTTCGACGTCTGGACCAGCGGCGTGATCATCGTCGGCTATGCCATACCGGCCTTCCTGTTCGGCATATTGCTGATGGTGCTGTTCGCGGGCGGCTCCTTCTGGGACTGGTTCCCACTGCGCGGCATCGTCTCCGACAATTGGGACCAATTGTCGTGGCCCGACAAGATCGTCGATTATTTCTGGCACATGACCTTGCCGCTGACGGCGCTGGTGCTGTCGGCCTTCGCGACGACGACGCTGCTGACCAAGAACTCCTTCCTGGAAGAGATACGCAAACAGTATGTGGTGACGGCCCGTGCCAAGGGCCTGTCGGAGCGGCGGGTGCTTTACGGACATGTGTTCCGCAACGCAATGCTGATCGTCATTGCCGGCTTTCCAGCGGCCTTCATCTCGGCCTTCTTCACCGGCTCGCTTTTGATCGAGAACATCTTTTCCCTCGACGGTCTCGGGCTGCTCGGTTTCAGGTCCGTGTTGGCGCGCGACTATCCGGTCGTGTTCGCCAACCTCTATATATTTTCGCTGCTTGGTTTGTTCGTGACGCTGTTGTCCGACCTGATCTACACATGGGTCGATCCGCGCATCGATTTCGAGCGGAGAGACGTCTGATGACGCAGGCTGCAGCCGAGATCACACCGACAAGGATCGCCCGCCCCTGGCTGTCGCCGCTCAACAAGCGGCGCTGGCAGAACTTCAAGGCCAACCGGCGCGGCTACTGGTCGTTGTGGATATTCCTCGCTCTGTTCGTGCTGTCGCTGTTTGCCGAACTGATCGCCAACGACAGGCCGATCGTCGCCTACTACAAAGGCGAGATCCTGTTCCCGGTGGCGGTCGCCTACCCCGAGGAAAAATTCGGCGGCTTCTACGCCGTCACCGACTATCGCGACCCGGTCATCCGCGACGAGATCAACGCCAATGGCTGGATGATCTGGCCGCCAATCCGCTATTCCTACCGCACCGTCAACAATGCGATCCCCGACGCCGCTCCCGCAAAACCGTCATGGGAATACGACGCGCAGAGGCGATGCAGCCAATATCCGCAAGGCGCTGCCGATCCTGACTGCATTGTCGGCAACTGGAACTGGCTGGGTACCGATGACCAGGCGCGCGACGTGCTGGCGCGCATCATCTACGGGTTCAGGATTTCCGTGCTGTTCGGGTTGATCCTGACTGCGGGTTCGTCGGTTATCGGCGTCGCCGCCGGCGCGCTGCAAGGGTATTTCGGCGGCTGGACCGACCTTCTCTTTCAACGCTTCATAGAAATCTGGTCGGCGATACCGCTGCTGTATCTGCTGCTGATCGTCGCCGCCATCCTGCCGCCGGGCTTCTTCATCCTGCTCGGGCTGATGCTGCTGTTCTCCTGGACGTCGCTTGTCAGCGTGGTGCGCGCCGAATTCCTGCGCGCACGCAACTTCGAATATGTCAACGCGGCCCGCGCGCTTGGTGTGTCCAACCGCACCATCATGCTGCGCCATCTTCTGCCTAATGCCATGGTGGCGACGCTGACCTTCATGCCTTTCCTGGTCAGCGCCTCGATCTCGACACTGACCTCGCTCGACTATCTCGGCTTCGGCCTGCCGCCCGGCACCGCGTCGCTCGGTGAACTGCTAAAACAGGCGCAGAGTAACCTCAATGCCCCCTGGCTCGGTATATCGGGCTTCATCGTCATCTCGCTGATGCTGTCGCTGCTGGTGTTCATCGGCGAGGCGACGCGCGATGCGTTCGATCCGCGCAAGGCGTTCCGATGAGCGAGCCCCTGCTCTCGGTCCGCGATCTCAGCGTTGCCTTCACGCAAGGCGGCAACCAGTCGATAGCCGTCGACCACATCTCCTTCGATCTCGCCAAGGGCGAGACGGTGGCGCTTGTGGGCGAATCCGGTTCCGGCAAATCGGTCTCGGCGCTGTCGGTTCTGAAGCTGCTGCCCTACCCGACGGCCAGCCATCCCTCGGGCAAGATCCTGTTCCAGGGCGCCGACCTTTTGGCGATGAACGAAAAGCAGTTGCGCAGCGTGCGCGGCAACAAGATCACCATGATCTTCCAGGAGCCGATGACCTCGCTCAATCCTCTGCACACGATCGAGCAGCAGATCGTCGAGATCCTGGCGCTGCATCAGGGCATGGGCGACCGCCAGGCCAAGGCGCGCACGCTGGCGCTGCTCAACGAGGTCGGCATTCGCGAACCGGAAAAGCGGCTCGACGCCTATCCGCACCAATTGTCCGGCGGCCAGCGGCAGCGCGTCATGATCGCCATGGCGCTGGCCAACGAACCGGAACTGCTGATCGCCGACGAACCGACGACGGCGCTCGACGTCACCGTGCAGGCGCAGATCCTCGAATTGCTGGCGGGGCTGAAGAGCCGCAAGGGCATGTCAATGCTGTTCATCACCCATGATCTCGGCATTGTCAGAAAGATCGCCGACCGCGTCTGCGTGATGACCAAAGGCAAGATCGTCGAGACCGGGCCGACCAGGGACATCTTCGCCAACCCGCAACACGCCTATACCAAGCACCTGTTGGCCGCCGAGCCGAAAGGCAAGCCGCCGGCCGCCAACGACGCCGCCAAGCCTGTGATGACCGGCAAGGACATCAAGGTTTGGTTCCCGATCAAGAAGGGTTTCTTTCGCACCACCGTCGACAATGTGAAGGCAGTTGACGGAATCGACGTCACCGTACGCGCCGGCCAGACGCTCGGCGTCGTCGGCGAATCCGGCTCCGGCAAGACGACGCTCGGCCTGGCGCTGGCGCGGATGATCTCATCGACCGGCACCATCCAGTTCAATGGCAGCGACATCAACCAGCTTTCCTTCAACGCCATGCGGCCGCTGCGCCGCGAGTTGCAGATCGTTTTCCAGGACCCGTTCGGGTCGCTCAGCCCGCGCATGTCGGTCTCGGAGATCATCGAGGAAGGCTTGAAGATCCACGAGCCGAAGCTGTCGCCCGACCAACGCGACGACAAGGTCGTCGCCGTGCTGAAGGAGGTCGGGCTCGATCCGGCGACCAGGAACCGCTATCCGCATGAATTCTCCGGCGGTCAGCGCCAGCGCGTCGCCATTGCGCGCGCCATGGTGCTCAATCCACGCTTCGTCATGCTGGACGAACCGACCTCGGCGCTCGACATGAGCGTGCAGGCGCAAGTGGTCGACCTCTTACGCAATCTGCAGGCCAGGCACGACCTTGCCTATCTGTTCATCAGCCACGATCTGAAAGTCATTCGCGCCCTTGCCAATGACGTCATCGTCATGCGCAATGGCAAGATCGTCGAAGCCGGCCCTTCCGAACAGATTTTCGAGCGGCCGCAGACCGACTATACGAAGGCGCTGATCTCGGCCGCGTTCAAGATCGAGACGGCGCCGGTCGGTATCGTCAGCGAATAACAGGGAATACAATCCGCAAATGGAAAAAGGCAAAATCCTGCTTGCCGTCACCGGCTTTCATCCGCAGCGCTGGCGCGAGCTGCTGTCGGCCGAGCGCGAAGTGGTGCTGGAGCCGGACGGCGCTTCGGATCCGTCGATCACCTATGCGGTGGTGTGGAAGCAGAAGCCGAACCTCTTGAAATCGCTGCCCAATCTACGCGCAATCTTCTCGATCGGCGCCGGCGTCGACCATATCTTCGCCGATCCCGGCCTGCCCGATGTGCCGATCGTCAAAGTGGTAGCCGACAACCTCACCCAATACATGACCGAATATGTCGTCTGGCGGGTGCTCGACCATCATCGCCAGGGCATGCTCTATCGTGCCCAGCAGCCGAAGAAGACCTGGCACGAACCGCCGCAGCGGCCGGCCGGCGACATCTCGGTCGGCATTATGGGGCTCGGCAATCTCGGCCGCGCCGCGGCGTCGGTGCTGTTGTCGCTCGGCTTTGCCGTCAATGGCTGGTCGCGCAGCGACAAGGCCATGAAAGGCGTTGCGACCTATGCCGGAGAGGCCGGGCTGATCCCCTTCCTCAACGCCACCGACATACTGGTGGTGCTGCTGCCGCTGACGCCGGATACGCACGGCATCATCAATTACGGCGTGCTGAAGGAATTGCGCAAGCGCAACGGCCTCGGCGGCTCGGTGCTGATCAATGCCGGGCGCGGCCGGCTGCAGAAGGACGCCGACATATTGCGCGCGCTGGGCGACGGCACGCTGAAGGAGGCGAGCCTCGACGTGTTCGAGGTCGAGCCGCTGCCGAAGACCAGTCCGCTATGGAGTCACCCGAAAGTGTTCGTGACGCCGCACGCGGCGGCGACCTCCGACCCTGTCCACCTGGCGCCGAGCATGTTGCGGCAGATGGATGCCTTCGAGCGCGGCGAAAAGCTTGATAACGTGGTCGACCGCAAGGCGGGGTACTGAGGAAGTCCAGGTTCAGCTCGGCAGACTGAACTTCTTCTGCTTGTTGGGCGTGCCGCAGTCGCGGCGGACGATCGAGCGGTTCATGGCGTCGATCTTGCCACTTGCCAGATCAGTATCGCGCTTGCTTTTGGAGCGCATATCCGGCGTGAACGGGCCGAAGCCCATCGCCGGATTGGAGAAGCTCGGCTTGGCGTCCGTCGACAGATGGTATTGCTGCGCCAGTTCGTTGCGCTGCGCCAGCAACTGGTCGCAAGCCACGTTGTCATATTGCAGCGACGATTGCACGTCCTGGTCCTGCCGCTCCGACATCGAACTGCCCATGCAGCCGGTCATTGCCAGGCAAGACACCAAGACCATCATGTTCCAGCGCATGTGTTCCTCCTCAATGCCTGCCGAGGGCTTTTCTCGGCTTGTATCCTACCTGATGCCGCGCCAGCCGCAAAAATCCTATTCACGTTTTCGAACAAGACGAGACATCAACCCTTGGACGAGGGCACCGCCAGCGCGGCAAGCCCGCCGACCGGCTGGCGGCGATCCCAGCGGATGACGGTCGGCTGCATCGACAGCACCGACAGGCCGTTTGCGGCAAGCACCCGCTCGACATAGGCTTGAGAATGGGCGTAGCGACGAGACGGCTGCAGCGCAAAACCGGCGTCGCCGCCCGCCC
Organism: Mesorhizobium sp. M0077; assembly: GCF_040322955.1. Lineage (NCBI taxonomy): Bacteria > Pseudomonadati > Pseudomonadota > Alphaproteobacteria > Hyphomicrobiales > Phyllobacteriaceae > Mesorhizobium > Mesorhizobium sp. M0077. The sequence continues at coordinate 142,529 of NZ_JAMYUL010000005.1, forward strand.
CGCCCTTGGCTGGCGTTTCGACGGAAAAGGCAAACAGGCCATTGGTGGCCAGAATGCCGGCGACGGTCTTCACCACGCGATCGAGCGCGCCGACATAGATGAACACGTCGGCCGCCGCCACCAGATCGGCTTTCGGCCCGGCATAGGCGAAATGCTGCAGATCGGCCTTGGCGAGCAGGTCGTAGACGCCCTTGGCGCGGGCCTTTTTCAGCATGGCGGCGGAGATGTCGTAGCCCTCCAGCCGTTCGGCGACCGGCCGCAGTTTCTCGCCCATCAGACCGGTGCCGCAACCGAGATCGAGCGCCAGCGAAAAGCGGCCCGGTCTTGCCGCGCGAATGGCGCGATCGAGAAACTCCGGCAGCCGGTAGCCGAGCTTGTCGACCAGCGAGTCCTCGAAAGTCTCGGCATAGTGGTCGAACAGCGTCTCGACGAAGGCGCTGGGTGGCGCTGCGGCAGCCGGCGCCTTGCCGATCAGCTGCAGCTTCAGCGCAGCACCCAGGCGATCCGCCGGGTCCAGTTTCAGCACCGTCGCCCAGGCCTGCGTCGCCAGGTCGAGCAGCCCCGTTGCCTCCTGCATCTCGCCCAGGCGGAACCAGCCCGCCGCCCATTGCGGCGCCAGTTCCAGCGCGCCGAGCAGCAGCTCCGTCGCTGCCGCGTGCTCGCCCGACCCGAAAAGCATCTCGGCATAGTCGGCGCGACGGTCGGCGGTCAGGTCGCCGGACGAGATTTTCAGCGGTTGCATGGCGATGGCCCCGCCGGCTGATGCGGCCGGTGGCTGGCTGTAGGCCGAGTCAGCAGTCTCTTGCAACAGGCTTCCCGCGCTGGAATTAGCCACTATCTTGACTGGATGCGCGCCAGCGACCTGCTCCATCCCCGGCCTGAAGGCCTTTATTGCCCATGCGGCGATTTCTTCATCGACCCGGTGCGGCCAGTCAACCGGGCGTTGATCACGCATGGCCATTCCGACCATGCCCGATCCGGCCATCGTTCGGTGCTGGCGACGCAGCAGACGCTCGACATTATGGGGTTGCGTTATGGCGAGGATTTTGCCGGGACAACGCAAGCGGCCGTGCTTGGCGAAGCTATGGCGCTGAACGATGTCAGCGTCACCTTCCATCCGGCCGGCCATGTGCTGGGCTCGGCGCAGATCGCGGTCGAGCACAAGGGCAGGCGCATCGTCGCCTCCGGCGACTACAAGCGCCAGAAGGACGCGACCTGCGCACCGTTCGAACCGGTCCAATGCGACGTCTTCATCACCGAGGCGACCTTCGGTCTGCCGGTGTTTCACCATCCGCCCGACACGGAGGAGATCGCCCGGCTGCTCAAATCGGCGGCGCAGTTTCCCGAGCGATCGCATCTGGTCGGCGCCTATGCGCTGGGCAAGGCACAGCGGGTGATGCGGCTGCTGCGCGATGCCGGTTATGACAGGCCGATCTATATCCACGGCGCGCTGGCCAAGCTCAGCGAATATTACCAGAGCCAGGGCATCGACCTCGGCACGCTGGAGCCGGCAACCGTCGACAGCGGCGGCAAGCAGGATTTCACTGGGGTCATCGTTGTCGGCCCTCCATCGGCCTTCGCCGACCGCTGGGCGCGGCGCTTTCCCGACCCGATCTCGTGCTTCGCCTCGGGCTGGATGCGCATCCGCCAGCGCGCCAAGCAAGGCGGCGTCGAACTGCCGCTGATCATTTCCGACCACGCCGACTGGGACGAACTGACCGCCACCGTCAAGGAGACGGGCGCCGGCGAAATCTGGGTGACGCATGGCCGCGAGGAAGCGCTGGTGCGCTGGTGCGAGCTGGAAGGCATCGCCGCCACGCCACTGCACCTTGTGGGCTATGAGGACGAGGGCGATTGATGGTGATTTTTGATCCAGAAATCGCCGGCGCGGCGATCCTTCCCACCCCCCTCTGGCCTGCCGGCCATCTCCCCCGCAAGGGGGGAGATCAGATGTCACCTCCGCTTTCGCCAATCGCCAACCTCGCAAGATGGGCGGCAAGATCAAGGCTGCCAATCTCCCCCCTTGCGGGGGAGATGTCCAGCAGGACAGAGGGGGGTGTGCCAGAGCGCAAACCTCTGCCGTCAACGCGGTCCTTGCATCCATGAACCGCTTTGCCGAACTCCTCGACCGCCTGGTGCTGACGCCGTCGCGCAATGGCAAGCTGACACTGCTCGTCGATTATTTCCGCAGCGTCGAGGACCCCGACCGCGGGCTGGCGCTGGCGGCGATCACCGGCGACCTCAACATTGCGGCGGTCAAGCCGGCGATGCTGCGCACGCTGGTCACCGAGCGCATGGATCCGGTGCTGTTCGGCTATTCCTACGACTATGTCGGCGACCTCGCTGAAACCGTGTCGCTGGTCTGGCCGCAAACGCCGGGACATATCCCCAACCGGGAGCCGACGCTTGGCGACGTCGTGGCGACGCTGCAGGCGGCGAGCCGCTCCGACGGACCCAAGGTGCTGGCCGGGCTGCTCGACAGCGCCGGCATTTCGGCGCGCTTTGCCATCATCAAGCTGGTCACCGGCGGCTTGCGCATCGGCGTTTCGGCGCGGCTGGCCAAACAGGCGCTGGCCGATTTCGGCAAGGTCGATGTCGCCGAGATCGAGGAGCTGTGGCACGGGCTGACGCCGCCCTATATCTCGCTGTTCGCGTGGCTGGAAGGCAAGGCCGAGAAGCCGAAGCGGACCGCACTTGCCCTGTTCAGTCCGGTGATGCTGTCGAACCCGGTCGGCGACGGCGACCTCGAAAAGCTCGATCCGGCCGCCTATGCCGCGGAATGGAAATGGGACGGCATCCGCGTTCAGGCGGTGTGCGAGGGCGGCGTGCGCCGGCTCTATTCGCGCACCGGCGACGATGTGTCCGGCGCATTTCCCGATCTCGCCCAGGCAATGGATTTTTCCGCCGCGCTCGATGGTGAATTGCTGGTCGGCGAGCCCGCGGCGACCGGCACGTTTTCGGACCTGCAACAGCGGCTCAATCGCAAGAGCGTGGCCCCGAAGATACAGCAGCAATACCCGGCGTTCATGCGCTGCTACGATGCGCTGCAGATCAACGGCGAAGATTTGCGCGCGCTACCTTTCCGCGAGCGGCGGGCCCGTCTTGAGGCCTTCATCACAACGCTGGACCCGCACCGTTTCGATCTGTCGCCATTCGTCGAATTCCCGGATTGGCAAACGCTGGAGGAACTGCGCCGCGCGCCGCCGCACCCGATCATCGAAGGCGTGATGCTGAAGCGCTGGGATTCGCCCTATCTCGCGGGACGGCCGAAAGGCCCGTGGTTCAAGTGGAAGCGCGATCCGCACACGGTCGATGCTGTGCTGATGTATGCGCAGCGCGGCCATGGCAAGCGGTCAAGCTTTTATTCCGACTATACGTTCGGCGTCTGGTCGGGGCCGGAAGGCGCAGAGGAACTGGTGCCGGTCGGCAAGGCCTATTTCGGCTTCACCGACGAGGAGCTGAAGCAGATCGACAAATTTGTCCGCGACAACACGGTAGAGCGTTTCGGCCCGGTGCGCTCGGTGCGCGCCGACCGCAGCCAAGGCCTGGTGCTGGAGGTGGCGTTCGAAGGTCTCAACCGTTCGACCCGCCACAAATCCGGCGTTGCGATGCGATTTCCCCGCATCTCACGGCTGCGCTGGGACAAGCCGACCGCCGAAGCCGACCGCATCGAGACGCTGCAGGCGCTGCTTGATCGCTAGGCGGCGCTTACGGTTCGATCGAAACGCGGATCTCGTAGATGTCGACCGCCTTGCCCTGCTTGTCGAAGTCGGAGTTGATGGCGATGCTGCCGGCCGCGCCCGGGGGCTTGTCGGGGAATTTCACGTCGAACAGATATTCGTTACGCTGCTGGCCGACCGCATAGCGCTTGCGGCCGCAGTCGCCGAGATCGCCGAAATTGCAGTCGACGGAGATCTGCGTGTCCTTGCCGTCCTCGGCGCGGGCGACGATGTCGAACACGGCATGTTTGCCGGCAAGCTTCTCCAGCACGCCCTGCCCGACATCGAAGCTGATGGCCGAGCCGGAAGCACCGGAGCGGATGCGCAGGAAGGAGCCGGTGTCATCCTGCACGACATCGGCCTTGGCGTCGGACGGGGTCGCCACATGCGTTGGATCGGTGGGTGTAAACACGTTGATCCACTCGCGCGTCTGTTCGGCGACACCAGGCTGCTGCGGCGCGCCAGGCTGCTGCGGCTCAGTTGTATCGGCAGGCGGCGTGAAGTCGTCATCGTCGACGGTCGGCGGCGCTTCGGGCGGCGCCGTGTCGAGTTGCGCCGGCGTCTTGAAGACCCCGGTCTGCACGGCGAAATAGAGGCCGATGCCGGCGGCGGCGAGCAACGTCACGCCAAAGAAGATCGCCGTCAGCGGCAGGCGGCGGCCCCTTATCCGCCTTTCATCACGGTCAGGCGCCACTTCCGCCGCGGCCTCGGCCGGCGCGGAATCGGCCATATCGATCGCCGGGGCGCCGGGCAGCGTGGCGTCAGGCATGATGTCGGGGACGACCGGCAGCACGCGCGAACGCGGCGCGTCGGATGCCTCGGGCTGAACCGGTTCATCAACGACGATCGCCGGCGACGGTCCGGCCGCGACACCTGTCGGGGCATCGACCGCGGGCGCCTCGGCGGCGCCCTGTACGGCGTCTTGCGGCTGCGCAACGCGTTGCGTCAGCGCGGTATCTTGTGTCTGCGCAGCGCTCTGCGTCTGCGCGGCGACATCGGGGACCGCGGGCAGGAATTCGGATTCGATCTCGGCGATCTTTTCCTGCACCGCCTTACGGCGCTTGATGGCGGCTTCCACCGTCACGCCGGGATTGGCCTGGAGCACGCGGTCGAGCGCCGCGAAAGCCGACCGATAGACCCGCTCGCGAAATGCCCGGTCCTCGGCGTTGCCTTTCTCGAAGGCGTTGCGGATCGCTTTTTCGATCGCGTCCAAGCGAATTCCCCTGTCCGTTCGCTTACATTGCCATGATCGTTAGCCGCAGGCGACCAATCAATCAACGGGCGAGCGCCCGCATTCTGCCTTACAGGCCTGTTCAACGCCCATTTCGATGCCTTTTAGCAATAAAATCAGTCCGTTTGCCGCCTTGCCGGGCGATTTGCGCGCAGTCCGGCGCGACGTCTCCGCGTAATCGAAAAAGCAAACGAGGCGATGGCTTATTCCGCGCCAATGGAAAATGACGGGACGAATTGCCGGATCCAGCCTTGAAATCACGGTTGCCCATCTTGAATTAGCGGCCGGTTGAGTCTATCACCCAGCCGATCCTGGAGGCTTCGCGCTTCCTGGGCCGCTTTAGCTCAGTTGGTAGAGCACATCATTCGTAATGATGGGGTCAGGTGTTCGAGTCACCTAAGCGGCACCAGTTCTCCATCCGACGCAAGCGTGACGGCAGGTGCAAGGCTAATGCACGTCACTCCCTACGCCAACACCGGCACTTCCTGTCTGCCTCGTCGACATGCGCCATATGGCCGCCGCCACAGGATTGCGTCGTCAGACGCTTGACCATCGACTATGCTGCATCGCGCAAGATCGACAGACTAGAGAACCCGACAATACAAGCATAATTTATAAGATACAAAACCACTATCTTAGAATAATCTTCGTCAATTTTGACCTATATCAGACACTCCGGATTATAGTTGTGTAATTAAACCGTGCCTTTCTGACATGGTACTACTGCTCATGCAGCATTGCGGACGTGAAAAACCCTCAGCGACGCAACGCACTCGCAAATCATACCCATTTTTAGCACTAACTCACACACATATTACAGCTCGATAGATATTTTGTGTTGCACTGCACCATTGCCCGGTTGCACCATTTCTTGGGGGATTTGGTACTGGGAAGTGCGCCGTGGAAAATTCCGCCAAGTTGATCAGCTTGAATTTTTCGCTGGCCAGCACCGATTTCGAGGCTGTCCCGCGCACAAGGCGCGGGTTTGATGTTGTCGGCGCACTCTCGACGCTGGCAGGCCTCGACCTGAGGCCCGGAATGCAGGGCCGCTGGCTTCATCGGAGATTTCAGACCGGCGGAAATGGCTGATGGCGGTCGCGCGTGACAATCAGTTGGACGCTCTGCGCGCCATCGCTGTCACGATGGTTCTCTATTCCCATTTCCTTGCACCCAACGGGTCCTCCTTTTGGGGCCACATCGGGGTGCGGCTTTTTTTTGTGCTGAGCGGCTTCCTGATCACACGACTGCTGCTCGAAGCGCGCGCCGCGGCCGAATTCAAAGCCGGCCCTGCATTGAGTTCCTTCTACATCAGGCGCGCGCTGCGCATATTCCCGCCCTATTTCGCCGTGCTTGGGTTCGTCTGGCTGACCGATCTGGAGCAGTCCAGTGGATCGCTCGTCTGGCATGCGCTTTACCTGTCGAATTTTTGGTACGCGCTGCGCAACGAATGGACGCCCTGGCTACTCTGCCATTTCTGGAGCCTGAGCATCGAGGAGCAGTTCTATATCGCCTGGCCGCTGGTCGTGCTTCTCGCACCCCGCCGGCGGGTGGAAGCGATCACTATCGGCGTCATCCTGTTGTCGCTGGCCTATCGCTTCTACTGGCCGATCACCGCCACCCCGGCGCTAGCGCGCGACCTGCTGCCGCCAGCATCGATGGACGCGCTGGCGTTTGGTGCTTTGCTTGCCTGCCGGCGGACCAGAGGCGCCGGCCTGCCGCAATGGATGCGGCTAGGCTGGCCAGCCCTTGCGGCTGTCTTCCTGGCGATTGAGTGGCTTATCCCTGCGCCGGCCGATCCTATGCTGGAATGGGCCCGCTGGGCGTTGCTGCAGATCCTGCCCCTAGTGCCGCTGGTGGCCGTTGTGGCCGCCTGTTCAGCCGGCCTTGGCGGCGTCCTCGGCAGGGTTTTCGAACTGCCACCGCTGCTGTCACTGGGCCGCATCAGCTACGGCGTCTATCTTTACCATCCGATCCTTCTGTCGCTCGCCGTCAAGTCACAGCCCTGGATCCCGCTCAATGTCTCGGAGCAGGGGCCAGGGCGTTTCCTGGTCGCGAGCGCCGCCACGATCGCCGTCGCTTCGATCTCGTGGACGGCTTTCGAAAAGCCGCTCAACGGCCTCAAGCGCCGCTTCCCCTATGTAGCGCGCCGCCGCTCCCAGGCACGCTCTGGCGATGCCGGCTGGCTCGGCAGGGCGGCGGACGCCTATCCCGGCGGATCCCCCGATGGCCGCGCCGCACTCGAACTCCGGCGAACGGATGCGCAGAGATGACCACCGCGCCGCTCGTCTCCGTCCTGCTGCCGGTCTACAATGCCGGGCCTTATCTCACCGCTGCGCTGGAGAGCATTCTGCGGCAAGACTACGATCGCCTGGAGGTCATCGCTATCGATGACGGATCGACTGACAACTCGCTCGAGATTCTCGAACGATACCGCCGGGCAGACAATCGCGTTTCTGTCATCTCGCGTGAGAACCGCGGCCTCGTCGCCACCCTGAATGAAGGGCTACGACTGGCCCAGGGCGAGCTTGTTGCGCGAATGGATGCGGACGATGTCGCCTATCCCCGGCGCCTCTCGCGCCAGGTCGCACTGTTCGAGCGGCGGCCCGATCTCGGCTTCTGCGGCGCCTGCGTCGATACCTTGCTTCACGGCCGTATCGCCAAAGGCAGGCTAGACCCGGTGTTCCGGCTCGGCCGGCTCGACATATTGTCGATGTTCTTTACGATATTCTTACATCCGACGGTGATCTACAACAGGAATGTCATTGGGAACAACGATCTCTATTACGATCCTAAATATAGACATGCCGAGGATTTTGATCTCTTCAGACGGCTTGCCGGCCGTTTCCCGGCGACCATATTGCCCGATAGCCTGCTCGTCTATCGCATCCATGCGGGAAGCGTGACCATGCGGCATGCCAAGGAAATGCGCAGGACGCATTTGCGGATCGTGGCCGAAAATCTCGAGCGTGAGGGGCTTGCGGAAACCACAGCTGATCTGCGCGACATCGGCGACGCCGTCTCTTTCGACACGGTTTCGCGCGCAGCCGATTTCATCCGTGCGCTCGAAGAGCGGATTTCCGAGCTGCCGACCGACACACGGCCAAGCTTCGAGGCAGGCGCGCTGAACCTGTTTTATTTCCTCTACCAACTCGTCGGCGACGAAGGAGAACCGCCGCTGACCCACGAATTGCTCACGCGGACGGCGAGATGGAATTTCATCCGGCGCCGCGAACAATATGCGCTGCGTCCCGGCGTCTGGGCGCCTTGGCTCAGCCTGCTCTCGATAAGGGCCGGAAAGCGGGCGGACGCGGTGGCCTACTTCTTCAAAACCACGCCGGCCGAAGCGGTGCTTGCGCGTTATCAGCGGGGACTGGTATGACCGACAGGCCCCACCCGCTCCTGCGCGATCACCAGTTTGCGAGTGCGCCTGTCCCGACATCTCCCCGATCGGAGCGGCCGTCGCTCGAGGTCAGTTTCATCGTCTGCACGCGCGACCGCGCCGCTGTGCTGGAGGCTTGCATAGCCTCGATCCAGGCGGCATGCCGGGTGCACGCCACCTTCGCGGCAGAGTTGGTGGTGGTCGATAATGGTTCACGGGACGGCACGTCAAAGCGGCTGGCCGCTATCGCCGAAACTTCCGACATCCCAGTCACAGCCGTCTCGGAGACTCGCCCCGGACTAGCCGCTGCCCGCAATGCCGGATTGGCGCGAGCGCGAGGCCGCGTGCTGGTCTTCGTCGACGACGACTGCAAGCTCGACCGCGACTATCTCCGCGACCTGGAGCGGCACTACCGGAGTGGCGAGAAGTGGCTGATCCGCGGCGGCCGGGTCGAGCTCGGTGATGCCCAGGACCTGCCCTTCACCATAAAGCTCTACGAGGCAAGCGAGCGGCTGACCCCGGCGGTCCACCCCGGCGGCTTCGTGCTCGGCTGCAACATGACCATGCACCGCGACGTCGCGGCCCGCATCGGGTCGTTCGACGAACGCTTCGGCGCTGGCGGCCCGCTACGCTCGGCTGAAGATACTGATTATCTCGTGCGGGCGATGCTGCTCGGCATGCCGGTCGAGTATGTGCCCGACATGACGGTCTTGCATCATCACGGCCGGCGAGACCGCAAATCGATCGACAGGCTGCACCGCGACTATAGCCTCGGTAATGGTGCGCTGTGCCTGAAACATGTCCGCCACGCCCCTTGGCTGCTTCGCCATGTCTATTGGTCCGCGCGGGCCGCGTTCAGGGAACTGGCGGGCCGTCCTCGCTTTGACCGCGACCTCGATCTGTCGCACTGGCCTATTGTCGTTATGAATCTGGCAGGTGCCGCCAGATTTGCGCTGCTCGTCATGATGGGATGGCCAAAACGGCTGCCGCTGCGCCACGACCGAGAAGCCAGCGAAGCCAATGCGGAGGCCAGAGCGCGATAATGTCACTGATTCCGTCAGCCCTGCCAATGCTGCGCCGCGCGCTTGGTGGCAGGCTGTTGCGGCTCGTTCCCGTCGTGGTGGGGCTCGGGCTTGCAGGCGCCGCGCTGGAAGGCCTCGGCATCGGTCTCATCATTCCGCTGCTCGGCATCATTATGGGACGTGGCGAAACATCAGGCATGGCCGGTTTCTCCGCCCTCCTCCAGCAGGTTGGAGCGGACCTCGGCGAGCGCCAGCGGCTGATCGCCATTTCGGCCGCGATCCTCGGTTCGATCGTACTGAAAAATGTCTTTGCCTTCGCCAACACTCTGCTGACCAGCTACATCTACGGCAAGGCAGGTTATTCGATCCGTAGCGCACTGTCGGAGCAGTTGCTCAGGGTCGGCTACCCCTTTTTCCTGCAGCAAAGCCCCGGGCGGCTGCTCAACATCATCTCCAACGAATCCTGGCGAGCATCCGACGCTATCCAGGCCCTGCTCGGCGCGATCGTCAGTGCCTCGGCCGCCGTCATCCTGCTCGCCTTCCTCCTGCTCCTCTCTTGGCAGATGACGCTGCTGGTGACTCTAGGGCTGGCGCTTGTCCAGCTGGCGCACGGGGTTTTGTCGTCCAATCTGAAGGCGCCGAGCCGCAGCGTCGTCTCGCGCAACAGCGCACTGGCGTCGCAGATGCTGCATCTGGTGCATGCCGGGCGCCTGATTCGCATCTTCGGGCAGGAGAACCGCGAAAAGGCGGTCTTCGCCAAAGCGTCCGACGGGGTGCGGCGGGCGGCTTTCGTGCTTTCAATCCGCCAGGGCGTCTTGCCGCCACTGACCGAGGTGTTGCACGCAATGCTGTTCCTGGCGGTGGTGATCGGAGCCTGGCTGGCGAATGTAAGCTTCCCGCTGACCGTCGCCTTCCTCATCCTGCTCTACCGACTGCAGCCGCATATGCGCGCCTTGCAGATGTCCTGGAGTCAGTTGCAAGGCATGAGCGGCTCGCTGGAGGAGGTACAATGGCTGCTCGATCCTTCCGACAAGCCCGAGGCGCCGCAGGGCAGCCTGCCGTTCGACGGCTTGCGCCAAGGGATCAGCTTCGATGATGTGAGCTTCGCCTATTCCGGTCCCCTGTCAGGCCCCGACGCGCGCGAGGCGGTGCTGCATAAGGCGGTGTTCGACATCCGCAGCGGCCGCTCGACTGCGCTGATCGGCCGCTCGGGCGCCGGCAAGACGACGATCGTCAATCTCCTGTGCCGCTTCGTCAAACCCGACAGCGGCAGGATCCTCGTCGATGGGGCACCGCTCGATGAAGTCGACCCAAGCCAGTGGCGGCGGAACATTGCCCTGGCCAGTCAGGAGCTGGAACTGGTCGATGGCACCATTTTTGAAAACATTATCTACGGCTACGACACGGCCTCGGCCAGCGACGCCATGCGCGCCGCAAGGCTGGCCGAGGCACATCAATTCATCGAGCACCTGCCGCAGGGTTACGCGACGCTGGTCGGATACCGGGGCATCAACCTGTCAGCCGGACAAAGGCAAAGGATCGCCCTGGCGCGGGCGCTGGTGCGCGATCCCGATATTCTCATCCTCGACGAAGCCACCAGTGCGGTGGATGGGTTGTCAGAAGCCGCTATTGTCGAGACGCTGAAATCGCGGGCCGGCCGCCGCACCACCATTGTCATCAGTCATCATTACAGCACCATATCGTTCTGCGACGACGTGGTGATCTTGAGCCGCGGTCGGGTGAAAAAACAGGCCCCCTTCGCAACCCTGGCAATGCTCAGCATGGACGAGCTTTACCAGCACGGAGCGGGTGAGTGATGGGGCGCACCCCAACCTGCGACGCGGCTTGCGCCCGGCAGCTCGCAGATAGCGATCAATCCTGCCGGCAAACCACCGCCGCGACGCATTTCCGATTGTTCAAAAACAATTCTCGGTGAGAGGTCAGGCGGCCTTCTTCTTCGCCAACCGCGCCTTGATCGAGGCGACGTCGGCGCGCGGCGTCGCGGCGAACAGCGTTCTGGTGTAGTTGTGCTTGGGGTCGGCGAAGACCTCCTCGCGCGAGCCGTATTCGACGGCTTCGCCGAAATACATCACCATCACATCGTCGGCGATGTAGCGCACGACCGACAGATCGTGGCTGATGAAGACATAGGTCAGCTGGAATTCGTCCTGCAGGTCGGCGAGCAGGTTGAGCACCTGCGCCTGCACCGAAAGATCAAGCGCGGAGACCGGTTCGTCAAGCACCAGCAGGCTCGGGTTCAGCATCAGCGCGCGGGCAATGGCGATGCGCTGGCGCTGGCCGCCCGAGAACATGTGAGGATAGCGATTGTAGTGCTCGGTTCCGAGGCCGACTTTCTTCAGCATCCTCATGGCGAGGTCGCGCCGCTCTTCGGCCGGCTTGTCGGTGTTGATGAGCAGCGGCTCGCCCAGCACATCTCCGATCTTTTGGCGCGGATTGAGCGATCCGTAAGGGTTCTGGAAGACGATCTGCACCTTGCGGCGCATCTCCCTGGTCAGGCCGTTCCTTGCGATGTCGACCTTGTTGCCGTCGATGAACAGTTCGCCCGACGTTGCCGGATCGATCAGCGTGATGATGCGCGCCAGCGTTGACTTGCCGCAGCCCGATTCACCGACGATGGCCAGCGTCTTGCCCTTGTCGACGCTGAACGAGACGCCCTTGACCGCATGCACGGTGCGCGCGCCGCGAAACAGGCCGCCGCCGACGTGATAGTCGCGCACGATGTCCTTGCCTTCGACGACCTTGATGCTCATCAGACGCCCCCGGCAGCCGGTTCGAACAGCATGTCCGAGACGGTCGGCAGCCGGTCGCCGACGGCATTTTCCGGCAGCGCCGACAAAAGCGCGCGGGTGTAATTGCTCTTCGGCGATTCAAACAGCGACAGCACGTCGGCCTCTTCCATCTTGCGGCCCTTGTACTGGACGATGACGCGGTCGGCGGTCTCGGCGACGACGCCCATGTTGTGGGTGATCATGATCAGGCCCATGCCGTATTTGACCTGCAGCGAGACCAGCAGGTCGAGGATCTGCTTCTGGATGGTAACGTCGAGCGCGGTGGTCGGCTCGTCGGCGATCAGAAGCTTGGGATTGCAGGCGATGGCGATGGCGATCATCACCCGCTGGCACTGGCCGCCCGACATCTGGTGCGGGAACGAGTTCAGCCGTTCGGCCGGCTCGGCAATGCCGACCTGCGTCAGCAATTCGATGGCGCGCTCGCGACGCTGGGCCTTGTCCATGCCCATATGGAAGCGCAGCACTTCCTCGATCTGGAAGCCGACGGTGAAGCACGGATTGAGACTGGCCATCGGCTCCTGGAAGATCATCGACATGTCCTTGCCGACGATCTTGCGACGGTCGGCCGGGCTCATCTTCAGAAGATCGCGACCGTTGAAGCTCATCTGGTCGGCAGTGACCGTCGCCGTCCACGGCAACAGCCCCATCACAGCCAGCATCGACACCGACTTGCCGGAGCCGGATTCGCCGACGATGGCCAGCACTTCACGTTCGTTCACATGGAGCGAGACGCCATCGACCGCGCGGAACGGGCCGGATGCGGTCTGGAACTCGACGACGAGATTGCGGATGTCGAGCAGCGCCATTACGACCTCCTCAGCTTCGGATCGAGCGCATCGCGCAGACCGTCGCCGATCAGGTTGATGGCAAGCACGGTGATGAGGATGGCCAGACCGGGGAAGGTCACCACCCACCAGGCGCGCAGGATGAATTCACGCGCCGAGGCGAGCATGGTGCCCCATTCCGGCGTCGGCGGCTGGGCACCAAGGCCGAGAAAGCCGAGAGCGGCCGCCTCCAGGATGGCGTTGGAGAAGGACAGCGTGCCCTGGACGATCAGCGGCGCCAGGCAGTTGGGCAGGATGGTGCGCAGCATAAGCCTTATATGGCCGGCGCCGGCGACCTTGGCGGCGACCACATATTCGCGGCTCTTTTCGGCCATGACGGCAGCGCGCACCAGACGGGCAAAGTGGGGTTGCAGGACAAGCGCGATGGCCAGCATGGCGTTGAACAGGCCGGGGCCGAGGATGGTGACCAGAACCAGCGCCAAGAGCAGCGACGGGAAGGACAGGATCAGATCCATGACCCGCATGATCGCCACGTCGACCCAGCCCCGGAAATAGCCGGCCAAAAGGCCGAGCGTGATGCCGCCGACAAGCGCCAGCGTGACCACGACGGCGCCGATGAGCAGCGAGAAACGCGCGCCATAGAGCAGACGCGAGAGCATGTCGCGGCCGACCGCGTCGGTGCCAAGCAGATATTCCATGCTGCCGCCTGCCTGCCAGGCCGGCGGACGCAGGAAAGCTGTCTTGTCCTGGATGTCGGGCGCATAGGGTGCCAGCAGCGGTGCAAAGAGCGCGGCCAGCACCAAAAGGATGAAGACGAACAGGCCGATGACGGCGCCGCGGTTTACCGAGAAATAGTGCCAGAAGGTCCTGAAGCCGGTCAGACGGTCAGGGTTGCCGGCGGCCATCGGGGCGATTTCGGTCGACTGGCTCATCACGCCGCCCTGATGCGCGGGTTGATGACGGCATAAAGCACGTCGACGATCAGGTTCACCGCCATGACGATAAGGGCGATCAGCAGCAAGCCTGACTGCACGACGACATAGTCGCGCTTGGATATGGATTCGACCATCCACTTGCCGATGCCCGGCCAGGCGAAGATGGTTTCTGTGAGAATGGCGCCGGCGAGCAGGGTACTGACCTGCAGGCCGATGGTGGTGACCACCGGGATCAGCGCATTGCGCAGCGCATGCACGCCGATGACGCGGGACGACGACAGGCCCTTGGCGCGGGCGGTCCGCACATAGTCTTCGCCCAGCACTTCGAGCATGGCCGAGCGCGTCTGGCGCGCGATCACCGCCAGCGGGATGGTGCCGAGCACAATTGTCGGCAGCACCAGGTGACTCAATGCCGAGCGGAAAGCATCCCACTTGCCGTAGAGCAGGCTGTCGAGGGTCAAGAAGCCGGTGATCGGCTTGATAAAGAACTGAAGGCCGATGCGGCCTGAAACCGGGGTCCAGCCGAGATAGCCGGAGAAAAAGATGATCAGCAGCAGGCCCCACCAGAAGATCGGCATGGAATAGCCGACGAGGGCGGTGCCCATAAGCCCCTGGTCGAACCAGGAGCCGCGTTTGACCGCAGCAATGATGCCGGCCGGTATGGCCAGCACCATGGCGAAGATCATGGCGAAGACGGAGAGCTCGATGGTTGCCGGGAACAGCGTCATGAAATCTTCGATGACCGGCCGCTTGGACGAAATCGACACGCCGAAATTACCGGTCGCGGCATCGCGGACATAATGCGCGTATTGCTCCCAGATCGGCAAATTGTAGCCGAACTGTTCCTTCAGTTCCGCGTAACGCTCGGGCGACACGCCATGCTCGCCGGCCATGGCAAGAATGGGATCGCCGGGCAGCAGCCTGACGAAAGCGAAGGCGCAGATGGTGATGCCGATCAGCGTCGGCAGCACCAAGACGATTTTATTTAGGAGATATCGGAGCATCTTGAAAAGCGGGCGGCGCCTGATTGCGCGCCGCCCGCCTAACAGTTCTATTCGGCCTTGTCGACGCCGTCGAAGCGATGAATGCCGAGCGGGTCCATCATGAAGCCGCTGACATTCTTGCGCACGACTGCGTAGACTTGGCTGTGTGCCATGAGGAAGGCCGGAGCCTGCTTCTGGAAGACAACCTGCGCCTCTTCATAGAGCTTGGTGCGTTCGGCCTGGTCGCTGGTCTTCTTGGCCTTCTGGATCAGATCCTCGAAGTCCTTGTCGCACCAGCTGGAGTAGTTCGACACGCCGATAGCCGAGCAGGCGAACAGCGTGGCGAAGAAATTGTCCGGATCGCCATTGTCACCGGTCCAGCCGATCTGGAAGGCGCCCGGGCGTTCCTTCTTCTTGCCTTCTTCGCGGTACTTCGTCCACTCGTAGCTGACGATTTCCGCCTTGACGCCGACCTTGGCCCAGTCAGCCTGGATCAGTTCGGCGGCGCGCTGGAAGTTCGGGTTGTAGGGACGGACGCGGTCGGAGGCCCAAAGCTGGATCTCCTTCAATCCGGCATCGGCCAGCACCTTCTTGGCGGCTTCCGGATCATAGGCGTCGGACTTCACGTCCTTGTTCCACGACCACATGGTCGGCGGGATCAAGTTTACGGCCGGCGTGGCGCCAGCGTCCTGGAACAGCGACTTGATGAGCGATTCCCGATCGATCGCCTGGTTGAGCGCATGGCGCACTTCAGGCTTGTCGAGCGGCGGGATGGTGGTGTTGTAGCTCATATAGCCGATGTTGAGGCCAGCCTGATCCATCAGGGTCACGTCGGCGTTGGCCTTGATCGTGCCGATGTCGGCAGGATTCGGATAGGGCGCGATATCGCATTCGCCGGCGAGCACCTTCTGGATGCGGGCGGTGGCGTCAGGCGTGATCGCGAAGACGAGATCGTCGATCTTTTCCTTGCCCTTGAAGTAGTCCGGGTTGGCCGCATAGCGGATGACCGAATCCAGCTGGTAGTCGACGAACTGGAACGGACCTGTACCGACCGGCTTGGTCGAGAAGTCGGCCATCTTGCCGTCTTTTTCCAGCTGGTCGGCATATTCCTTCGACACGATCGAGGCGAAGTCCATGCCGAGATTGGCCAGCATCGGCGCGTTCGGCTCGGTCAGCGTCAGCTTCACGGTCAGGTCATCGACCTTTTCCCACTTGGCGACGTATTTCGGCATGTCCATGCCGGTGTAGTAGTCCCAGGTCAGGTTCGGCAGGTACTTCTCGCCGTTCCAGGGGTTTTCCTTGTTGAACTGGCGATCGAACGAAAAGACGACGTCGTCGGCATTGAAATCACGCGTCGGCTTGAAGAAATCCGTCGTCTGGAACTTCACGCCCGGATGCAGGTGGAAAGTATAGACCAGACCGTCGTCCGAAATCTCCCATTTGTCGGCGAGACCGGGCACAACTTCGGTGCCGCCATGCTTGAACTCGACCAGGCGCGAATAGACGGTGCGCGACGAGGCGTCGAAGTCGTTGCCGCCCGTCGTGGTACCCGGGTCGAAGTTGGCCGGCGAGGCCTCCGAGCAATAGACCAGCGTCTTGGCATTGGCCACACCGCCGAGGACGCTTGCAGCCAGCAACGCGGCTGCAAAAGTCAGTTTCTTTTTCATTGAGCACTCCCTGATGTTCTTCCAAGCCCCTCTATAGGCTCGCGAAGCGCGCATATAAGCACCGTTTTTCCGGCTTTGGAACACCCTGTTTGCCTACCCCACCGTAAGCAGAAAATATTTCTCGGTCTTTGACGAACTGCAGAAACAAATAGCAAAATCTGCTAATCACGGGATTGTTAACGACCGCATTTTTTCATTGATCGCAGCAATCCTAAGCCAAAAATCCACAAGCCTGGGTTTCGCCACCGAGATGACAGGACGGCATTGCCTGAGCTGGCATCGCGGGAAGGATTTCGACGGCAAACCTTTGCCGTCCTGCCGCTGGGGCAAGACTTGCACGGCCGCCGATAGTCGCAATAGATAGATGACACGCTGGATTTTCCGGGAATCCGCGACATCGCTGCAGCGGAGGACGCCTCACCACATCGAGGCGGCGCAGCAGGAGCAGGCAACAGAACGACCCAGGGAGGCTAGAGGTGGCGAAAGCAACAAAGACAACGGCCCCGGCGAAAGCAAAAGCGGCGAAAGCTTCAAAACCGGCCGCCGCTGCCGCCAAGTCGAAAGCGCCACCGGCCAAAGCCACTCCCGCCGTCAAGCCAACGGCAACCTCGACGCAGGCGAAGGCAAGCGCCAAGCCGGCGGCGAAACCTGCGGTCAACCGCGCTGGGAAGACAGCACCCGCTGCAAAGCCCGCCCAGCCGCCAGCCGCCAAGACAGCCGCGGCGAAGCCCGCCTCGAAGCCGTCGACGGGCGTGGCCAAAAAACTGCCGAATACGCTGACGGCGCTTGCCGCGGGGTTGCCGGAAAAGCCATGGCTAAAAAGCTATTCGAAAGTCGTGCCGGCGGAGATCGGCGCCCTGCCCTACAGTTCGATCGGCGACTTCCTCGTCGGCGCCTGCAAGCAGTTTTCCGGCCAGCCGGCATACGTCTGCATGGGCAAGTCGATCTCCTATGCCGAACTCGAGCGGCAATCGGCCGCCTTCGGCGCCTATTTGCAATCGAAGGGCCTGCAGAAGGGCGCACGCGTGGCGCTGATGATGCCGAATGTGCTGCAATATCCGGTGGCGATGATGGCCTTGCTTCGCGCCGGCTATGTCGTGGTGAACATCAATCCGCTCTACACGCCGCGCGAGCTCGAACATCAGCTCAAGGATTCCGGCGCGCAGGCGATCGTCATTCTGGAGAATTTCGCCAGCACCCTGGACGCGGTGATTGCCAGGACGGCGGTCAAGCATGTGGTGGTCGCGGCGATGGGCGACATGCTCGGCGTCCTCAAGGGCACGATCGTCAACCTCGTCGTGCGCCGGGTGAAGAAGATGGTGCCGGCCTGGTCGCTGCCCGGCCATGTCAAGTTCAATGCGGCGGTGAAAGCCGGCGCCGGCATCGCCTTCAAACCGGCCAAGATGGAAGCCAGCGACGTCGCCTTCCTGCAATATACCGGCGGAACCACGGGGATTTCCAAGGGTGCTGTGCTGCTGCACTCCAATGTGCTGTCCAATGTCGCGCAGAACACGCTGTGGCTGCAGGACGCCTATGCGATCAAGCCGAAACCGGCGCATCTCAACTTCATCTGCGCACTGCCGCTCTACCATATCTTCGCGCTGACGGTGAACGCGCTGATGGGCATGCAGCAGGGCGCCCAGAACGTGCTCGTTCCCAACCCGCGCGACATTCCCGGCTTCGTCAAGGAGCTGCAGAAATACCCGATGCACATTTTCCCCGGCCTCAACACGCTGTTCAACGCGCTGCTCAACAACGAGGATTTCCGCAAGCTCGACTTCAAGCCGCTGATCATGACGCTGGGTGGCGGCATGGCGGTGCAGAAGGGGGTTGCCGAGCGCTGGAAGGCGCTGACCGGCAATTCGATCACCGAGGGCTACGGGCTATCGGAGACCTCGCCCGTGGCCACCGCCAACAAGTTCAGCGACAGCAATTTCACCGGCACGATCGGCCTGCCGCTGCCGTCGACCGAGATCGTCATCCGCGACGATGACGGCAACAACCTGCCGCTCGGCGAAGTCGGCGAGATCTGCATCCGCGGGCCGCAAGTCATGGCCGGTTACTGGAACCGGCCGGACGAGACCGCCAAGGTGATGACCAAGGACGGCTTCTTCAAATCCGGCGACATGGGCTTCATGGACGAGCGCGGCTACACCAAGATCGTCGATCGCAAGAAGGACATGATCCTGGTCTCCGGCTTCAACGTCTATCCCAACGAACTCGAGGAAGTCGTCGCCCAGCATCCGGGCGTGCTCGAAGTGGCGGCGGTCGGCGTGCCGGACGAGCATTCGGGCGAAGTGCCGAAGCTGTTCGTGGTCAAGAAGGACCCGGCGCTGACCGTCGAGGCGCTGACCGCCTACTGCCGCGAGAACCTGACCGGCTACAAGCGGCCGAAATACATCGAGTTCAGGACCGAGCTGCCGAAGACGCCGGTGGGCAAGATTTTGCGCCGGGCGCTGCGGGAATAATTTGAACGGCGAGCCTAGCGACGGCGGGATGGCGGACGATAGTCGGCGTCCCGATGCAGTAGTGTTCATCAAGGCGAACCTGCGGCTTGCGCCCGTTCCCGCCCTTCGTGAAATCCAGCTCTATACGGCTCATTCCGGCAGCGGCCTGAGGCGGCTTGTCGAGTGGCGAGCTCATGGACCGGAAGACGGCAGCCAGACCGAGGAGCACGAAGCTGAGCCGCAGCCGCCCTACTGGGCCTATGCCTGGGCCGGCGGCGCCGTGCTGGCGCGCTATATACTCGACCATCCGCAAATCGTGGCCGGTCACCGCGTGCTCGACCTCGGCGCCGGCTCGGGCCTCGTCGGCATCGCCGCCGCCAAGGCCG
This sequence comes from Mesorhizobium sp. M0077, assembly GCF_040322955.1. Taxonomy (NCBI): domain Bacteria; kingdom Pseudomonadati; phylum Pseudomonadota; class Alphaproteobacteria; order Hyphomicrobiales; family Phyllobacteriaceae; genus Mesorhizobium; species Mesorhizobium sp. M0077. The sequence continues at coordinate 161,893 of NZ_JAMYUL010000005.1, forward strand.
GCGCCAGCGCGGTGATCGCGGCGGAGATCGATCGCAACGGCGTCGCCGCGATCGGCCTCAACGCGTTGGCCAACGGCGTCGAGATCACCATTGTCGACCAGGATATCACGACGGGCCCGCCGCCAGCGGTCGACCTCGTGCTTGCCGGCGACGTGTTCTACGGCCGCGAGGTTGCTCTGCGGATGATCCCGTTCCTCGACCGCTGCCTGGCAGCCGGCATCGAGGTGCTGGTCGGCGATCCCCGCCGCGCCGATCTGCCGCTGTCGCGGCTACGATTGCTCGCCGAATATCAGGTGCCGGATTTCGGCGACGCAAAGGGTGATGTGACCAAGCCGAGCGGTGTGTTTTGGTTCGAGCCGGAAGATTGCTAGCGCGACGCGGCAAAGCCCAGTCGCTCTGAATGGCCGGATTCTACTCATTGTGGACAAACCTCAAGGGGCAGAAAATAGATTGGATTAGCCGTTGATAGGAGAAGTCGAATGGCGTGGATTAAAGTTGTTCAACGTATCGGCTTCATAGTTTGCCCAAAGTGCGAAAATCGCGGCTTCGAGCTTCAGCCTGGCGAAGACATCGATAACGCAAGCGCCAAGACCATGTGCGGCAGATGCGGGTACGTTTGCTCTGCTGATGAGTAGCCCACTATGTCCGAAAACAAACCAGAAGCTCCATAGTTTCATGGCTGCTTCCCCCAACTCGGCCATTGGCGGGGAAATCCCGAGCCGAATTGAGTTTGCCCCAGGCCCCCGTCAGACCGTCTCCTTGACCCGCGCCGACAGAAAGTCCGGCAAGTCGGCAACCGAATCCAGAACGACATCGGCGATCGACGCCAGCGATTCCCGCGTGCCGGTGCCGGAGAGCACGCCGACCGCCAGGCCGCAGCCGCCGGCACGCGCCATCTCCAGGTCGTGGCGGTTGTCGCCGACCATGGCGATCTCGGACGCCTTCAACCCGGTCAGGTCGCAAAAGGCGACGATCGTGTCCGGCGCCGGTTTCGGATTGGCGACCGCGTCATAGCCATAGGCGGCGGTGAACAGCTGCGCGACGCCGAGCGTGACCATGGTCTTTTCGGCACCGGCAGTCGAATCATTGGTGGCGACGCCGAGCCGGTAGGATCGCTTGTGCAGAGCCGTCAGCGCCGCGACGATGCCGGGCAAGGCCACCGCCATCGATGAGCCTTGCACCGAGGTGATCTCGTTGAAACGGGCGACGGCCAGCATCTGGTCCTCGTCGGACAGGCGCGGGAACCATAGTTCGACGACATCCATGTTGGTGCCCGAGGCGAAGATGGAATCCGGCTTGAAACGCTTGGCGACAAAATCGAAGCCCGCCGCTGAAAGCAGCCTGTCGGCTTTCCAGCGATCGCCCTCGGCAGCATCCATGGCCATGAAATCGGCGATGCCGAGCCAGGTCGCGTTGAAATCGACAAGCGTGCCGTCCTTGTCGAACAATATGCCCTTGATGTCGGCCGGATTTTTCATTGCGCCCCCCGCAGTTGCTGGATGCGCGCCACCAGCCCGGCCGTCGATGCGTCGCGCTTGGCGGCGCTCTCCTTGCCTTCCACGACTGGCAACAGGCCGGTCGCCAGCTCCTTGCCGAGCTCGACGCCCCATTGGTCGAAGGAATTGATGTTGAACAGAGTGCCTTCGACGAAGACGCGGTGCTCGTAAAGCGCGATCAGCCGGCCGAAGGTGCGCGGGTCGAGCTTGCGGTAGAGGATCGTCACCGAGGGGCGGTTGCCGGAGAAGACGCGGTGCGGGGCTATTCTGTCGACATCGGCCGGCTTCATGCCCTTGGCCAGCATCTGCGCGCGAGCCTCGTCCAGCGTGCGGCCCTTCATCAACGCTTCCGATTGGGCCAGGCAATTGGCAAGCAGTAGATCGTGCTGGTGCTTCAGATCCGGCTCATGGCCGACGGCAGCGGCAAGGAACTCGACCGGGATGGAATCGGTGCCCTGGTGCAGCAGCTGGAAGAAGGCGTGCTGGCCATTGGTGCCGGGCTCGCCCCAGACCAGCGGTCCGGTCGGCGTCGTCACCGGCGTGCCGTCGAGGGTGACGCCCTTGCCGTTCGATTCCATGTCGAGCTGCTGCAGATAGGCCGGCAGCCTGGAAAGGCGCTGGTCATAAGGGATGACCGCACGCGCCGGATAACCGCAGATCACGCGATGCCACCAGCCGACCAGCCCCAGCAGCGCCGGCAGGTTCTTCTGCAGGGGTGCGGTGCGGAAGTGCTCGTCCATCTCATGCGCGCCATCGAGGAAGGCGCGGAAGTTGCGCGGGCCGATGGCGATCATCACCGGCAGGCCGATGGCGCCCCACAGCGAATAGCGGCCGCCGACCCAGTCCCAGAAGCCGAACACGCGATCCGCTTCGATGCCGAACTTGGAAACCAGGTCGAGCGCGGTCGAGACGGCGGCGAAATGCTTGCCGACAGCTTCCTTGCCGAGCGCCTTCTGCACCCATTCGCGCGCCGTCTCGGCATTGGTCATCGTCTCGACCGTGGTGAAGGTCTTCGAGGCGATGATGAACAGGGTGGTTTCGGCCGACAGGCCCTTCAGCGTGTCGTGGATATGGGCGCCGTCGATGTTGGAGACGTAGTGCGCGCGCGGGCCGTCGTGATAGGGCGCCAGCGCCAGCGTCGCCATGGCCGGGCCGAGATCGGAGCCGCCAATGCCGATGTTGACAATGTCGGTGATTTTCTTGCCGGTGGCGCCGGCGGCCTTGCCGGAGCGAATGGCGTCGGCGAAAGCGCCCATGGCGTCGAGCACGGACAGCACATCCGCCTTGACGTCCTGGCCATCGACGGTGACGCCCTTGCCCGAGAGGTTGCGCAGCGCCGTGTGCAGCACGGCGCGGTCTTCGGTGATGTTGATTTTCTTGCCGGAAAACATTGCGGCGCGGCGACCTTCGAGATCGGCGGCGGCGGCGAGCTTCTCGAGCAGTTCCATCGTGCCCTGGTCGACCGCGCATTTCGACCAGTCGAGCAAAAGGTCGCCGTCGCTGGCCGAGAACGTCTCGAAGCGCTTGGGGTCGGCGGCAAAAGCCTCGCGCATCGTACCCGATGCCGCCGCGCGCGCAGCACGCAAGGCGACAAGCTGTTTGTCGAAGGAGGAATGATCCACTTTCGGCTCCTGATCGTTTTTCACGACATCTTATCAGACCGGATGTTTCCGGCGCGTGTCGTCGCGCTGATCTTATTGAGCCGAATTCCGCATGTTTCAATGCGTGGGGATGACGCAGTGCAGCATAGTGCGATGTGATGGAGCTATGACGCTGCGCGCCGCGCTGGATGATTTGATGGGAGTAGCGACGACGCTGCGCGTCGCGCTGGGGATAATGAGGCGCGACGACGCTTCGCATCGCGCGGGCGTCCGCGCTGCGGGATGACGCAAGCGTCACCCGGGGATGCGACGACGCTGCGCGTCGCGCATAGATCACTGGCATAAATCCCAGCGATCAGAAAAATTGATTGGCGCAACCCCTTGTGCCACGGTTACCTTCCGCTGGTCCAGCCAAGCAAAAAGACTGGCCATCGAGGAACACCTTCCATGCCACAGCGTAACGACACGGCCATATGGTCCGGCCTGTTCCGGATTTCGGCGGAATCGGGCCAGACCCTGCAGGCGCAGATCCGTCAGGCGATCGTCGCCGCCATTCTCGACCGGCAGATCGCCGCTTCGATGCCGCTTCCGTCCTGCCGCATCCTGGCTGAAAAACTCGGCGTCGCGCGCGGCACTGTGGTGCTGGCGTTCCAGCAATTGGTCGACCAAGGTTTCCTGGTGGCGCGCGAACGGCGCGGCCATTTCGTCAATCCGGATGTGCTGGCCACCCCCGCCAAGCCGCACCAGAAGGCGCCCGACCAGCAGAACGAGATCGACTGGAAGGCACGCCGGCAGATCGCCGCCAGCGACATGCCGCCACCGGCCAAGCACGACAACTGGATCAAGTCCTCCTACCCCTTCGTCTACGGCCAGTTCGACCCGGCGCTGTTCCCGACAGCCGAATGGCGTGAGTGCAACCGCATGGCGCTGGCCGTGCTCGAAATCCGCAACTGGGCCTCCGACATGGTCGATCGTGACGATCCGCTCTTGATCGAGCAGATCCAGGCGCGGCTGTTGCCGCGGCGCGGCATCTTCGCCAATCCGGACGAGATCATCGTCACGCTGGGCGCCCAGAACGCGCTCTATATGCTGGCGACACTGCTGATGACAAAGGGCTCCAAGGTCGCGATGGAAGACCCGGGATACCCCGACGCGCGCTCGATCTTCCGCTTGGCAGGCGCCGAAATCCAGCCGGTTCCGGTCGATCAGTCCGGCATCGTCACCTCGTCCATTCCCAACGATTCCGGCTTTGTCTTCGTCACCCCCAGCCACCACTGCCCGACCATGGTGCCGCTGTCGGCGGAGCGGCGGCAGGACCTTCTGGCGCGCGCCAACCGCCACAACCAGATCATCATCGAGGACGGCTATGACAGCCAGCTTCTCGACGAGGCGCCGCAGCAGGCGCTGAAGAGCCTCGATCGCTCGGGTCGCGTCGTCTATGTCGGCTCGATGTCGAAGACGCTGGCTCCGGGCCTGCGGCTTGGCTACATCGTCGCTTCGGCTGGACTAATCTCCGAGCTCAGGGCGCTGCGTCGCTTCATGCTCAGGCACCCGCCGGCCAACAACCAGCGCGCGGTCGCGCTGTTCCTGTCGCTCGGCCATCACGAAGCCCTGGTGCGGCGGCTGTCGTCGGCCTTCGACGAGCGGCGCAAGCGTCTGGTCCATGCGATTTCCGCATTCCTGCCGGAATGGCGCTCGACCGATTCGGCCGGCGGCACATCGCTCTGGCTGGAAGGCCCGCGCGGCACCGATTCACGTGGACTGGCCGAGGCCGCGGCCTCGCGCAGCGTCATCATCGAGCCGGGCGATCGCTTCTTCGATCGCACCGAAAAGCCGTCGCGTTTCATGCGCTTGGGCATTTCCTCGATCGCACTGCAGCACATCGAGCCGGGTATTCGCGAGCTCGCGACCGCAGCCGGACGCAGGCCCGCTGCAGCCTGATTTGCCTGTGCCGGGGCTTTGAACAGCCCGGCCCTTGGCATGATCACCAACATTCTGCATTAGCTCTCTGGCATACTCGGCTGCGTTGACTGGCCCATAGGCTGGGCCAATGGCAACGGCATAGTCGGCTGACAGAGGGACGAAGCAGGCCGACGGTGGACCAATCACCGCGTCGTGTTTCGCAAGCTAAAGGTGGAGTGCCCCCCATGTCAGTGGCTGTTGAGCAGCAGGATGCGGCTCTTAAGGATGCGGCTCCTAAAGATACATCAGCCGACCAGCGTTCGCGACGATCCGGCGGGCGCGAAGCGCGCCGCGCCATGCGGGCAGCACCTTTGGCCGACGACATCAGGCCGGTACGTGCCGGGCTTGAAGGCGGCAGTTACGACCCGCTCAACCGGAACGACCAGGAGCGCATCCATGAAGCGGTGCTGACGCTGCTGGAGACCGTCGGCTTCGCCAATGCCATTCCCTCCTGCGTCGAGGCGCTGACCGGGGTCGGCGCCGTTTACGGCGATGACGGCCGCGTCCGTTTCCCACGCGGGCTTGTGATGGACACGATCAGACGAGCCGCGCGAAATTTTACGCTGCACGGCCAGGACCCCAGGCATGACATGCTGATCCAGGGCAAGCGCGTGCATTACGGCACGGCGGGTGCGGCGGTGCATCTGGTCGATGTCGAAAAGCGCGAATACCGCGAGTCGCTGGTGCAGGACATTTATGATGCCGCTCGCCTCGTCGAAGGGCTCGACAACATCCATTTCTTCCAGCGGCCGATGGTGCCGCGCGACATTCCCGATCCGCTCGAAATGGACTTCAACACGCTCTACGCCTGCGTGATGGGCACGTCGAAGCATGTCGGCACCTCGTTCACGGTGCGCGAGAACGTGCAGCCGGCGCTGGAAATGCTTTATGCGATCGCCGGCGGCGAGGAGAACTTTCGCGCCCGGCCGTTCGTGTCAAACTCCAATTGCTTCGTCGTGCCGCCGATGAAGTTTGCCGAGGACGCCTGCGGCGTGCTCGAAGCCTGTGTCGACGGCGGCATCCCGATCCTGCTTCTATCGGCCGGCCAGGCCGGCGCCACCGCTCCCGCGGCGATTGCCGGCGCTGTGGTGCAAGCGGTGGCCGAAGTGCTGGTCGGCCTCATCTACGTCAACGCCATCAAGCCCGGGCATCCGGCGATCTTCGGCACCTGGCCGTTCGTCTCCGACCTGAGGACCGGCGCCATGTCGGGCGGCTCGGCCGAGCAGGCAGTACTGACTTCGGCCTGCGCGCAGATGGCGCAGTTCTACGACCTGCCGGGCGGCTCGGCCGCCGGCATGACGGATTCGAAACTGCCCGACATCCAGTCCGGCTATGAAAAGGGGATCACCGACGTGATGGCCGGTCTTGCCGGCCTCAATCTGGTCTATGAATCGGCGGGCATGCACGCCTCGCTGCTCGGCTTTTGCCTGGAGAGCCTGATCATAGACAATGACATGCTGGGCCACTGCCTGCGCTGCGTGCGGGGCATCGAAGTGACCGACGAAGCGCTGTCGATCGACACCATCACCGAAGTCTGCATGAATGGCCCAGGCCACTATCTCGGCAACGAGCAGACGCTGCGCCTGATGCAGACCGAGTATTTTTATCCGGCCGTCGGCGACCGCTTTTCGCCCAAGGAATGGAACGAGAAGGGCCGGCCCGACATCTTGCAGCGGGCGATCATCGAAAAGAAGCGCGTGCTTGCCGAGCGCTTCCCGCGCCATGTGCCGAAGCTGCTAGACGACAAATTGCGCGCCCGCTTCGGCGAGATGATCAAGCTGCCACGCAGCGGCATGGGCGGGTAAGCTTCACCTTACGAAGGTCAGTCCGCACTTAGCCCAAAGCGCTCGACGACTTCGGCGCTGATCAGCTTGCCATGCAGCGCCATCAGCACGATCTGGGCATCCAGGCTGTCGCCGGTTTCAAGCGCTGCCTCGATGCGGCGCTCAGCGTCCAGCCGCCGCTCCGGCCCATTGGCCTGCTCAAAGGTTTGTGGGCCTGCGATGCAATAACCAAACAGCTGCGCCACGGACCGATAAGCCTCTGGCGGGGGCTCGTCCGGCCAGTGATCCTTCATCAGATTGACGATGGTGAGCTTTACTCCCTCTGGCACCAGTGCCGGGTGAAGGTCGGCGCCGCGCAGCGCGTTGTCCAGTTCCCGCAAGTCACCCGAGCGGCCGAACATGCCGAGGAAACCGAGGGAAGAGCGCCGTTTAGTCACGTTGATACTTTCCGTCCGATAGCCGACCACTCATATGGGAATGTAGGATCGTTTTTCATCGCCTTTCCGGAGTCTCAGGCAAACCAGGCGTCGAGCCCGAATTCCCGCTGCAACAGGTCTTCCGCACTTTCCAGCGCGCCCTCGATCCAGCCGTGATTGTTGGACCACGCTTCGCCACAGACATGAATGCCCGGAGCGAGCGTATGGCTCGCCAGTTTTATACCGGAGATATCTATGCCACGGTCCCAGACATGCGACGCGCCGCCATAGGCCGGCGCACCCCAATCCTGCGCAAACCCGCCGATGGGTTTCGAGATGGCGCCGTGTTTGCCATGGACTTCGACCATCTGGCCGTGAAAGGCCTCCAGCGCGGAATGTCCCTCGGCCAAAACCGCAAAGCCGTGGCGCCGAGCGAGCTCAGGCAGCAGTGAGCGCCAGAATACCATGTGCTTGCCATCGCAATAGGCCATGGCGACGCTCCGACGAATCGTCGCGTCGCGAGCGTCCGCTTTTGTGAACTGCCATATCTGGCGAGCCGGCAGATCGGTCACGCTGTGGCCGGCCGCGATGCCGTTTCGAGCCCACCACGGGCTGGCATAGCAGGCGGCCAGCGTGAGCATCGGCCAGGGTTCCGGTGCCGGCAGATCGCTGGGCTGCTCGATGCCGGACTTTTCCAGCAGGGTCCGCAGGGGGCGGACCGGTAACGCCAGCACGACCTTGCGCGCCTCGACCGTCCCGCCCTGCCCCTCGACAGACAAGACCATCCCTTGCGCCGAGCGGGCGATGGCGGTCACGGTGTGATCGAGATGGACGGCGCCGCCGCTGACAGCGATCCGCCCGGCCATTCGCTCCGCAACCGGCTGGAACCCGCCATCGGGGGAACAATAGGAGCGGCCGCCGCTCAGCTCGCCGAGCGCAAGCCTGAACGTCTCGGCGGCGTTGGGTCCACGCAGGAGCAACGAATAGCCCACCGCGTCCTCGGCAAAAGCCATTTCCTCCGGGGTCAAGACCGTCGCCAGCACATCCCAAGTCGCCCAATCCGCCAGCTTGCGGCCGCCATAAACGAAGCCTGCGGCGCCGTTCCATTCGGCGCTGCCGAAGGCCTCCGAACCCGGCAGGATCAGTGCTGCCGCCTTTCGCAGCAGGCGGGACGGGCCTTTTTCCTGCAGCCGACGCGTCACGTCATAGGCAAACAGGCGGCGCGGCGCAAAGCGCGATATAGCGGCGTAGGGCAGGCTCCTACCGCGCAGATGGAGCCGGTTGGCGCCGGTGACGACGTCCATACCCGACAGCTTTACATCCAGCGTCGCCATGAGTTTTTTGAGTAGCCGATGTTGCGGCATCAGCATCATCGCGCCGAGATCGATGCCGAAGTTCGGCTCTCCGGGAAATGAGACCGTGGAGGCCCGACCGCCGACGCGACCGGCGGATTCGAAAACAGCGATCCTTGCGGGCTTTTCACTTTGGGACAAGCGCCACGCCAGGAAGAGACCGGCCATGCCCGCGCCGACAATAGCAATGTCGACCGGGGCAATGTCGATCGGGCTAGGCGGCAAGGATACGCCCGTGGCGGAAAACCATCATCATGGACGACTCTCTGGACCCCTCTTGATTTCGTGTCAAAAAACCCGAAACTGACGAGGACTGCAATGTCATACTGACAGGTGGGATCAGTTGGCGTGCGAGCAGTGATCTAAAACGGGCAACGGGTCCTATGAAGAAACAGTATCACACACCAGTCATCCGCAAGGCAGGACGACTCTCCGGCATCACAGCCATCGCCGCTTCGTCCGGCCCGCCTCCACCCTGAGGCCGCCATCCAAACAAGCTTACGCCAAGGCTTTCATGCCGGCCCGATCAGGCCGGCATTTTCATATCAAGCGGGTGCTTAGTGATTGTCCCTCGGCACGCCGCTGGTGTGCGCGACGTCCTGGTATTTCACCGCCGGCTTCAGCACCATGCCCTCCGAGAACTGGTCGACCATGGAGCGCTGGATCTCCTGCCATGGCGTCTGATGCTTGGGATAATGATAGCCGCCATCGTCCTGCAGTTCGGCACGGCGCCGCGTGATTTCCTCGTCGGAGACGAGGATGTTGGCAGTGCCTTTGCGTAAGTCGATGCGCACACGGTCGCCGGTCTTGAGCAGCGCCAGGCCGCCGCCAATGGCGGCCTCCGGCGAAGCGTTGAGGATAGACGGCGAGCCGGATGTGCCCGACTGGCGGCCATCGCCGATGCAGGCCAGCGCGTGAATGCCCTTCTTGATGAGATAAGCGGGCGGCTGCATGTTGACGACCTCGGCGCCGCCGGGATAGCCGATTGGGCCGGCGCCGCGCATGAATAGGATGGTGTGCTCGTCGATGCCTTGCGCCGGATCGTCGATGCGGGCGTGGTAGTCCTCGGGACCATCGAAGACCATGGCGTTGCCTTCGAAGGCTTCCGGGTCGTTCGGGTTGGAGAGATAGCGTTCGCGGAATTCCGGCGAGATGCCGCTCATCTTCATGATGGCGGAATCGAACAGATTGCCGCTGAGATTGATGAAGCCGGCATTGGCCTTCAGCGGCTCGGCAACGGTGCGGATGACGTCGGTGTTCTCGTTGGCGACACCCTTGCAATTGTCACCGATAGTCTTGCCATTGACGGTCATCGCTTCGGGATAAGGCAGCAGCTTGGCCTTCATCAACTCGGCCACCACAGCCGGCACGCCGCCGGCATGGTGATAGTCTTCGCCGAGATATTCGCCCGATGGCTGCAGATTGACGATGAGCGGCACATGGAGGCCGACCGTCTGCCAGTCGTCATTGGTGAGCGGCACGCCGAGATGGCGGGCAATCGCGTTGAGGTGGATCGGCGCATTGGTCGAGCCGCCAATCGCCGAATTGACGACAATGGCGTTCTCGAAGGCCTTGCGCGTCATGATGTCGGACGGCTTCAGATCCTCATGCACCATCTCGACGATGCGCTTGCCCGTCTCATAGGAGATCTGGCCGCGCTCGCGATAGGGCGCCGGGATGGCAGCCGAACCCGGCAATTGCATGCCGAGCGCCTCTGCCAGCGAGTTCATCGTGGTGGCGGTGCCCATGGTGTTGCAATAGCCGGTCGACGGCGCCGATGAGGCGACGATGTCCATGAACTCGTCATAGTCAATCTCGCCGGCGGAGAGCCGCTGGCGCGATTCCCAGACAATGGTGCCGGATCCCGTGCGCTTGCCTTTGTGCCAGCCATTGAGCATCGGTCCGACCGAAAGTGCTATGGCCGGAATATTGACGGTGGCCGCCGCCATCAGCAGCGCCGGCGTGGTTTTGTCGCAGCCGATGGTCAGTACGACGCCGTCGAGCGGATAGCCGTAAAGCACTTCGACCAGGCCGAGATAGGCAAGGTTGCGGTCGAGTGCCGCGGTCGGGCGCTTGCCGGTCTCCTGGATCGGATGGCACGGGAATTCGAAGGGGATGCCGCCCATCGAGACGATGCCTTCGCGCACGCGCTTGGCGAGCTCGATATGATGGCGGTTGCATGGCGACAGATCCGAGCCGGTCTGGGCGATGCCGATCAGCGGCTTGCCCGACATCAGCTCGGCCCGCGTCAGGCCGTAGTTCAGGTAGCGCTCGAGGTAGAGCGCGGTCATGCCTGGATTGTCGGGATTGTCGAACCACTCCTGCGAGCGAAACTTCTTCTTTCCGGTGGGGGCGCCTGCCATCATGGTCTCCGTATTTGTAAGACAAATCGATATGGCAACGCGCGGAAGCAGGCAAGAGGGCGCACCGTCGCAACCGGACTTTGGTGCGATAGACACAGACCAGACCGTGCGTTAGGCCTTCGAAGTCTGTCCGGGAGGTGTCGATGGCTTTGGTGATCGAAGGCGAGGAACGCATTGCCGCCCCCCTGCAGAAAGTGTGGGACGCGCTGAACGATCCGAAGGTTTTGCAGGCGACCATTCCCGGCTGCCAGCACCTGGAGATGAAATCGCCGACCGAAATGGCGGCGACGGTGGTGTTGAAGATCGGACCGATCAAGGCGACATTCAACGGCGAGGTGACGTTGAAGAACCTGAAGCCGCCGCACTCCTACACCATCCAGGGCGAGGGCAAGGGCGGTATTGCCGGCTTCGCCAAGGGTGGCGCCGACGTGACGCTGACGGCGGACGGGCCGGATGCGACGGTCCTCAAATACGCGGCCAAAGCCGAAGTCGGCGGCAAGATCGCCCAACTCGGCAGCCGGCTCATCGAATCGACTTCGAAGAAGCTGGCCGGGCAGTTTTTCTCAAGCTTTGGTGAGAAGGTGGGTTCCCCTCCCCCTTGAGGGGAGGGTGCCTCGCGAAGCGAGGCGGGTGGGGTCGCCTCAACTGCCTCAACCTGAGTTGAGCTGCCTCGACTTGTAAAGAAATAGCGTCGAGCGTGTCACCGCGGACCCCACCCGGCCCTTCGGGCCACCCTCCCCTCAAGGGGAAGGCATATCCGAGCTACTCGAACACGATGTTCGGCACCGCCGCTTCGGCCGCGCCGCGTTCTTCGTTGACCCGGTCCCAGACCTTCGAAGCAATGCCGCGATAGATCTTCGCCTCGGCGCTGTCTGGCTTCGACGCTACCACCGGAGCACCTTCATCAGAACTTTCGCGAATGCCCATTTCCAGCGGCACTTCACCGAGGAAGGTCACGCCGAGTCGCTCGGCCTCGCGCCGCGCCCCGCCATGGCCAAAGATGTCGTAGCGCTTGCCGGTATCGGGGGCTATGAAATAGCTCATGTTCTCGACGATGCCGAGCAGCGGCACGTCGACCTTCTTGAACATATTCAATCCTTTGCGGGCGTCGATCAGCGCCAGGTCCTGCGGGGTCGAGACGATGACGGCGCCGGCCAGCGGCACCTGCTGGGCCATGGTCAGCTGCGCGTCGCCGGTGCCGGGCGGCATGTCGACGACGAGCACGTCGAGGCGGCCCCATTCGACCTCGCGCAGCATCTGCGTCAGCGCCGACATCACCATCGGACCGCGCCAGATCATCGGCGTCTCCTCGTCGACGAGGAAGCCCATCGACATCACCTTAAGGCCGTAATTCTCCATCGGTTTCAGGATCTTGCCGTCGACGGTCTGCGGCCGGCCATGGATGTTGAGCAGCCTGGGCATGGACGGGCCATAAATATCGGCATCGAGCACGCCGACACGCAAACCGTTGGCGGCGAGGCCAAGCGCGATGTTGACAGCGGTGGTCGACTTGCCGACGCCGCCCTTGCCGGACGCCACCGCGATGATCGCCTCGATTCCGGGCACGCCGCGCTTGCCCGAGCTTTGCGAGGCCGGGGCGTGCGGGGCTGGGGAGTGTGGAGCTGGGCGCGGCGCGGCGGGCGCGGCCGTCGGTGCCGGCCTGGGCGCCGGGCGCGACGCAACCGGAGCCTCCATGCCGCCGCCCTTCTTCTCCGCCGTCAGCGCGACGACGGCGCCGGCGACACCAGGGATCGCCTTGACGACACGCTCGGCTGCGGCGCGCAGCGGCTCCATCTCCTGTGCGCGGGCGGCGGGAACGGTGATCGAGAAAAACACTTTCGAATCGGCGATGAAAATCTCCGAAACCATGCCGAGGTCGACGATGTTGCCGGTGAAGTCCGGCCCGTTGACCGTCTTCAGACGCTCGGTGACGATTTCCTTGGTGACGGACATGCATTATTCCCTAAGGCGTTTGGCTGCGGCTCAGATAGTGCAGATTGGCAGCGACTCCAAGCACCACGGTGTCCGCCTCACCTTGCCAGGCCAACCGCAAGGTAGGTGAGCGCCGAAATTGCAGCCGTGGCCGGCAAGGTGACGATCCAGGCGATGACGATGTTGCCGGCAATGCCCCAGCGCACGGCCGAGACGCGGCGGGCGGCGCCGACACCGATGATGGCCCCGGTGATGGTATGGGTGGTCGACACGGGGACGCCGAGCCAGGTGGCGGCAAACAGGGTGATGGCGCCGCCGGTCTCGGCGCAGAAGCCCTGCATCGGATTCAGCCGGGTGATCTTCGAGCCCATCGTGTGAACGATGCGCCAGCCGCCGAACAAAGTGCCGAGCGCCAGTGCTGTCTGACAGGTGAGGACGACCCACAGCGGCACGTAGAACGTCCCGCCGAGCATGCCTTGCGAATAGAGCAGCACGGCGATGATGCCCATGGTTTTCTGGGCGTCGTTGCCGCCGTGCCCTAGCGAATAAAGCGAGGCCGAAAAGAACTGCATGACGCGGAAAGTGCTGTCGACGGCGAACGGTGTCTGGCGCACGAACAGCCAGGAAACGGCCAGGATGAGGACCAGCGCCAGAACAAACCCTGTCGCCGGCGACACGACGATTGCGGCGACCGTCTTGCCAAGCCCGGTCCAGACGATGGCGCCGGGCCCAGCCTTTGCAACGCCGGCGCCGACAAGCCCGCCGATCAGGGCATGCGAACTGCTGGACGGGATGCCGGCAATCCAGGTGACGATGTTCCAGACGATAGCGCCGACGAGCGCCGAGAAGATCACCGCCGGCGTGACGATGCTGACGTCGACGATACCTTTTCCCACGGTTTCAGCCACGTGAAGGCCGAAGAACATGAAGGCGATGAAATTGAAGAAAGCCGCCCACAGGACCGCATATTGCGGTCTCAGCACGCGGGTGGAGACGATGGTGGCGATGGAGTTCGCCGCATCGTGCAGGCCGTTGAGAAAATCGAAAAACAGCGCGACGGCGACAAGGCCGATCAGCACGGGAAAGGCGATGGTGGCTTCCATTGCCTAAACGTTCTCGATGACGATGCCGCTGATCTCGTTGGCGACGTCCTCAAAGCGGTCGACCACCTTCTCCAGCTGGCCGTAGATCTCCGAGCCGATCAGGTAGGCCATCGGATCGCTGCGGCCATGCCGCTTGAACAGGTCCTTCAATCCCTGCTCATGCAGATCGTCGGCGCGGCTTTCGACGCGCATCACCTCTTCGGCGATGGCGTTGAGGCGTACCGTGTGCGTGCCGACCTTGCTGAGCAGCGGGATCGCTTCGGCAACCAGCCTGGAGGCGGCAACGATGACGCCACCCATCTCCTGCATCAGCGGGTCGAATTCCTTCTTTTCGAACAGCTTCACCGTCTTGACGGTCTTGTGCATCATGTCGATGGCGTCATCCATCGACTGGATCAGGTCCTTGATGTCGCCGCGATCGAAGGGCGTGATGAAGGAACGCCGCACCGCCAGCAGCACTTCGGCCGTGATATGATCGGCCTCGTCCTCGAGATCGATGATCTTCTGGCACCAACGATCGATGTCCTTGCCCTGCAGGAGCTGCTCCAGCGCCTCGGCGCCGCCGACCACGGTGCGGGAATGCCGTTCAAAGAGGTCGAAGAAGCGATCTTCGCGCGGCAAAAGCTTGCGGAACCAGCCCAGCATGTCCGATCTCCTCGTATTCCATCCAACCACATAGCGCCGTGTTCGGCCGGGGGAAACAGCCAGCCGGCCCAAAGATGTGGATGCATGGCCAATTGCGGGTAGAGCTTGCGGCGAAAGGCAATTTCCCCGACCTTGCGCGCAACGAACGGACGGATGGTATGATCGACAAGCTGGAATTCTTCATCGCGCTGGCCAAGGAGGAGCATTTCGGCCGGGCGGCGGAAGCGTGCGGCGTCACCCAGCCGACGCTGTCGGCAGGGATCAAGCAGCTGGAAGGCCAACTCGGCGTCATGCTGGTCAATCGCGGCTCGCGCTTCCAGGGACTGACGCCGGAGGGCAAGCAGGTGCTGGTCTGGGCGCGCCGCATCGTTGGCGACTCCAGGGCCATGCGCGAGGAGATGCGGGCGGCGCGTCACGGCCTGTCCGGGCGCATTCGCATCGCCGCCATTCCGACGGCTTTGGCCATGGTGGCGCGCCTGACGACGCCATTTCGCGAAAAGCATCCGGGCGTGACCTTCTCGGTGCTTTCGCGAACCTCGATCGAGGTACTCTCGCTGCTCGGCAATTTCGACATTGATGCCGGCGTCACCTATCTCGACAATGAGCCGCTCGGGCGAGTGACCAGCGTGCCTCTTTATGACGAACGCTATCAACTGATCACGGCTGTGGGAAATCCCTATTCCGACCGCGACAAAGTGACATGGGCCGAGATCAGCCAGTTGCCGCTCTGCCTGCTGACGCCGGACATGCAGAACCGCCGCATCATCGACCAGCATCTGGCCGAGGCCGGGGTGCAGGTGCGACCGACGCTCGAATCCAATTCGATGATCGTGCTGTTTTCGCATATAAGGACCGGCAAATGGTCGTCGATCATGCCGCTCAACCTGGCGGAAACATTCGGCTTTTCCGAACCGATCCGCGCCATTCCGATCGTCGAGCCGGATGCCAGCCACACGGTCGGGCTGGTGGCGACGCCGCGTGAACCGCATACGCCGCTGGTACAGGCGCTGCTGGACGAGGCGATGGCGCTGGCAGACGATTTCCACGCCAATCGCTGAGCTAGTCATAGCTGGTGAAACGGCACGATAGAAATTTTCTATCGTGCAACGAAACCGCTTTATTGATTTCAGAGGTTTTCTCTGAAATCTTAAGCACTTAGCGATAAAGCGGCGCAGGCATGTCGTTGTTCCAAAACCGCTTCATGCTTTTGGACGATATGCATGGCTCGCTACAATAGGGAGGGCGCTGCGTGACGATGCAGCCTGCAAGTACCGAGATACAGTCGCGCACGGCGGCAATCATCCAGGAGTTGAAAGGCCTCGAAGGCCCGCTGCTGCCGATCCTCCACGGCATCCAGGAAGAATTTGGCCACGTACCGCAGGACGCGGTGCCCGTCATCGCCGATGGGCTGAACCTGTCGAGGGCCGAGGTGCACGGCGTCGTCACCTTCTATCACGATTTCCGCGCCAAGCCGGCCGGCCGGCACGTGCTCAAGCTCTGCCAAGCGGAAGCCTGCCAGTCGATGGGTTCGGATGCGATCGCCGCAAAGGTCAAGCAGTTGCTTGGCATCGATTTCCATGAGACCACCCGCGACGGATCGGTTACACTTGAGCCCGTCTATTGCCTCGGGCTTTGCGCCTGTTCACCGTCGGCGATGCTGGATGGTGAGGTGATCGGGCGGCTCGATGACGAGAAGATCGAAGAGATCGTCGCGGAGGTACGCTCATGATCCCGCGCATCTACATTCCAGGTGACTCCGGCGCGCTGGCGCTCGGCGCCGAAAAGGTCGCCAAGGCGATTCGTGCGGAACTCGCCGAACGGAGCATCGAGGCGAAGATCGTGCGCAACGGCTCTCGCGGCGCCTATTTCCTCGAACCGATGGTCGAGGTCGCGACCGAAAAGGGCCGCGTCGCCTACGGGCCGGTGAAGCCTTCGGACGTCAAGAGCCTGTTCGACAGCGGCTTCCTCACCGGCGGCCATCACAAGCGCTGGCTGGGCGCGCCCGACAAAATCCCGTTCCTGGCCAAGCAGACGCGCCTGACCTTCGCGCGTTGCGGCATCAACGACCCGCTGTCGCTCGACGCCTACAAGTCACTGGGCGGACTGAAGGGCCTGCAGAACGCGGTGGCTATGGCGCCGCTCGACATCGTCAAGCAGGTCACGGAATCGGGCTTGCGCGGTCGTGGCGGCGCCGGCTTCCCGACCGGCATCAAGTGGAAGACGGTGCTCGATACAGCCGGTGAGCGCAAGTACATCGTCTGCAACGCCGACGAAGGCGACAGCGCTACCTTCGCCGACCGCATGATCATGGAGGGCGATCCCTTCGTGCTCATCGAAGGCATGACGATTGCTGGCATCGCCACCGGCGCGACCAAGGGCTTCGTCTATATCCGCTCGGAGTATCCGCATGCGGTGGCTGTCATGAACAAGGCTGTCGAGGTCGCCCGCAAGGCAGGCGTGCTCGGCGTCAACGTGCTGGGTTCGGCCAACGCCTTCGACATGGAAATCCGGGTCGGCGCCGGCGCCTATGTCTGCGGTGAGGAAACTTCGCTGCTGAACAGCCTTGAAGGCAAGCGCGGCGTGGTGCGCGCCAAGCCACCGCTGCCGGCGATCCAGGGATTGTTCGGCAAGCCGACGGTGATCAACAACGTCATCTCGCTGGCTTCCGTGCCGATCATCATGGACAAGGGTGCGGCCTTCTACAAGGATTTCGGCATGGGCCGCTCGCGCGGCACGATCCCGATCCAGATCGCCGGCAACGTCAAGTTCGGCGGCCTGTTCGAGGCTGCTTTCGGCATGACGCTGGGCGAGATCGTCGACGATATCGGCGGCGGTACGGCGACGGGCCGGCCGGTGAAGGCGGTGCAGGTCGGCGGCCCGCTCGGCGCCTATTTCCCGCGCGGGCTGTTCGACACTGCATTCGACTATGAAGCCTTTGCCGCCAAGGACGGACTGATCGGTCATGCCGGCATCACCGTGTTCGACGACACGGCCGACATGCTGAAGCAGGCGCGCTTCGCCATGGAGTTCTGCGCCATCGAAAGCTGCGGCAAGTGCACGCCCTGCCGCATCGGCTCGACACGCGGGGTGGAGACCATCGACAGGCTTGCCGCCGGCATCGAGCCGGAAAAGAACCTGGCTCTGGTCACCGATCTCTGCAACACGATGAAGTTCGGATCGCTCTGCGCGCTGGGCGGCTTCACGCCCTACCCGGTGATGAGCTCGATCACCCATTTCCCCGAAGATTTCAAGCCCGCGCCGGCGCGCGTAGCTGCTGAATAGGAGCTGGCAGATGAATATCAAGGCCGACTTCCCGACACTCATCGAAGAACTCGACTACGGAACCCCGGAATCGAAGGCGCAAAAGCAGGTCACGCTGATCGTCGACGGCCGCAGTATCAGCGTGCCGGAGGGTACGTCGATCATGCGCGCGGCGATGGAAGGCGGGGTCGAGATCCCAAAACTCTGCGCCACGGACATGTTGGACTCGTTCGGCTCCTGCCGCGTCTGCCTCGTCGAGATCGAAGGGCGCGGCGGCACGCCGGCATCCTGCACGACGCCGGTCGGCGAAGGCATGGTGGTGCGCACGCAATCCGATCGGCTTAACGCCATCCGCCGCGGTGTCATGGAGCTTTACGTTTCCGATCATCCGACCGGCTGGAACGAGAAGGCCGGTACCGGCGCCAGCGAGTTCGACGTTGTGGCGAAATCGGTTGGCCTGACCGAGAACCGCTTCGGCATCGAGGGCCGCAACCACGTCAAGCAGGAAAACGGCGTCGCGCCCGGCCATGGCTCGCTGGCGGTCGACTACATCGCCCGCGATGAGTCCAACCCCTATTTCACCTATGATCCCGCGCAATGTATCGTCTGCTCGCGCTGCGTGCGGGCCTGCGAGGAGGTGCAAGGCACCTTCGCGCTGACGATCGAGGGCCGCGGTTTCGAATCGCGCATGGTCGCCGGCATGCACGAGGACTTCATCGCCTCCGAATGCGTGTCCTGCGGCGCCTGCGTGCAGGCCTGTCCGACGGACGCGCTGCGTGAAAAGACCGTGCTTGAGAAAGGCATGCCCGAGCGCTCCGCCGTCACCACCTGTGCCTATTGCGGCGTCGGCTGCTCTTTCAAGGCCGAAGTGAAGGGCGACGAAGTCATTCGCATGATGCCCTACAAGGACGGCAAGGCGAACCACGGCCACTCCTGTGTGAAGGGCCGTTTCGCCTATGGCTACGCGACCCACAAGGACCGCATCCTGTCGCCGATGATCCGGGAAAAGGTCAGCGATCCCTGGCGCGAGGTGAGCTGGGAAGAGGCAATCGCCCATACGGCCAAGGAATTCCGCCGTATCCAATATCAATACGGACGCACCTCGATCGGCGGTATCACGTCTTCGCGCTGTACGAACGAGGAGACCTATCTGGTTCAGAAGCTGGTGCGCCAAGGCTTCCGCAACAACAATGTCGACACCTGCGCCCGCGTCTGCCACTCGCCGACCGGCTACGGCCTCGGCCAGACCTATGGCACCTCGGCCGGCACCCAGGATTTCGATTCCGTCGAGTTCACCGATGTCGCCGTCATCATCGGCGCCAATCCGGTTTCCGCCCATCCTGTATTTGCTTCACGGCTGAAGAAGCGGCTGCGCCAGGGCGCCAAGCTGATCGTGCTCGACCCGCGCCGTACCGAAATGGTCAAGTCGGCGCATGTCGAGGCCGACTACCACCTGCCGCTGAAGCCCGGCACCAACGTGGCGGTGCTGACGTCGCTCGCGCATGTCATCGTCACCGAAGGGCTTTTCGACGAAGCCTTCATCCGCGAACGCTGCGACTGGACGGAGTTCCAGGACTGGGCCTCCTTTGTCGCATTGCCGGAGAACAGCCCCGAGACCGTCGGCAAGCTTTCGGGCGTCGACCCGGAGCTGATCCGGGGCGCTGCACGGCTCTATGCCAAGGGCGGCAACGGCGCGATTTATTACGGCCTCGGCGTCACCGAACACAGCCAGGGCTCGACCACGGTTATGGCTATCGCCAACCTTGCGATGGCGACCGGCAATATCGGCCGCCCGGGCGTCGGCGTGAATCCGCTGCGCGGCCAGAACAATGTGCAGGGCTCATGCGACATGGGCTCGTTCCCGCATGAACTGCCGGGCTACCGCCACATCTCCGGCGAGGCGGTGCGCGACATCTATGAAAGCTTGTGGGGCGTGAAGCTCGACGACGAACCGGGCCTGCGCATCCCCAACATGCTGGATGCCGCTGTCGACGGCTCCTTCAAAGGCATCTACATCCAGGGCGAGGACATCCTGCAGTCGGATCCCGATACCAAGCATGTCGCGGCCGGCCTGGCGGCGATGGAATGCGTGGTCGTGCACGACCTGTTCCTCAACGAGACGGCGAACTACGCGCATGTCTTCCTGCCGGGCTCGACCTTCCTGGAGAAGGACGGCACCTTCACCAATGCCGAGCGCCGCATCAACATGGTGCGCAAGGTGCTGGAGCCGAAGGCGCGCTACGCCGACTGGGAAGCGACGCAGGAGCTTGCCCGTGCGATCGGGCTTGACTGGAACTACCAGCATCCCTCCGAGATCATGGACGAGATCGCCAAGACGACGCCAAGCTTCGCCGGCGTCTCCTTCGATCTGCTCGACCGTGTCGGATCGGTGCAATGGCCCTGCAACGAGAAGGCCCCGCTCGGCACGCCGATCATGCATATCGACAGCTTCGTGCGCGGCAAGGGCAAGTTCATCCGCACCGAATATGTGGCGACCGACGAGCGGACCGGGCCGCGTTTCCCGTTGCTGCTGACCACCGGCCGCATCCTCAGCCAGTACAATGTCGGTGCACAGACAAGGCGCACCGAAAACGTCATGTGGCACTCGGAGGACCGCCTGGAGATCCATCCGCACGATGCCGAGAACCGCGGCCTGCACGATGGCGACTGGGTGCGGCTGACCAGCCGTTCGGGCGAGACGACGCTGCGTGCGCTGATCACCGACCGGGTGTCGCCGGGTGTGGTCTACACCACCTTCCACCATCCGGACACGCAGGCCAACGTCATCACCACCGACTTCTCCGACTGGGCGACCAATTGCCCGGAGTACAAGGTGACCGCCGTGCAGGTCGGCGCGTCGAACGGGCCTTCGGACTGGCAGCGCGACTATGACGAGCAGGCGCGCAACAGCCGCCGCATCGCTCCGCTACAGGCGGCGGAGTAGTCTTGGCCGCGCACCGCAAAGCAACGACGCGGATATCGCGGCTGGCGCACCGCGCCAGCGGCACCGTGGCCGCGAACCGCATGGTGCCGGAGGAGACGCCGGTGGCGTTCTCCTTTGCCGGCACCACCCATGCGGTGATGATGGCGAGCCCGGCGGATTTCGAGGATTTCGCACTCGGCTTCTCGCTGACCGAAGGCATCATCGCCTTGCCTGACGAGATCGAGGCGATCGAGGTCGAGGACCATGGCGCCGGGATCGATATCCAGATCCGGCTGAAGGACCAGGCCAATACGCGCTTCGAGGCGCGACGCAGGCGCTTGGCCGGGCCGGTCGGCTGCGGGCTGTGCGGCATCGAATCCATCGAGGAAGCGATGCGCTCGGTCGACAAGATTGGTGCGTCCAAGCTTACGCTTGGCGCAGACGACATTGTTCGCTCGGTCAGGCTGTTGTCGAAGGTGCAGCCGCTGCATTCGGAAACCGGCGCGGTGCACGCAGCCGGCTTTTACATCCCCGGCAAGGGCATCGTCATGGCGCGCGAGGATGTCGGCCGCCACAATGCGCTGGACAAGCTGGCCGGCGCGCTGGCAAAGGCCGGCATTGACGGTGCCTCGGGCGCCGTTGTCGTGACCTCACGCGTCTCGGTCGAGATGGTGCAGAAGACGGCGGCCATCGGCTCGGCTTTCATCATGGCCGTCTCGGCGCCGACCGCGCTTGCCATCCGCACAGCGGAAGAGGCGGGAATGACGCTGGTGGCGCTGGTGCGCGGCAACGATTTCGATGTTTTCACCCACCCGGAACGGGTGGTCTTGGGAGTTGCCCAGCATGTCGCATGACGAAGACCACATCACGAGCACCAGGGAAAAGCTGGTGCGCATGGCCAACCAGATCGCCGCCTTCTTCCATTCCAGGCCGCGCGAGGAAGGCGTGGCGGGTGTAGCCGAGCACATCAACAAGTTCTGGGAGCCCAGGATGCGGCGTCAGTTCTTCGAGATGCTGGACAGCGGCGGCGAAGGTTTCGACGAGCTCGTCGTCGAGGCCTCGGCCCGGATCAAGCGGCCAAAGACCGAAGAGCAGGCCGATATGAGGATCGGCTACACCCAGCCACAGGTACAGAGCGCCGCTCCCCAGAAATAGCCGATCGCCAGAATAAACGGGGCGAATGCCGTTCGGGCCGCCAGGCTATATTCCTGTTTTCTAAAGTTTGACTGCCGCATCTGGCAGGCGTCTGCTATGGTCGACGATCAGAAGTCGTCTGGCCGGGCGGGATGCAGTCGTGAGGCCGATCGAGACGCGATATGCCCTCAGTGGCGACGTGCGGATCGCCTATCAGGTGGTCGGCCAGGGATCGTTCGACCTGGTTTTCGTGCCCGGCTTCATTTCTAACCTCGACCTCCAATGGGAAGACGAGGGTTATACCAGGCTGTTGAAACGGCTCTCGGCGTTCTCGCGGCTGATCCTGTTCGACAAGCGCGGCACCGGCCTTTCGGACCGGGTCGACCCACGCCATCTGCCCAGCCTCGAAACCCGCATGGACGATGTGCGCGCGGTGATGGATGCCACAGGCAGCGGCCGCGCCGCCCTGCTCGGCGCCTCGGAAGGCGCGCCGATGGCAATGCTGTTCGCCGCCACCTATC
This sequence comes from Mesorhizobium sp. M0077, assembly GCF_040322955.1. Taxonomy (NCBI): domain Bacteria; kingdom Pseudomonadati; phylum Pseudomonadota; class Alphaproteobacteria; order Hyphomicrobiales; family Phyllobacteriaceae; genus Mesorhizobium; species Mesorhizobium sp. M0077. The sequence goes on from NZ_JAMYUL010000005.1 coordinate 184,386, forward strand.
CGGAACGGACACGGGCGCTGACGCTCTATGGCGGTTATGCGCATTTCCACAAATGGGTGATGCCGCCCGAACGCCTCGAGGCCTTCATCGCGACCGCCGGCACAACCTGGGGCACCGGCGCCACTCTGCCCGACTTTGCGCCAGGCAGGGTCGATGACGCGCATTTCACCCAGTGGTGGGCGCGCTTCGAACGGCTGTCGGCGAGCCCGACAGCAGCGGCGGCCCTGGCACGGATGAATGCTGACATCGACGTGCGCGGCGTGCTTTCGGCGATCGGCGCACCGACCCTGCTCATCCATCGCCGTAACGATGTGCGGGTCGACCCCGACGCCAGCCGCTTCCTGGCCAAGAAGATCGCGAATGCGCGATTGGTCGAAATCCCCGGCCGCGATCACCCGATCTGGACTGGCGACGTCGACCGGGTGGGAGACCTGATCGAGGAATTCCTGACCGGCGAGCGTGCCGTGGCAGAAGCGGAGCGCGTGCTTGCCGCTCTTCTGGCGACACGCGTATACGATACGGCGCGAGTGGGCGACCGCATGTGGAGCGAACGCAGCGAGCGCTTCCAGGAGAGCTGGCGGCAGCTGGTCGGCCGCCATGGCGGACGCGTCGCCGGCATCCATGGCGAATTGATGATCTCGCGCTTCGACGGGCCGGCGCGGGCCATACGCTGCGCGGCGGCGCTGCGCGATGCGGCGCAGCATATGGGCATTGCAAGCGCCCAGGGCGCGCATGTCGGCGAGGTCGAAATGCGCGGGCCGCCGGTGGGACTAATGGCACGGGTGACGATGCAGATCGCCGCCCATGCCGGGCGCGGCGATATTCTGGCGTCGCGGCTGGTCGCCGATCTGGCGGCCGGTTCCGGCCTGCATTTCATCGATGCCGGGCGTGTCACGGTGGATGAGCTGGACGAGCCGCTGGCGCTGGTCCAGGTGACGTCGGAACAGCATCTCGAGCCCGCTTGCCGTCCCAAGGCCAGGCCTGCCGAGCCGGCTCAATTGACGGCGCGCGAAAGCGAGGTGGTGAGCCTGATCGCCGACGGCAAGAGCAATGCCGCAATCGCTGCCGAACTGAGGCTCAGCGAACATACGGTCAAGCGTCATGTCGCCAACATATTGCTGAAGCTCGACCTGCCGTCGCGGGCGGCGGCAGCGGCATTTTCCGCCAGGCACACTGGCCCGGACGGGCCATAGGAGCCATGGCGCTTTCGGGCGAAGCGGCCAAGGGCGCGCAGGCGCTACCAATTCTCTCCATGCAGGCCAGGCGAATGTCGCCGCGGAAGGCGCTGCGAACGGAGGATGACATGGTGAAGTCAAACAGGTCGATCAAATCGCTGGTGATAGCGGCAGGCGTTGGCGCACTGTTCACGATCGCCCCTGCCAAGGCCGAGGACGCCACAGCGGCGGCCGCCTACAAGGACATCGAGGCGACACTCGGCTCGGTGCCGGACATGTTCAAGACGCTGCCGGATGTCGCGGTTGCCGGCGCCTGGGCCGAGATCAAAGGCGTGCAACTCAACCCCAAGACCGCGCTCGACGGCAAGACCAAGGAGCTGATGGGCCTGGCCGTCGCCTCGCAGATCCCCTGCCAGTACTGCATCTATTTCCACACCGAGGCCGCCAAGCTCAATGGCGCGACCGATGAGGAGATCAAGGAGACGATCGCGATGGCGGCAATCGTGCGCCACTGGTCGACGATGCTCAACGGCAGCCAGGTCGATTTCGCGACTTTCAAACAGCAGACCGACGGCGTGTTCGCCGCCGTCAAAGCCAAGTCGCAGTGAAAGACTCTGCCCGGCGATGAGCGCCGGGCACGGCTTATGGTCATCAACCGCCCGATCGACGGGCCATGGAGGAAAAAATGCTGACAAAGACGCAAAGCGTGGACGGCGCGGCGATCAAGAAAGCGATCGAAGGACGGGACGGCAGGATGCTGGCGAGCTTCTATGCCGACGATGCGCTGGTGCGGGTGATCGATCGCAACAACCCGCCGAGCAAGCCGCGCGAGATCCGCGGCCGGGCGGCGATCAGCACGTTCTGGGACGACATCTGCAGCCGGGCAATGACCCACAAGGTCGACACCACCATCGCCGATGGCGACAATCTCGCCTTTACCCAGGCCTGCGCCTATCCGGACGGAACGAAAGTGTTCTGTGTAGCGATGCTGGAGTTGAAGAACGGCCGCATTGCGCGACAGACCGTCGTGCAGGCCTGGGACGAGTGAGGAGGAGAGACATGTTCAGCGCCAGATGGCAGATCGACGCCAAGTTCGGGCACAAGCAGACCGTGCTCGAACTGCTCAAGAAATGGGAGCGCGAGATCGGCTCTCAGGTCGGCATCGCCGATCTCGAGTTCCAGATCATGACCGGTTCGATCGGCGCCCGGGAGGCGACGGTCGAGTCGCATCACCAGGTCGAGAGCCTTGCCCAGTTGGAGGCGTTCTTCGCCAGGATCGGCAAGATCGATGCGCACGCAAAATGGGGCAAGGAGATGGAGCCCTACGTCGTGTCGGGCACCAGCCTTTGGAACATCTACCGCATCGTGGAGTAGGAGCAATTCCAGGAAAAGTGTGAGCGGTTTTCCGTCCGGAATTGCGTCAAAACAAGAGGACGCCGCGATTTTCGGCCGTCAGTTGCGGCGGCCGAAATTCGTCCGCTGCCCGGCGAAGCGGCCTTCCCTGGCCAATCCGGCCGCCGCCGTTGGCGTCGGCTGATTGGGTAGCGTGGCCTGCTTGGCAAGGGCGGCCGCGATCATGGCGTCGGCCTGGCGCGCGCGCTGGTCCGCACCGGCATCTCCGGCAAGGTTGCCGGCTGTCGCGTAGGCCGATGCCTGCCTGCGCGGTCGGAAGGCGATATAGAGGAGCACCGCGCCGAGCAGTCCGGCGCCGATGACGATCGTCAGGCGGGTGCCGGTCATGCCGGTGCGTTCAATCTGGGTGGGGTTGGCGGGGTTCTGGACAACGGTGAGCTTGTCGCCGACCTGCGGTTCGCGGTCGCCGTTCTTGCTCAGCCCCATCGTGGCCTCGACGGCGTCAGTGCCGGTGCCGACGCGCAAGGTGCCGGTAAATTTCTGGGTCACCTTCCACTCTTTGTCCGCATGCACAGTCTTGAACGCGTCAACCAGCTCGCAGGGGATCGTGGCAGTGCTGACAGTCTTGTAGACGATCTTGTGGGCGGTCGATTCCATGTCGCATTCGACATTGACCGCTAGGATTTCGGCAGGCGCCTCGAGCCAGCCGCTTTTCTTGATAATGTCCTTGCCGCCGAACACAGCGATCAGCATGCAGAAGCCACCAATGAGTACCAATTTGATCTTGGTCGTGTTCATGCGCAAACCCCCTCGCCGCGCGGTTTCTCGGCAAAGAGGCTGCTCGTTCAGGTTGAATATTCAGTAAAACGTGAACACTCGTCGCGCCGCAAAAGTTACTTACGCTTAATGTGCAGAAAACGGCGTGGCGAATATTTTAGAGATATTGGCGGCCTTTACCCGTGAGCCACCATCACATGACGAACGGCGGTATAATCCTCCAGCGCGTAGAGTGACATGTCCTTGCCGTAGCCGGACTGTTTCAATCCGCCATGCGGCATCTCGTTGGTCAGCATGAAATGGGTGTTGATCCAGGTGCAGCCATATTGCAGATGGGCGGCCGTCGCCATGGCGCGCGAGACGTCCTTGGTCCACACCGAGGACGCAAGGCCGTAATCGCTGTCATTGGCCCAGTTCACGGCTTCGTCGACTTCCGAGAAGCGGGTGATCGAGACGACCGGGCCGAACACTTCGCGGCGCACGATCTCGTCTTCCTGCAGCGCGCCGGCAACGACGGTCGGCTGGTAGTAGAAGCCGGAGCCCTCGCCCGGCTTGCCGCCGGTGGTGATCTCGATGTGCTTCAATTCCGAAGCGCGCTCGACGAAGCTTGAGACTCGGTCGCGCTGGCGGCGCGAGATCAGCGGGCCGATCTCGTTCTCGGTGTCGTCCGGCTGGTTGTACTTAATGGTCGAGACGGCCGAGGACAGATCGGCGACGAGCTTGTCGTAGATCTTCTTGCCGGCATAGATGCGGCAGGCGGCGGTGCAGTCCTGGCCGGCATTGTAGTAGCCGAAGGCGCGCAGGCCGTTGACCACCGCACCTAGGTCGGCATCGTCGAAGACGATGACCGGCGCTTTGCCGCCGAGCTCCAGATGCGTGCGCTTGACCGACTTGGCGGCGGCCTGCAGCACCTTCTTGCCGGTGGCGACGTCGCCGGTGATCGAGATCATGTTGACCTTGGCGTGGTTGATCAGCGTGTTGCCGACACTGTCGCCGCGGCCGAGCACGACATTGACGACGCCTGCGGGCAGGACATCGGCGAGGATCTTGGCCAGCTTCAGCGCCGTCAGCGGTGTTTGTTCCGATGGCTTGAAGACGACGGTGTTGCCGCCGGCAATCGCCGGCGCCAGCTTCCACGCCATCATCATCAGCGGATAGTTCCAGGGCGCGATCGAAGCGACGATGCCGATCGGGTCGCGCCGCACCATCGAGGTGTGGCCGGGAAGATATTCGCCGGCGACCACGCCCGGCATGGAACGGACAGCGCCGGCAAAGAAACGGTAGCAGTCGACGATCGCCGGGATCTCGTCATTGAGCACGGCATTGATCGGCTTGCCGCAGTTCAGCGCCTCGAGCGCGGCGAACTCTTTGGCCTCGGCCTCGATGCGATCGGCGATCTTGAGGAGATAGCTCGAGCGCTGCGCCGGCGTGGTGCGCGACCACAAGACGAACGCCTTTTCCGCCGCCGCGACAGCAGCCTCGATCTGCGCCGGGCTTGCTTCCGGCAAATTGAGAATGGTCGCCCCGGTCTTTGGATTGAGGATCGGCTCCTCGGTCTCGGTGCCCTTGTCGAAGATCGAGCCGATCAGCATCTGGGTGTCCATGGACGTCTCTCCCTTGTGAGTTATTTGCCGGAACCGGCGATCTGGTCGCCGTCGCGGGTCAGGTAATAGGCCAACAGGATGGGCAGCAGCGTCACCAGCACCACGACCATGGCGACAACATTGGTGACCGGTCGCTGGCGCGGACGGATCAGTTCCTCCAGCATCCAGATCGGCACAGTCTGCTGCTGGCCGGCGGTGAAGGTGGTGACGATGACCTCGTCGAACGACAGCGCGAAGGCCAGCATGCCGCCGGCGAGCAGTGCGGTGGCGATGTTGGGCAGCACGACGTGCCGGAAGGTCTGGAAGCCGTCGGCGCCGAGATCCATCGAGGCCTCGATCATCGAGCCCGAGGAGCGGCGGAAGCGGGCAACGGCGTTGTTGTAGACGACGACCACGCAGAAGGTGGCGTGGCCGAGCACGATCGTCCAGAACGAGAACGGGATGTCGGCCAGCGAGAAGGCTGAGCGCAGCGCGATGCCGGTGATGATGCCGGGCAGCGCAATCGGCAGGATGACCAACAGCGAGATGGTCTCGCGGCCGAAGAATTTCGTTCGCGACACGGCGGCGGCGCATAGCGTGCCCAGTATCAAGGCAATCGCCGTCGAGATGGCGGCAACACGGACCGAGAGCGACAGCGCTTCCCACACATCCGGCCGGTTCCAGGTGACGGCGAACCATTGCGTGGTCAGCCCCGGCGGCGGCCAGACGAAGCTCTTCTCTTCGGTGGTGAAGGCGTAGACGAAAATCAGCAGGATCGGCAGATGCAGGAACAGCAGGCCGCAGGCGGCTGCGATCTTGAGGCCGAGCGGAGCGGATTGCGAACCGTCAGAGCGCATCGAAGGCCCCCATGCGCTTGGCGCCCCAGAGGTAGAAACCCATGATGACAATGGGCACCACGGTGAAGGCGGCGGCGAGCGGAATGTTGCCGGCGGTGCCTTGCTGCGAATAGACGGCCTGGCCGATGAACAGCCTAGATGTGCCGATGATCTGCGGGATGATGTAGTCGCCCAGCGTCAGCGAGAAGGTGAAGATCGAGCCGGCGACGATGCCGGGCAGCGCCAGCGGGAACAGCACGTTGCGGAAGGTCTGGCCCGGCGACGCCCCTAGATCGGACGAGGCCTCGATCAGATTGCCGGGCACACGCTCCAATGCCGCCTGCACCGGCAGGATCATGAAGGGCAGCCAGACATAGACGAAAGCAATGAAGGTGCCGGTGGCGGAGACCGACAGTGAGTTGCCGCCAACGACCGGCAGCGACAGCCAGCCGTCGAGCACCCAAAGCAGATGCAATTTGGCCAGCAGCCAGGTCAGGATGCCTTCCTTAGCGAGGATCAGCTTCCAGGCGTAGATCTTGACCAGGTAGCTCGACCACAGCGGCAGCATGACGCCGAGATAGAACAGCGCCTTCCAGCGGCCGCGGGCATAGCGCGCCGCATAATAGGCGATGGGGAAGGCGATGATGGCGGACGCCAGCGTGACCAGCACCGCCATCGTCACCGTGCGCAGGATGATGTCGAGATTGGCGGCCTGGAACAGGTCGCCGTAAGTCTTCAGCGTGAACTCATGGTTGATGAGGCCGGAGAATTCGTCGATCGAGAAAAAGCTCTGCGCCAGGAGCGCGAACAGCGAGCCAATATAGACGACGCCGAGCCACAAAACCGGCGGCAGCAACATGAGGAACAGCAGCAATTGCGGCCGGCGCCAGAATAGATCCGAGAGCGCACCGCGCATGCCACCGCTGCCGGGCAGGATGGCGGGGGCGGGGTTTGAGTTGAGGGCGGCGATGGTCATGGGGCGACCGCGTGCTGAAGGAACCCTGAGAAGCCGCGTTCCTTCACACCCCCCTCTGTCCTGCCGGACATCTCCCCCTCAAGGGGGGAGATCAGCAGTTTCGCTGTCTCGCCAAATCCCCAACGTTGAAGATTGGCGAAACCGGGAGGAACAGCCAATCTCCCCGCTTGAGGGGGAGATGTCCGGCAGGACAGAGGGGGGTGCTTGGCGCAAACCTCAATCATGCCGGCTCGTCCATCAAATGCAAATGCTCGCGGTTGAACGTCAGCACCACCGCTTCGCCTTCCGCCGGCAGCTTTGTCCCGGCCGGCACGATGGCGTGCAGCCTCAACCCGTCGGCGTCGAGCGCCAGCTTGGTCGTAGCGCCGAGATAGTTGGTTCCGACCAGGCGCGCGGCAACGCCCTCGCCTTTGGCGGCGCGGCCGATGCGGATGGATTCGGGACGCAGGCTGCCCCAGCGGTGCTGGCCGGAATAGCGCTGGACGAAGTCCGGCGGCAGTACGTTGGAGGAGCCGACGAAATCGGCGACGAAGCGGGTCTTCGGCCGCTGGTAGATGTCTTCCGGCGTGCCGATCTGCATGATCTTGCCGTCATTGAAGACGGCGACGCGGTCGGCCATCGACAGCGCTTCGCCCTGGTCGTGGGTGACGAAGACGAAGGTGATGCCGAGCGCCTTCTGCAGCGACTTCAGCTCTTCCTGCATGTTCTCGCGCAGTTTGAGATCGAGCGCGCCGAGCGGCTCGTCGAGCAGAAGCACCTTGGGCTGGTTGACCAGCGCACGGGCCAGCGCCACGCGCTGGCGCTGGCCGCCGGAGAGCTGGCCGGGACGGCGGGCGCCATAGCCGGGAAGCCGCACCAGTGACAATGCCTCTTCCGCCGCCTTCTGCCGCTGCGGCTTGGCGATGCCCTTGACCATCAGCCCGTAGGCGACATTGTCCAGCACGTTCAAATGCGGGAACAGCGCGTAGTCCTGGAACACCGTGTTGACGTTGCGGCGATAGGGCGGCACGCCCTCGGCGCGGTCGCCGAAGATCGAGATCGAGCCCGAGGTCGGCTGCTCGAAGCCGGCGATGAGGCGCAGGCAGGTCGTCTTGCCGGACCCCGACGGACCGAGCATGGCGAAGAACTCGCCCGGCACGATATCGAGATCGACCGCATCGACGGCGCGCACGCTGCCGAAATGGCGAGAGACTTTCTGGAAGGAAACGGCCGATGTCATGGGCTGTCCGTCTGTTGCCGGTTTGTGTTCGTCGAAATAGCTCTTGCCGCCACCAATCAGGCCAGCGGGCACGGCACTTCACCTCCCCCTCGATGGGGGAGGTCGCGGCGAAGCCGCGGGTGGGGTGACTAGCACCGGACGTCAGCGTTGCCCCCACCCCGACGCTGCGCGTCGACCCTCCCCACAAGGGGGAGGGTTAAGGGAGCTCAACGCCCGCCGATGACGCCGATATAGTCGGACACCCAGCGGTAGTAAGGCACGCACTGGTCGTTCTGGGTTGCGCACTTGGAGACCGGCGTCTTCCAGAACTTGATCTTGTCGAAGTTCTCGTAGCCGTTGGTCTTGCAGCCTTCCTCGCCGAGCAGCTCGTTGCCCTTGCAAGCAGCGGGCACGACCGGGAGCGAGCCGAACCAGGCCGAGACGTCGCCCTGGACCTTGGGCGACAGCGAATGCTCGAGCCACATATAGGCGCAGTTCGGGTGCGCGGCGTCGGCCTCCATCATGGTGGTGTCGGCCCAGCCGGTGACGCCTTCTTCCGGCACGGTCGAGGCGACCGGCTTCTTGGCGGCGACCAGCGTGTTGACCTGGTAGGGCCATGAGCCGGAGGCGACGACGCCTTCGTTCTGGAAATCGTCGACCTGGATGGCGGCGTCATGCCAGTAGCGACCGACCAGCGTCCGCTGAACACGCAGCAGTTCGAGTGCGGCCTTGTACTGGTCCTCGTTCAGTTCGTAGGGATCCTTGATGCCGAGTTCCGGCTTGTGGAACATCAAATAGTTGGCGGCGTCGGCGATGTGGATCGGGCCGTCATAGGCCTGGACGCGGCCCTTGTTGGACTTGCCGTCCGGCAGGTTCATTTCCTCGAAGACGACGTTCCAGCTCTTGGGCGCTTCCTTGAAGACATCGGTGTGGTACATCAGGATGTTCGGGCCCCACTGATAGGGAACGCCGTAATGCACCTTGTCGACGGTGAACCAGGGCGCATCCTTCAGACGGTCGTCTACCGCCTTCCAGCTCGGGATGAGATCGGTGTTGATCGGCTGCACGCGCTTGCCGGCAACGAGGCGCAGCGATGCGTCACCCGAAGCGGTGACTAGATCGAACCCACCCTCATTCATCAGCGAGACCATCTCGTCGGAGGTGTTCGCGGTCTTGACGTTGACCTTGCAGCCGCTCTCCTTCTCGAAGGAGGTCACCCAGTCATAGCCCTTGTCGGTTTCGCCGCGCTCGATGTACCCCGGCCAGGCAACGATGCTGACCTCCCCTTCGCCCTTGCCAAGTTCCTTGACCTGGGCGACGGCCTGACCGGAAAAGGTCAGCGCGACCGTCAAGGCGGTGCACGTCTTCAGGAATGAATTCATCGTCAATCTCCCATTTTGGCGCCTGACTGCGAAGCGAGTCGCCGCCGCGGTCAGCCGCAGGCTGAAAAGCGTCAGTTCATCCGATGGCACGTTGCCGCTCTGATGGCGGCTTTCGTCCCTGACATGAAAAGTGCTCGGAAAATTCCGGTTTCGCAAATTCATTTATCAGAAACGCGATATCGGTTTTTCCGATAGATAACCACGCACCCTATCAACGCTGCTGGCGTACCATACGCTGCGACTGGGCAAGGCCGATGAAGTCGCGCGACGCCTGCGGCAGACCGGAGCCGCGGCGCCAGACCATGCCGACCTGGACGACCGGCAGGGAACCCGAAATGTCGCGCGATTCGATGCGGTCGCCTTCCAGCGACCACGGCCGGTAGACTAGGTCGGGCAGCAACGCCACGCCCGCACCTGTGGCGACGAGGCTGCGAACGGCTTCGACCGAGCGGGTGCGAAAGGCGACATGCGGCCTGGCGCCGATCGCCGCCAGAAGCTTGCCGGTGTTCTCCTCGATCTCGTCGACGGTCAGCATGATCAGCGGCTCGCCGGCAATGTCGCCTATGCCGATAATGTCGGCGCTGGCCAGCTTGTGGCCGAGCGGGACCCACAGCCGGTAGGCCGAGACCTCGAGGATTTCCGACTGCAGCGCGGTGCGGTCGCGCAAATTGGAGGTGACCATGACGGCAATGTCGAGCTTGCCGCCGATCAGCAGATGTTCGAGATAGTCGCCATTGTCCTCGATGGCCGAGACATCGACGCCGGGATAGGCGCGGCGGTAGCGCGCCAGCAGATCGGACAGCACATAGCCCGCGACCAGCGAGGTGACGCCGAGCTGCAGCCGCCCGCCGGCCACCACCTGGTCGTCGGAAAAAGCGCGGCGCGCGTCGGAGACGTCGGCCAGGATCTTGGTCGCATGGCGCAGGAACTGGTGGCCTTTGTGGGTAATGTTGAGGCCACGCGGATGGCGCTCGAACAATTCGACGCCGAGATCGCTCTCCAGCTCCTTGATCGCCTCGGTGACCGAGGATTGCGAGATGGAGAGGTTTTGTGCGGCGCCCGACACCGTGCCTTGCTCGGCGACGGCAATGAAGAACTGCAGCTGGCGGATGGTGAAAGCCATGGCCGGACTAAACACCGGCGCGCCGGGGAAGGAAAGCCGAAGGCGGAGCTTATACCCATACGGCTTGAGGCGCCTCCTGGTCAGCCGAACCCGAGGCGCCGCCGGCAGGCTGAACCGTAGCGCAGCGCGAGCATGAACGCCGTCTCCAGCGCCATGACGATGACGATGATGCGAAAGCCGATGGCATAGGAATCCCGGCCGCTGCCGCGCATAAGGTAGCCGGTGACGAGGAAGCCGGTGTTCCATAGCGTGGCGCCGAGCAGCGTCGCCGCCGCGAAGGGCAAGAGTGGAAGACGGAGCGCGCCGGCCGCGATCGGCAGATAGTTGCGAACCGTCGGGATGAACTGCGCCAGCAAGGAGACCCGGACATGATGGCGGCGATAGGCCTGACCAAGCTTGCTGTAGGTCGCATAGCGCAAGCAGACATATTTGCCGAAACGCTGGACCAGCCTGTCGGCACGATCCAAGCCAATCCGACGACCCAAACTATACCAGACAAGGCAGCCTGTGATGGCGGACAGCGTCGTTACCAGAAGCAGGATCGCCAGCGCCGGGAGATCGGGGGCTGCCGTCATGCCGAGGAACAGCAGCAGCACATGCGAGGGCGGCAGCGGCAGGATCTTTTCTGTGAAGGCGAGGCAGGCGACGCCGAGCAGGCCGAAGCCCAGGATCGCCGACAGTGGATCAGTCATGCGAAGCGCCAGTCATAGGTTTTGAGGTTCTTGATCCTGGACACCTTATACACCGTCATACACCGTCGCCGGCGGAAAGTTGCGGAATGTCCGGCCAAGCCGGGTCGGCTTCAAGGTCGGAGCGCGCAAGCGTCCAGGCCATGAGGAAAGACAAGGCATCGTTTGCAGCATGGTGGCCTCATTGCTGATGCGGGCGATTCGCCCGGCCCGCATTTCGACGAGGCGCTGTTTGCAGCTGCCAAGTTGCATGGACATTGCGAAGAGCGGGATGTGTGAAAAAGAAATTCTTCCCCCACAATGACATCTTCTGCGGCCGGGCGACGCGGCGCGCATGATGCACAACATCGCCTTCGCGGCTCGGGTGGCGGCATGGCCGGGATTGCGGCGCACCAGCCGCTGGTATTTGGCTAGGCGGCAGCGATGCTGAGGCGCGCTCCAGCCTCGGCAAGTGCCGAGGCAATGTCGCGCGGCGGCGGCTGGTCGGTGGCGAGTTCGGAAAAACCGTCGAAGCCGCAGACCTGGACTAGACCCTGGCGACCGAACTTGGTGTGGTCGGTGATGACCAGCGAGCGCTGGCCGCGCGACAGCACCATGCGGGCGAACTCCGCCTCTTCCAGATCGTAGTCGGCAAGGCCTGCGGCGGCATCGACGGCGCCGATCGAAATCACCGCATGGCTGACCGAGAAGCGGCTGACGAAATCGATCGCCGAGGCGCCGAAGGCGGCTCCGGAATCGCTGCGCAATTCGCCGCCGGCCATATAGACCTTGTTGCCGTTGACGGTGGCCAGCGTGCGGGCGATATCGGACGAGTTGGTGACGACCGTCAGCCGCCGGTGGCCGAGCAGTTCGCGGGCCAGGAACGAGGTCGTGGTGCCGGTGTCCAGCATGACCGATTCACCGTCGCGAATGGTGGCAGCGACCATGCGGGCGATCAGCCGCTTGGCCTCGGCATTGTCGCGCATGCGCCGCTCGAAGGGCGCTTCGCCGGCCATCGACGGCAGGCCGATGGCGCCATGCATCTTGAGCACCGAGCCATTGCCGGTCAGTGGCTTGACATCCCGGCGCACCGTTTCAAGCGAAACCCCCAGCCGGTCGGCGAGGCTGGCAATGGTGACGGTGCCCTCTTCCTTGAGGAGGCGGAGGATTTCGCCATGCCGTTTCGAATGGATCATCTGGCTTCCTGAATTTTGCGGCCTGCCCGGTTTTAGGGCAATGCCGCCGTTTTTAAAGGAATTGCTCGTGGTTTCGGGCAAAACACCCAAAAAAAGTCACAACATTTCATTGACAGTTAGGTAGCACTGGCGTGACATTGACGGCGTGACAGCTTCGGAACTGCCACGGGAGGGTGATGGCAGAGCCGCAATTCACGGACCGGACCGTCTGGCCAGACCGTCTGGGTTTGAACTGGCACAAAAGTTTCTCAAATCCGCGGGGGCGGAGACCGGGTATCAAAACCTGGCCAGAGGGGCTCGTCGGTGCGGCGCGGGATAGGAGTTCCTGCGTCCCGCACCGACGAGATTTTTGCGTTTCCCAACGCTCGTTGCGCGGCGCATGGCGCCCAAGAAAGCTCCGCAAAAGTCAGGGATGGTCCCGTGACTGCTGAAGACCGCATCCGGGCCTTGCCCTGCTGGAACGGCAACATCGACATTGCGCCGCTGCCGGGCGGCCTCAGCAACGCCAATTATCTGGTCAAGGACGCAGCCGGGCGGCATGTCGTGCGCTTCGGCCAGGACTATCCATTTCACCACGTCTTTCGCGACCGCGAGGTGATGACGGCCCGCGCGGCGCACGCCGCAGGCTTCGCGCCGGCGGTCCGCCATTCCGAACCCGGCATTATGGTCACGGAATTCCTCGGCGCGAAAACCTTTGTCGCCGAGGATGTGCGCGCCAATATCGGCCGCGTCGCAGCCCTTATGCGCGGGTTCCATCGCGAGATGCCCAATCACATCTCCGGCGCCGGCTTCATGTTCTGGGTCTTCCATGTCATCCGCGACTATGCGCGAACGCTGAGCGAAGGCGGCAGCCGCAAGCGGGACGAGCTGCCCAGGCTGCTGGCGCTGGCCGACGAACTGGAGCGGGCGCAGAAGCTGCTGCCGATCGTGTTCGGCCACAATGATCTTTTGCCGGCAAATATCCTCGACGATGGCGACAGGTTGTGGCTCATCGATTTCGAATATGCCGGTTTCAACACCGCGATGTTCGATCTTGCCGGCGTTGCCTCCAACGCCGAGATGAGCGACGCGGAGTCCTTCACTTTCCTCACGGCGTATTTCATGCGCGAGCCGGATGAGGCGATCCGCCGCTCGCACGCGGCCATGCAATGCGCCTCGCTGCTGCGCGAGGCGATGTGGAGCATGGTTTCCGAACTTTACCTCGACGCGCCCGGCATCGACTACGTCGCCTACACCGCGGAGAACCTGACGCGGCTCGACGCGGCGCTGGACAATTACCGCACGAAGTACGGGACACAGTCATGACATTGCCTACACATGCCGGCATCGTCGTCATCGGCGGCGGCATTATCGGCTGTTCGACGGCCTATCACCTGGCGCGCGACCACAAGGCCGATGTCGTGCTGCTGGAACAGGGCAAGCTGACCTCGGGCTCGACCTGGCATGCGGCCGGGCTGGTCGGCCAGTTGCGCTCGTCGGCCTCGATCACCCGCGTGCTCAAATATTCGGTCGAGCTCTACAAGGGACTGGAAGCCGAAACCGGGCTCGCTACCGGCTGGAAGATGACCGGGTGCCTCAGGCTTGCGACCAATGCCGACCGCTGGACCGAATATAAACGGCTGGCGACGACGGCCAGGAGCTTCGGCATGGACATGCAGTTGCTGTCGCCAGGGGAGGTCAAAAAGGTGTGGCCGCTGCTGGAGACCAGCGACCTCGTCGGCGCCTCCTGGCTGCCGACCGATGGGCAGGCCAGCCCCTCCGACATCACGCAGTCGCTGGCCAAGGGCGCGCGCATGCATGGCGCGAAGCTGTTCGAGGATGTCCGCGTCACCGGATTTGACATGATGGACGGGCACATCACCGCGGTGAAGACCAACAAGGGCGACATTGCTTGCGACAAGGTGGTGAACTGCGCCGGGCAATGGTCACGCCAGGTCGGCGCGATGGCCGGCATTTGCGTGCCGCTGCAACCGGTCAAGCACCAGTACATCATCACCGAGAAGATCGACGGGCTGGCGACCGACGCGCCGACAATCCGCGATCCCGACCGCCGCACCTATTTCAAGGAAGAGGTCGGCGGGCTGGTGATGGGCGGCTATGAGCCGAACCCGCAGGCCTGGGCGACCGGCCTGCCCGGCGGCGATGTCCCCGATGACTGGGAGTTCCGCCTGTTCGACGACGACTACGATCATTTCGAACAGCATATGAGCCAGGCGATCGCGCGCGTGCCGGCGCTGGAGACGGTCGGCGTCAAGCAGATGATCAACGGGCCGGAGAGTTTTACGCCGGACGGCAATTTCATCCTCGGTGTCGCGCCCGAATGCGCCAACATGTTCGTCGGCGCCGGCTTCAACGCCTTCGGCATCGCTTCCGGCGGCGGCGCCGGCTGGGTGCTGGCGCAATGGGTGGTCGACGGTGAAGCGCCGCTCGACCTCTGGGTGGTCGACATCAGGCGCTTTTCCGGCCTGCATCGCGATCGGCAATGGGTCAGCGATCGCACGCTGGAAGCCTATGGCAAGCATTACACGATCGGCTTTCCGCATGAGGAGTATTTGTCGGGCCGGCCGCGCATCGTCTCGCCGCTCTACGAGCGGCTGAAAGCGCACCGCGCGGTGTTCGGCTCCAAGCTCGGCTGGGAACGGCCGAACTGGTTCGCGCCGCAGGGCGCCACATCCGAAGACATTTATTCCATGGGCCGGCAGAACTGGTTTGGCCCGGTCGGCGAGGAGCATCGCCATGTGCGCGAGAAAGTCGGCATCTTCGACCAGTCGTCCTTCGCCAAATACGAAATGACGGGTTCGGATGCGGCTAAGGCGCTGGACTGGATCTGCGCCAACGATGTCGCCAAGCCGGTGGGACGGCTGACCTACACGCAGCTTCTCAACACGCGCGGCGGCATCGAGGCCGATTTGACGGTGGCCAGGCTCGCCGAAGACAAATTCTACATCGTGACCGGCACCGGCTTCCGCACGCATGATCTCTCCTGGATCGCCGACCATGTCGGCAAGGGCCTCGACGTGACGCTGAAAGATGTCACCGAGGATTTCGGCACGCTCTCACTGATGGGACCGCGGGCCCGCGACGTTCTGGCTGCCGTGACCGATGCCGATGTCTCGAACGCCGCCTTCCCGTTCGGCCATATCCGCGAGATCACGACTGCCGGCCATACGGTTCGGGCGCTGCGCGTCACCTATGTCGGCGAGCTTGGTTGGGAATTGCATGTGCCGATCGCCGCCACCGGCGAGATTTTCGACACGCTGATGGCGGCAGGCAAGCCGCACGGCATCCGGCCGATCGGCTACCGGGCGCTGGAATCACTTCGGCTGGAGAAAGGCTACCGCGCCTGGGGCTCCGACATCACCCCCAACGACACGCCTCAGGAGGCCGGCCTCGGCTGGGCGGTGAAGCTGAGGAAGAACACCGATTTCGTCGGCCGGCGGGCGCTCGAAAAGATCAGCGGCGCCGACCTGAAGAAACGCTTTGCCGGCTTCACGGTCGACGATCCCGGTATCGTGCTGGTCGGACGCGAGACGATTTTGCGCAATGGCGAGCCGGTCGGCTACCTCACCAGCGGCGGCTATGGCTACACGCTGGCCAAGAACATCGGTTACGGTTATGTCCGCAATGCCGATGGCGTCGGCGACGATTTTCTCAGCTCAGGCGACTATGAGCTGGTGGTGGCGATGGAACGGACGCCGGCCAAGATCCATCTCGAGCCGATGTACGATTCGGCGATGAGCAAGATCAAAGCGTAGACGAAACCTGGATTAGCTCACACGAAGCACGAGGCCGCGGCTGGGCACGGTATCCGACTCGCCCGGCATCGAGACATAGGGCGCCGTCTCCTCGGCGCGGACAACCCTGCCCTCAGCTTCGAGTACAGCGATGCGTTCGGCGAAGCCGGCGTTCCACAGCGTGTTCTTGACCGTCAGCACGATGATGCCGTCCGGCCGGCAGATGCGGATCAGTTCGTCCAGTCCCTCGGCGCCGACATGCCCGGAGGTGAAAACGCCGGCCGAGACGATGCCGGCATAGGCATTGTCGGCAAAGGGGAGCGGCCCGCCGAGCGCCAGGCAATGCAGCGCCGAATAGACGCCCTTTGCCGCCGCCTTGGCCAGCATGCCTTGCGAAATATCGAGCGCTTCGACCTGGGGATAGCCGGTGATGGCCAGCCACTCGCCGATCAGCCCGGTGCCGGCCCCGGCATCGAGAAGCGGGGCCGCGCCGCGCGGCAGATGCCGTGCGAGCAGGGCCAGGCAGATCGTCGGATGGCGGTAGCCGGCGGCCGACATATCGGCATCGTAGGTTTCCGACCAATTGTCATAGATCGCGGCGACGTCCTCGGGCCGTTGCGCTGAATAGGCGGCGCCAAGCCCGCCATGATCCTTGTTGCCCGCCATGGCTGTTTCTCCGCCAGCTCGCTGCTCACCCTCGATCGGGATGATAGCCAAACGGCGAAAACTGTGGAACCGTTGTCGCAAGAAATAACACGCCAGGGGCAACAGGCATGGGGACCGACGAGGCACGCGCAACACTTGCAGCGATTCCGGCATTGGCGGGCTATGACGGACCGCTGGAGCGGCTGGGCGGGATGACCAATCTCGTCTTTAGGGCCGGCGATATCTGCCTGCGCATCCCCGGCAAAGGCACCGAGGAATATATCAACCGCGCCAATGAAGCGGTGGCGGCGCGTGAGGCGGCCAAAGCGGGCGTCAGTCCGGAGGTGCTGCATGTCGACCCCGCGACAGGCGTGCTGGCGAGCCGTTTCGTTGCCGGCGCCGTGACGATGTCGCCGGACAAGTTCAAGCTGCGCGCCGGCAGCCCGGCCCGCGCCGGCGAAGCCTTCCGCAAGCTGCACACGTCCGGTGCGGTGTTTCCGTTCCGCTTCGACCTGTTTGCGATGATCGACGACTATCTCAAGGTCTTATCGACCAAGGACGTCGCCTTGCCGCCGGGCTACCACGACGTGGTGCGCGAATCCGACACCGTGCGTGCCGCCCTTGCCGCGCATAGACTGCCGCTTGCGGCCTGCCATTGCGATCCGCTGTGCGAGAATTTTCTCGATACGGGCGAGCGGATGTGGATCGTCGACTGGGAATATTCGGGGATGAACGACCCGCTCTGGGACCTCGGCGACCTCTCGGTCGAAGGCCGGTTCGACACCGCGCAGGAGGAAGAGATGATGCGCGCCTATTTCGGCGGCGAGGCGAAACCGGCCGAGCGCGGCCGCGTCGTTATCTACAAGGCGATGTGCGACCTGTTGTGGACGTTGTGGGGGCTGATCCAGCTTGCCAACAACAACCCGGTCGAGGACTTCCGCGCCTATGCCGACGGCCGCTTCGCCCGTTGCAAGGCGCTGATGGAAACGCCTGAGTTTTCACGGCATCTGGCGGCGGTGCGCCAAGGTTAGGTCAATTCACGCCTTTCGGCACGTTCTCCGGCGGCACGACTGTTTCGACCACCTTCTGGCGGTGGAAGATGAACAGGCCGGCGAGCACGACGATGGCCGAGCCGATCAGAATGCGCGGTCCCGGCACGTCGCCGAAGAAGGCCAGGCCGAAGATCACCGCCCATAGAAGGAGGCTGTAGTGCAGCGGCGCCAGCGTCGAGGCAGGGGCCAGTTTCAGCGCCCTGGTAATCATCAGATGCGCGCTGCAGGAGACGATGCCGAGCAGGAGCATGGCGCCGAAATCGAGTGCCGGCGGCGCCTTCCAGGCGCCGATGGTCATCACGGCGCCAACCAGCAGCGTGCCGATCGTCTGCCATGTGACCAACGTGGTGTCGCTGGTGCCGCGCAGGCGGCGGCTGAGGATGATGGCGAAGGCGAAGGCAATGCTGCCGACCAGTGCGAACAGCGAGGACTGCGAGAACGCCGCCGAAGAGGGCTTCAAGATGATCAGCACGCCGCAGAAGCCGACCAGGATGGCGGCCCAGCGGCGCCAGCCGACCTTTTCGCCGAGCAGGAAATGCGACAGCGCCGCCACATAGATCGGCCCGGCCATGTAGAAGCTCATCACGTCGGCAAGCGGCAGATAGACGACGGCGGCATAGAACAGCGCCGTGTCCACCGTGGTCGCCAGCACGCGCAGAATCTGGAGGACCGGCCGCTCCATCCGGAACAGTCTGCCGGCGCCCTGGTTGGCGATCATCGGGCCGAGCACGATGAAGGCGCCGATCGATCGGATCAGCACCACCTGGCCGACCGAGAAGCTGGCGACCAGCCATTTGCCCATCGCGTCGTTCAGCGCGAACATGAAGTCGCCGGCCAGCATCAAAAGGATGCCGGCCAAAAGCACGTTCCTGATGGTAAAGGTGCGGACGAGCGACTGGGCCATGCGGCTCCCTAGCTGCAAGCGGCCGCTTTGACGAGGCAAATCGGTAAGACCAGCGGCGGAAATCGGCTGTTTCTACGCAGTTTTGTGCCGCCGGTTCACCTGTCCGGGACGGCCGGCGATCGACAGCCGTGTCTCCTGCTTCGTGCGCTCGGCCACCACCTTGCCCCTGGCGACGACGCACAGCCGTTCGGCACGTAACCTCAAGGCCTCGATCGGGTTGCCGGCATCGAGAATGACGAAGCTGGCGCGCTTGCCCACGGCAAGGCCGAGATGATCGAGGCCCATGATGGCGGCGTTGACGTTGGTGACCATGTCGAAGCAGCGCGCCATGTCGGCAGGGCTCGACATCTGAGCGACGTGAAGCCCCATGAAGGCGACGTCGAGCATGTCGGCGGTGCCCAGCGAATACCAGGGGTCGAGAACGCAATCCTGGCCCCAACCGACGCGGATGCCGAGCGCCAGCATCTCCTTCACCCGGGTCATCCCGCGGCGTTTGGGAAACGTGTCATGGCGGCCCTGCAGCATGATGTTGATCAACGGATTGGGGATCGCCGACACACCGGCCTCGGCAATCAGCGGCAGGAGCTTGGAGACGTAATAATTGTCCATCGAGTGCATGGAAGTCAGGTGCGAGCCGGCCACCTTGCCCTGAAGGCCAAGGCGGTGGGTCTCATAGGCAAGCTGCTCGATGTGGCGCGACAGTGGATCGTCGGTCTCGTCGCAATGCAGGTCGACCATCAGCCCGCGCTTCGACGCGATTTCGCACAATTCGGTCACCGAGCGCGTGCCGTCGGCCATGGTGCGTTCGAAATGCGGGATGCCGCCGACGATGTCGACGCCCATGTCGAGCGCGCGCAGCGTGTTCTGCCGCGCCGTCGGCGAACGGTAGAAGCCATCCTGCGGGAAAGCGACCAGTTGCAGATCGATATAGGACGCAACAATCTTCTTGACGTCGAGCAGCGCCTCGACCGCCAGCAACCTGTCATCGCAGACATCGACATGGGTACGGATGGCGAGCAGGCCCATCGAGACCGCCCAGTCGCAATAGGCGAGCGCCCGCTCGCGAACCGCGTCATGCGTCAGGAGCGGCTTCAGCTCGCCCCATAGCGAAATGCCCTCCAGCAGCGTACCCGAAGCGTTGATGCGTGGAATGCCGTAGGACAGCGTGGCATCCATATGGAAATGCGGATCGACGAAGGGCGGCGAGATCAGATTGCCACGGGCGTCGATCGACGTGCCGGCGCTGACATGCAGTTCGGGCTCGATGGCGACGATCGTCTCGCCGATGATGCCGAGGTCGGCGACGGTGCCGTCGGGCAGCGTTCCGCCGCGCACAACAAGGTCGAAATCCATCTGTCGTCATCTCCCCGCAGATCAATCGCCGCAATCGTGGCACAAAAGACACCGTGCCGCAGCCGTTTGCCTCCGCAACAGCGAAAGGTTCCATCCGGCCACAACTCGCTCTATAAGCCGCCTTTCGCCCTGGTGGCGAATCCGAAATTCGTCAGTCAGGCATGGGATCGGCCATTTGTTTCGCTTCTTCCGTTCGACGGAAAACCAGCGCCTTATCGCAAGGCTTTTGCGGGAATCCTTTCACGCGCATAGATTTGGCTACGCTGCGGCCATTCTGTCGATGCTGGTTGTGGCGGCAACGACAGCAGCCAGCGCCTATATGCTGCGCGAAATCACCAATGAATTCGTGGTTTACAAGAGGATTGGGCAGGTCAATCTGATCGCGGCGGCGACCGGAGCGATTTTCATTCTCAAGGGCTTCGCAAACTTCATCCAGGCCTACTTCATGAGCAGGGTCGGCAATGCCATCATCGCCGACCGGCAGCGCAAGATCTATGACAGCATTCTCGCGCAAGGCATCGAATTCTATCATTCGACCTCTTCGTCCGAACTGATTTCGCGCATGACGAACAATGCCCAGGCCGCGCGCAGCGTGCTCGACCAAATCGTCACGTCCTATGTTCGCGACCTGGTGACGCTGGCTGCGCTGGTGGGGGTGATGGTCTGGCAGCAGCCGGCGCTGTCCCTGATCTGTCTGGTGATCGGGCCGATCGCCATTTACGGCGTCAATCGTATCCTGAAGCGCGTCCGAAAAATTGCCTCGCAAGAATTCCGTTCGCTCGGCCAGATCGTGCAGGTGATGCAGGAAACTGCGATCGGCGTGCGCGTCGTCAAATCCTTCGGCCTCGAAGGCGCCATGCGGAAGCGCATGTACAAGGCCGTGTCGGACGTGGAGAGCCGCGCCAACAACATCGCCACGCTGGAGGCCGCCACCAGCCCGGTTATGGAAACGCTTGCGGGGCTGGCCATCGCTGGCGCCGTTTTTGTCAGCGGCTTCCTGGTTCTGGGCGGCGGCGGTCAGATGCCGGGCAACATCATGGCCTTCATCGCGGCGCTGCTGTTGGCCTATGAGCCGGCCAAGCGCCTGGCCCGCGTACGCATCTCGCTTGAAACCGGCATTGTCGGCGTGCGCATGATGTTCCAGCTCGCCGACCGGCCGCTGACGCTGGCCGAAAAGCCGGATGCAAAGCCGCTGCGGGCAGGGCCGGGCGAGATCCATTTCGACAATGTCAGCTTCGCCTACCCCGAAAGCGCGCCGGTGTTCGAGGGACTGGACCTGACGCTTGCCGCCGGCAAGATGACGGCGCTGGTCGGACCCTCGGGCAGCGGCAAGTCGACCATCCTCAACCTGATCATGCGCATGTACGACCCGCAGGTCGGCAAGGTGATGTTCGATGGCCAGGACATTTCTTGTGCCACGCTCACCTCGGTCAGGGAAAAGATCGCGTATGTCAGCCAGGACACGTTCCTGTTTGCCGGCACGATCATGCACAACATCAGGCTCGGGCGCGAGGGCGCCACCGACGAGGAAGTAATGGCCGCCGCAAGGGCCGCCAATGCACATGACTTCATCAGCGCCCAGGCGAAAGGCTACGACACGGATGTCGGCGAGAATGGCGCGCTGCTGTCAGGCGGCCAGCGCCAGCGCATCTCGATCGCACGCGCCATGCTGCGCAATGCCGAAATCCTGCTTCTGGACGAGGCGACCAGCGCGCTCGACGCCGAATCCGAGGCGCTTTTCCGCGACGCGCTGCAGCAGCTGACGGTCGGGCGCACCACCATCGTCATTGCCCACCGCCTGTCGACCGTGCACCAGGCCGACACGATCGTGGTGCTGGAGGCCGGCAAGATGGTGGAAAGCGGCGCGCATCGCACGCTGCTCAACCAAGGCGGGCTGTATCAGAAGCTTTATGAGTACCAGTTGATGCCGTGAGCTTTACCCTCCCCTTGTGGGGGTGAGCAGCCGGTTCGCCGAAGGCGAATTCATCGTGCCAGTGGCACGATGAAAGGCCGGCGAACGCCGGGACGCTGCGAAGCAGCGGGGACCCGGCCGGCGGACCGTGTAATGCCCGGCCCTTCGCAGGCTCAGGGCATTCGAAGCTCCAAAAGCCAAGCAGTTGGCTTTTCGTCCGCTATGCGGACCACTTCTCACCCCCACAAGGGGGAGGTAGGGGGAGGTAGGGGTCGGCGCCGCCCCCCCTCACTCCGGCACGTGCCGCACCGCGCCCTTGTCGGCGCTGGTGGCGAAGGCGGCGTAAGCGCGCAGCGCGGTCGTCACCTTGCGTTTGCGCTTTTCCTCGGGCTTCCAGGCCATGGCGCCCTTTGCCTCCATGGCCGCGCGGCGCGCGTCGAGTTCAGCGTCGCTGACAGCAAGCCGGATCGTGCGGTTGGGGATGTCGATCTCGATCGTATCGCCTTCCTGCACCAGTCCGATCGTGCCGCCTTCCGCTGCTTCGGGCGAGGCATGGCCGATCGACAGGCCTGATGTGCCGCCGGAGAAGCGGCCGTCGGTGACCAGCGCGCAGGCTTTGCCGAGGCCTTTCGACTTCAGATAACTCGTGGGATAGAGCATTTCCTGCATGCCGGGACCGCCGCGCGGTCCTTCATAGCGGATGACGACAACATCGCCGGCCTTGATCTCGTTGGACAGGATCGCCTTGACGGAGGCGTCCTGGCTTTCGAACACGCGGGCCGGGCCGGTGAACTTCAGGATCGATTCATCGACGCCCGCGGTCTTCACGATGCAGCCGTCGAGCGCCAGATTGCCTTTCAGCACGGCGAGGCCGCCGTCTTTCGAGAACGGCGTCTTGGCTGAGCGGATGACGCCCTTCTCGCGGTCGAGATCGAGCTCGTCCCAGCGGCGGTCCTGGCTGAAGGCGACCTGCGTCGGCACGCCCCCCGGAGCGGCGAGGAAGAAATCGCGGACGCTCTGGCTCAACGTGCGGGAAATGTCCCAATGGTCGAGCGCTTCGCCAAGGCTCGCCGTATGCACCGTGGGCAGGTCGCGATTGAGCAGCCCGGCATTGTCGAGCTGGCCAAGGATGGCCATGATGCCGCCGGCGCGGTGGACGTCTTCCATATGCACGTCGGACTTGGCCGGTGCGACCTTGCATAGCACCGGAACCCGCCGTGACAACCGGTCGATGTCTTCCATGGTGAAGTCGACTTCGCCCTCGTGCGCGGCGGCCAGGATATGCAGCACGGTGTTGGTCGAGCCTCCCATGGCGATGTCGAGCGTCATGGCGTTCTCGAAGGCGCCCTTGGAGGCGATGCTGCGCGGCAGTGCGGACTCATCATCCTGCTCGTAGTAGCGCTGGGCGAGATCGACGATGAGATGGCCGGCCTCGACGAACAGCCGCTTGCGGTCGGCGTGGGTTGCCAGGGTCGAGCCGTTGCCGGGTAGCGACAGGCCGAGCGCCTCGGTCAGGCAATTCATCGAATTGGCGGTGAACATGCCGGAGCACGAGCCGCAGGTCGGGCAGGCCGAGCGTTCGATGACCTTGACGTCCTCGTCGGAGATCTTGTCGTCGGCGGCGGCAACCATGGCGTCGACCAGGTCGAGCGCCTGTGTCTTGCCGGCGAGCACCACCTTGCCGGCTTCCATCGGCCCCCCGGAGACGAAGACGCTTGGGATATTGAGGCGCAAGGAGGCCATCAGCATGCCGGGCGTGATCTTGTCGCAATTGGAGATGCAGACCATGGCATCGGCGCAATGCGCGTTGACCATGTATTCGACCGAGTCCGCGATCAGCTCGCGCGACGGCAGCGAATAGAGCATGCCGTCATGGCCCATGGCGATGCCGTCATCGACGGCGATGGTGTTGAATTCCTTGGCGACACCGCCGGCCTTCTCGATCTCGCGCGCCACCAGCTGGCCAAGGTCTTTCAGATGGACATGACCCGGCACGAACTGGGTGAAGGAATTGACCACCGCGATGATCGGCTTGCCGAAATCCGAATCCTTCATGCCGGTGGCGCGCCACAGGCCGCGGGCGCCGGCCATGTTGCGGCCGTGGGTGGTGGTGCGGGAGCGATAGGCAGGCATGAATCTTCCTTGGCTGGCTGGCTGCGCTCAACGCGGAGCGTGGCGGCGCTTAATTTGGACCGCAGGGTTTATAGACCGGCAAGTATGGTCTGGCCACATTTTTGCAATGCGCCAGAGTCTCGCTGAAAATCAGGGTTTCGAAAAAGATTGCCGGCCAGTGTCGGATCGCTAGCCCGGCATCCGTCCTTGGGACGACGGCAAGGGAATGGCATCATTTCTACAAATCAGCCGCTTCACCTGTAACCGCAACCAAACACCCGAGGAGCATGACATGCAAAAGATCACCACCTGCCTGTGGTTCGACGGCCAGGCCGAAGAGGCGACGAATTTCTACGTCTCCATCTTCAAGAACTCGAAGGTACTGAGCGTGCTGCGTTGGCCCGAAGGCCATACCGATGCCGGCAAGGCGCTGGTAACCACGTTCGAACTCGACGGCGTGCGGTTCCAGGCGCTCAACGGCGGACCGCAATTCAAGTTCAACGAGGCGATGTCACAGTCGATCGACTGCAAGACGCAGGAAGAGGTAGACTATTTCTGGGACAAGCTCATCGAAGGCGGCGGCGAACCGTCGCAATGCAGCTGGCTGAAGGACAAGTTCGGCGTCTCCTGGCAAGTCGTGCCGGAGCAACTGCCGCGCCTGCTTCTGGATCCGGACCGGGCCAAGGCGGGGCGGGTGATGTCGGCGATGATGCAGATGAGCAAGATCGATATTGCCAAGATCGAGGAAGCTGCGGAGGGGTGAGAGGCGGTCCGCGTAGCGGACGAAAAGCCAATTGCTTGGCTTTTCGAGCTTCGAACACGCTGAGCCATGCGAAGGGCCGGCGCGGGTTGGAGCCAATTGACCCTTCAACGTCGGCGCTGCCCCTCATCCGCCCTTCGGGCAACCTTCTCCCCGTAAACGGGCAGAAGGAAAAGGGGCGCCTTACGCCGCCTTGTCGCGGACCTGGTAGTCCTTGACGGTTGCGAAGCGGATCGCCTTCCAGCGTTCGGCTTCGTAGTTCAGCGAGAAGGCGTGCTGGGCCAGAAACACAGGGTCGTTGTCGAGGTCGCGGGCGATGTCGCCGCGATGCGCCTCAATGAAGCGAAGCGTTTCGGCCTTGTCGTCGGCAGAGATCCAGCGGCAGACCGAGAAGCGCGACATTTCGAATTCGACCGGCAGCGTGTATTCGAAATTCAGCCTTTCCTTCAAGACGTCGAGCTGCAGCGCGCCGACAACGCCGACGATGGCCGGCGAGCCATCCTCGGGCGAAAACAGCTGCACGACGCCTTCCTCGGCCATCTGGTGCAGCGCTTCCTTGAGTTTTTTCGCCTTCATCGCGTCGCCGAGGCGCACACGGCGCAGGATTTCCGGCGCGAAGTTGGGTACGCCGCGGAACAGTATCTCCTCGCCTTCGGTCAGCGTATCGCCGATACGCAGCGTGCCGTGGTTGGGAATGCCGACGACATCGCCGGCAAACGCTTCGTCGGCGGTGACGCGGGTGCGGGCAAAGAAGAACTGCGGCGCCGACAGGCTCATCGGCTTGCCGGTGCGCACCAGCTTGGCCTTCATGCCGCGCTCGAGCTTGCCCGAACAGACGCGCACGAAGGCGATGCGGTCGCGATGGTTGGGGTCCATATTGGCCTGGATCTTGAACACGAAGGACGTCATCTTCTCCTCCGTCGCCTCGACCTTGCGGGTGTCTGCGTCCTGCGCACGCGGCGGCGGGCCGAAGGCGCCGAGCGCCTCGATCAGGTCGCGCACGCCGTAATTGCGCAGCGCCGAGCCGAAATAGACCGGTGTCAGATGACCTTCGCGGAAGGCGTCGATGTCGAGCGGGCGGCAAGCTTCGCGCGCGAGCTCCAGCTCCTCGATGAAGGCCTCGCGCTCGTTTTCCGGCAGCAGGCCGGCGACGCGGTTGGAGTCGGGGCCGTTGACCGGCGTGCGGTCTTTCTCGGCATCGCCCCTGCGCACAGCGTTGAGCGCCAGGTGGTAGGTGCCGGCAAAAGTCTTGCCGCGGCCGATCGGCCAGGTGATGGGGGCGGTGTCCAGCGCCAACTTCTGCTCGATCTCGTCGATAATTTCGAACGGGTCGCGGCTTTCGCGGTCCATCTTGTTGATGAAGGTGATGATCGGGATGTCGCGCAGCCGGCAGACTTCGAACAGTTTCAGCGTGCGCGGCTCGATGCCCTTGGCGGCGTCGATGACCATGACGGCCGAGTCGACCGCCGAGAGCGTACGATAGGTGTCGTCGGCGAAATCCTCGTGACCTGGCGTGTCGAGCAGGTTGAAGACATTGTCCTCATATTCGAAGGTCATCACCGAAGTGACGACCGAAATGCCGCGCTCGCGCTCGATCTTCATCCAGTCGGACCGGGTCTGGATGCGATCCTTCTTGGCCTTGACCTCGCCGGCAAGCTGGATGGCGCCGCCGAACAGCAGCAGCTTTTCGGTGAGCGTCGTCTTGCCGGCGTCTGGGTGGGCGATGATCGCGAAAGTGCGGCGGCGCGATACCGCCTGTTCGATGTCTTCTGCCAATTTGTGGAATCCTGTCTGTGGCGCGGGCTTCTAGCAGCGCATTGCTGGCCTGTCGACCGTTTCGGGCCGGCAGGCCTCGACCGCCCTTGAGCTTAACCCGCTGCGGTGGCATCAGAGGAGCCCATTTTGAGAGGTCCGGTATGAGCAGCGCTAAAGAAGTCATCGTCATCGGCGCCGGCATTATCGGGGCGTCCATCGCCTGGCACCTCACCAAAGCCGGCGCGCGGGTGACTGTGATTTCCGATAGTGGTGCCGGCGGCGTCGCCACGCCAAACTCCTTTGCCTGGATCAACGCCAGCTGGGGCAATCCCGAAATCTATTTCCGGCTGCGCATCCGTGCGATGGCCGAATGGAAGCGGCTGGCAAACGAGCTGCCCGGCCTGCCGCTCGCCTGGTGCGGCGGGCTGTGCTGGGATCTGCCGGCCGACAGGCTCGAAGCCTACGCGGCTGAGCACGCTTCCTGGGGTTACGGCATCGAACGCGTCGACGCCGGGCGGGCAGCGCAAATCGAGCCCAATCTCGTCGAGCCGCCGGAATTCGCTATCTATGTCGCGGAAGAAGGCGTGGCCGAACCGGTCGCAGCGGCCAAGGCGCTGCTGGCCGACGCAGAACGGCAAGGTGCGCGCGTTCTCTCCAGTTCTGTAACCGCACTTGTCCAGACCGATGGCAGGATTGCCGGTGTCGATACATCGCATGGGCTGATGCCAGCCGAAGAGGTGGTGATCGCAGCCGGTGTCGGGGCGCCCGATATTGCCGCTACCGTCGGCATCAAGCTGCCGATCGAGACGCCGCCCGGTCTGATCGTCCACTCGCAGCCCTACAAGAAGCTCCTCAACGGGCTGGTGCATGCCGAAAAGCTGCATATGCGCCAGACGGCGGAGGGCCGCATCATCGCCGGCTCGGATTTCGCGGGGAGCGATCCCGGTGAGAATCCCGACGCCACGGCGCGCGAGCTGTTTGCAGCAATGAAGGCGGCTTTGCGCGGCGCCGACGAACTGGAATTTGATTTCCACACGGTTGGCTACCGGCCGACGCCGATCGACGGCTTTCCGATCATCGGCCGCGCCGAGGGCACGGAAGGTCTCTATGTCGCCGTCATGCATTCCGGCATAACGCTGGCGCCGGCGGTCGGGCTGTTCGCCACGCGCGAAATTCTCGACGGCGAGCGTGATCCGCTGCTGACGCCTTATGGGTTGGGTCGGTTTGCTCAGTAGCCCGGCGGACGCTTGAAGCCGCCGGTGAACGCTTCGATCGCCTTGGCGATGCCGAGCAGCCGCGATTCCGACCAGCGCTTGCCGACCAGTTGCAGGCCGATGGGCAGGCCGTCGCGGTCTTGCCCGCAGGGCAGCGAGAGTGCCGGATGGCCGGAATAGTTGAAGACCGCGCCATAGGCCGGTAGCATCCAATAGCTTTGCTCCTTGCCGTCGACTTCGATCGGCGTGCCGGGCTCACAATGCGCGAAGGCCGTGGTCATGGCGACCGGGCACAGCAAGGCATCGCAGGTTTCGAAGAACCTGTCCCAGGCCAGGATCGAGCGGTCGCGGCGAGCGAGCGCCTCGAACCAATTGGTGATCGGCGTTGGCTGCTCCGGCGGTTCGGGCTGCGCTGCCTCCAGCATCATGCCGATCAGATCGCCGCCCTGCTCCAGATCGTCATGCAGATCGATCTCAGGCAAGTTCGCTTCTTCCACAATCACCCCTGCTGATTGCAACCGCTTGGCCAGGCTTTCGACCGCGACAGCGATTTTACCAGCCACCGGAAAGCCGGGGAAGGACGGCGCGACGGCGATGCGCAATGTCTTGAGGTCGAGCCTGGGCATGGCCTCTACGGGCACCGGCGCGAGGTCGGTGTCTGCTCCGTCCGGGCCGGCGATGATTTTGTAGATCAGCGCAAGATCCTCCACGCTGCGCGCCAGCGGGCCGAGGCAGGACATCAGCCGCACGCTACGCGCCGCGCCGTTCGGATCGGGGAAGGCGCCGGCCAGGGACACGCGGTGCTCGGTCGGTTTCAACCCGTAGACGCCGCAAAAAGCCGACGGCAGGCGGATCGAATCCTGCATGTCGGTGCCGACATCGAACGGCGTCATGCCGGCCGCCACCGCTGCCGCTGCGCCACCGCTGGACCCGCCTGACGTGCGCGATCGGTTCCACGGATTGCTGGTGCGACCGAACAGCGGATTGTCCGATTGCCAGTCGCCCAGCATCGTCGCGACATTGGTCTTTCCAATCAGGATGCCGCCTGCGGCTTTCAATCGGGCGACGACCGGGCTGTCTGCCTTTGCCACATAGTCGGCGAATGGTGCGAAACCAACCGTGGTCTTCATATCAGCGGTTTGGTGCATGTCCTTCAACGTGAAAGGCACGCCATGCAGCGGTCCGAGCGCATCGCCGCGCGCCTGCACCGCGTCGGCTTGTTTCGCGCGCTCGCGGGCGCCTTCCCGATCGAGATTGACGACCGCGTTGACCGCCTCGCTGTGTCGGTCGATTTGGGTCAGATGGGCGTCCAGAGCTTCGACGGCGGAGATCTTTCGCGCCGCGATTGCGGCGGCGAGATCGATGGTCGAGGAAAAGGCGAGGTCCATGATTGCTCCGGCTGCTGCCAAACGTATCGCGGTTTAAAACCAAGTTCAGCATTCGGAGATCATCGGCGCTTGATCAAAATTGCGCTTGCCGGTCGGTAGAGGTTGGCGCTCTACGGCGCCCCCCTCTGTCCTGCCGGACATCTCCCCCACTTTGGGGGAAGATTGGCAGCTTTGGCTTCGGCGCCCCTTTTCCTGCGTTGAAAATTGGCGAAGGCCGCCGTGACCTCCAATCTCCCCCCTCGTGGGGGAGATGTCCGGCAGGACAGAGGGGGGCGCGAAGGAATGCGGCTTAGACTAGGGCCTAGACGACCAGTGCCAGCCTTGCCACAGCCGGCACGAACGGCCGAATGCTCATCCCATCGCCAGTGATCGTGACAAAACTCGCCGGCGGGATCGCCTGCCAGTCGCCGCCTTCGCGGTCGAAGGGTTCGGACACGATGCAACGACCGCCGTTGCGGAGCGACGTGTACAGGGTCGGTGCGTGGGCATCGCTTGCGTAGCGCACGGCATAGAGCGCGCGCCCATCCGAAAGGGCCGCAGTGAGTTTCAAGGCCGGTTCGAGACCGGCGTGGCGTGACGCCTCCAGAACCCGAGCGGTGGCGCGCGATACTGCCCCTTGCGGGTCGCCAGCAAGACCCTCGTCGATCATCAGCAGGAAAAACAATTCGGAATCGGTGGTGCCCTCGCGCTGGTCGAAGACGGCGTCAGAGAGCGAGTTCTCCAGCGCGCGGCGGATCTTTTCGAAGCCGCCGATCTGGCCGTTGTGCATGAACGACCAGTTGCCGGAGATGAAGGGATGGCAGTTCATGCGGCTGGTGGCGCCGCCGGTCGACGCCCTGACATGGGCGAGGAACAGGCCGGATTTGATCTGCCGGCACAGGCTTTTCAGATTGGGATCCGACCAGGCCGGCAGGATGTCGCGGTAGAGGCCGGGCTCGGGCCGGTCGCCATACCAGGCAAGGCCGAAACCGTCTCCATTGGTCGGCGACTTGGCTTCCTGGGCGCAATGGCTCTGGGCAATCAGCGAGTGGCAAGGCGCGGTGACGACGTCTTCGAGGAAGACCGCTTCACCCAGATAGGCCGCCCATCGGCACATGGATTCTAACCAATCCTAGGCGCGATCCAAGAGAGCCTGGGGCTCCTTGACCGCGTGCGAGCCTCTGTTGTGCGTCCGCTCGTAGAGTTCGCGAACGATTCGGCTTGCCGTAGTTTCGAAGAGAAACGGCAAGAAAGCGTGAACGAGTGCCGCACCAGCGGCCATCAGGAGGCGCGAGCAGAACCAGGCGGCAAAGGCCATATGGCTGAAATAGGTCTCGCCCACCTTGG
The DNA here is from genome assembly GCF_040322955.1 of Mesorhizobium sp. M0077. Classification (NCBI taxonomy): domain Bacteria; kingdom Pseudomonadati; phylum Pseudomonadota; class Alphaproteobacteria; order Hyphomicrobiales; family Phyllobacteriaceae; genus Mesorhizobium; species Mesorhizobium sp. M0077. The sequence goes on from NZ_JAMYUL010000005.1 coordinate 214,808, forward strand.
CCGGGTGAGAGGTGAACAGCTTCGAAAACAGCGTCGTCATGGTGATCCCTCCTGCCGGGATAAGCCCCGATGTGGGTATCCTGCCACGGGGTAAAGGTTCATCGGTCTCAATTTGTCCTTGTCTAACGCCGTGGTTCGGGACATTCATCCCAACATGGCGCTTGAATTCGATGAAATCGACCGAAGATTGCTGGCCGAGCTGCAACGCGACGGCACACTGTCGGTCGATCAGCTCTCCGAAAAAGTGTCGCTGTCGCGCAACGCCTGCTGGCGCCGCGTCAAGCGGCTTGAAGAGGACGGCGTCATCACCGGACGGGTGGCGCTGGTCGATGCCGACAAGCTCGGGCTCGGGCTCTCGGTGTTCATCCTGATCCGCACCTCCAATCATGACCCGGACTGGCTGCAGAAGTTCCGTGCGGCGGTGACTGGTTTTCCCGAGATCACCGGGGTCTATCGCATGTCCGGCGATCTCGACTACGTGCTGCGCGCCCGCGTTGCTGACATGAAGGCCTATGACCGGCTCTATCAGCGGCTGATCGCCAAGGTGGCGCTGTCGGACGTTTCGGCCTCCTTCGTCATGGAGGAGATCAAGGAGACGACCGTCGTTCCGGTGGAATTGCGCTAGGTCACACTGACGCCTGAAAGAAAGCCGTTTATAGGCCTGCGGACGAGTTGACCGAATCGCCGTTCGCGCCGATAGGATCGATTTTATGCGCGCAGCCTTCCAAAATTCCTCCGTCATTGGTCCCACTGTCGGCTTCGTCAGGTTGCCGCATGGAGATGGACTTCCTCTTCCCGCCTATGAAAGCACCGGCGCCGCCGGCATGGATCTGCGCGCCGCGGTGCCGGAAGACCGGCCGCTGCTGATCCTGCCTGGCAAGCGCGCCTTGGTGCCGACCGGTCTGATCCTGGAAATTCCCGAAGGAATGGAAGGCCAGGTGCGGCCGCGCTCCGGCCTTGCCTTCAAGCATGGGCTGACCGTCCTCAATTCACCAGGCACGGTCGACAGCGACTATCGCGGCGAGGTTAAGGTGCTGCTGGTCAACCTCGGCGACGAGGATTTCGCGGTGACGCGCGGCATGCGCATTGCCCAGATCGTCTTTGCCGCGGTGACGCAGGTGACGGTTGAGGAGCGCTCGCTGGCCGGCGCCACGACGCGCGGCGCGGGCGGGTTCGGATCGACCGGCACCGCCTGAATGAGCATACCGAAACTGGTCATCTTCGACTGCGACGGTATCCTGGTCGACACCGAGAACCTTGCCAACCGGCGGCTTGCCGAGTGGTTTGTTGCCGCCGGTTATCCCACCACATTCGAATATTGCCGCAAATATTTTTCCGGCCGCAGCATGGCTTCGGTGCAGAAGGAAATCGAAGAGACGACCACGGTGCGGCTCGGCGCCGATTTCGTCGATCGCTGGAATGCCGGCCTGCCCGATCTGTTTGCGCATGGCGTCGAGGCGATCCCCTATGTGCGCGACTTCATCGAGGCGGTTCGCGCGGCCGGCATTCCCTATTGCGTCGCCACTTCTGCGCGTATCTCGAAGATGCACATCACGCTCGGCCAGACCGGGCTGCTGCCGCTGTTCGAGCATGCCATGTTCTCTTCGACCATGGTCGGCCGCGGCAAGCCGTTCCCGGACCTGTTCCTGCATGCGGCAAAGACCATGTGCTTTGCGCCCGCCGACTGCATCGTCATCGAGGACAGCGTCGCCGGCACCGAAGCAGGTATTGCTGCCGGCATGCGCGTCTATTCCTATCACGGCGATCCCTATTCCGACCGCGATGGCCTGGCCGGCGCCGGCGGCGTCCTGTTCGACGACATGCGCGAACTTGCCGGGCTGGTGCCGATCCACTGAAGCTGTGTTAGGTTCCGCGCGGCCAGCCTGAGGCACCCATGCCAACGAACCTGCTTCGCTCCATCCTAAAGCGTTTCACCGTTTCATGGAAACGGCGAACCGCTCTATCTTTTTGTTTTGTCGCAATTTCGGGCCGGAAAACTGCACACACTTTTCCTGAAATTGCTCTAGCGCTTGTGCTGCTGCCGTGGCTTTGGACCGCAGCCGGCGCGCAAGCCGTCAGCTTCCCGGAATTCGGCAGCGCCATCCCCGGCCACATGGATGTGACCTATCTGGACCTCGCAAGGATGGTCATTCCCGGCCTCGCAGGTGACAGCAACGGTTTCTACCGGGGTGGATTGCCGATCGAGATGCGCCACATCGAGGGACCGGATGGCGGCGGTTCGCCGCCTGAGACATCGGGCCTCTCCAACGCCGGCGTGCTCGCCATCAAGGCCGGGGGTAAGGACCGGCTGGCGATGCTCTACGACCTCGGCGACTCTCCCGACAGCGCCGAAGGCTATGCCGTGCTGGCGCTCTACGACATCACAGACAGGCCGAAGCTGCTCGACGTCGTCAATGTCGCGCTCGACCGCGGCACCTATTTCCGTGAACCGGGCAAGCTTTCCGTTGGGCCGAACGACGACATCGTGATCACCATGAGCGCGCATTTCAATTCAAGCCAAAACTACGCGATCACGCCGCTGATCATGGTGCGCGACGACAAATTCCAACTGATCGACATGATCTTCACCTTCGATGAGAACCTGTGCGCCTACAGCCGCAAGCAGGATGTTGCTTTCCAGACGATCGCTGACGGACAGCCTTATGCCGCGGTCAAAGTGACGGTGACCGACGCCACGGTGCTCAACGGCGAGAGCTGCGACGGCCAGCCGCCCAAGCCTGAAGCCCACACAATTTCCGTTACCTATCATTGGGACAAGAAGACGTTGCACTACGTCAAGGATTCCGACGCGCTGGACAGATTGGCAGGAGAGAACGCCAAACGCTTCTGAGCCAACCGCATTCGTTTGCCCGGTGCATTTCTGCACGATAGAATCTGCCGATATTCCGCATCTGAAGGGAGCACTCATGGACAAGGGCAAGATCTTTCGCGACCTGCACGCCTCGACCTTCGTCATGCCCAACCCCTGGGATGTCGGCACGACCAAGCTCCTGGCCTCCTTCGGCTTCAAGGCGCTGGCGACGACCAGCGCCGGTTTTGCCTTCTCGCGCGGCCTGCCCGATGGCGCAGTGACCTTCGAGGCGATGATCCACCATTGCCGCGAGCTGACGGCGGCGACCAGCCTGCCGGTGTCGGCCGATCTCGAGAAAGGCAAGGGCGACAGCGCGACGAGTGCCGCCGAGACGGTTTTTGCGGCCGAAGCGGCAGGTCTCGCCGGCTGCTCGATCGAGGACCATACCGGCGATCCCGACAAGCCCATCTATGAGTTTTCACACGCCGTCGAGCGCGTTGCAGCTGCTGCTGAGGCCGCACGGGCGCTCAAGCATGATTTCGTCTTCACCGCACGGGCCGAGAATTTCCTTTGGGGCAAACCGGATCTCGACGACACTATCAAGCGGCTGCAGGCCTTCGAAAAGGCCGGCGCCGACGTGCTCTATGCGCCGGGCCTCAAAGATGTCGAGACCATCCGGAACGTCTGCTCGGCAGTGAGCAGGCCGGTCAATGTCATGGCACTCCCGGCCTTCACCATCGCCGACCTTGCCATGGCCGGGGTCAAGCGCATCTCGCTCGGTCCGTGGCTGACCAATTTCGCCTTCGGCATGCTGGAAACCGCGGCGCGCGAGATCCAGCAGGACGGCACGTTCGGCTTCACCCGGGCCGCCATCCCGTTCGGCAAATTGCAGGCGCTGTTTTCCAAATCCTCAGGCTAGGGGGTCCCGGCGCATGACGCTCACCGTCGTCGACATGCACACCGGCGGCGAGCCGCTCAGGATCGTCACCGGCGGCTATCCAGACATTCCCAAAGGCACGATCCTGGAAAAGCGCGCCTATGTGCGCGACCACCTCGACCATTTGCGCAAGCTGCTGATCTTCGAGCCGCGCGGCCACTACGACATGTATGGCGCGCTGCTGGTGGAGCCCGACCTGCCCGGCGCCGAGCTGGCCGTGCTGTTCATGCACAACGAGGGTTATTCCACCATGTGCGGCCACGCCATCATTGCGCTTGGCCGCTACGCCGTCGACGAAGGCCTGGTGGCGAAACAGGAGCCAATCACCATGGTCAACATCGAGGCGCCGTGCGGCTTGGTCGTCGCTTCGGTGGAGGTCAAGGACGGCAAAGCGGGATCGGTGTCGTTCGAAAGCGTGCCGGCCTTTCTGTTTGCCCATGACCAACAAATCGAATTGGGGGGATACGGCAAGATTGCGTTCGACATCGCCTATGGCGGCGCCTTCTACGCGCTGGCCGACTGCCATCAATTCGGCCTGGAGTTCGGCCGCAGCCGGGTGCGCGATTTCGTCGACGCGGCAACCGCGCTGACCGAGCGGCTGAAGGCGGCGTTCCCTCTATCGCATCCCGACCATGCCGATCTCGCTTTCCTCTACGGCACCATCCTCACCGATGGACACGATGCGTTCTCCGGCGAGGCAACAAAAAACATCTGCGTCTTTGCCGATGCCGAGGTCGACCGCTCGCCGACCGGCTCCGGCGTCACCGCGCGGCTGGCGGCAATGCATGCCAAGGGTGAGATCAACCCTGGTCAGGAGCGGTCCTTCGAAAGCATCGCCGGCTCGCGCTTTTCCGGAGCGGTGGCGCGCACGACCATGGCCGGCCCGCATGATGCGATCATCGCCCGCGTCGGTGGCCGCGCCTACTATTCGGGCCGGGCGGAATTCACCGTCGAGCCGGATGACGAATTGGGACGCGGTTTTCTTCTGCGTTGATAGGCCTATCGCCCGGCGCTCTCCCGCGCGCCGACCGCCTTGTGCAGATGCACCATCATGGCGGCGGCAAAGAGCGGCGTCAGCAGGTTGAGCAGGGGCACGGCGAGGAAGGCAGCGATGAGCAGCCCGGCCAGAAAGACGGTGCCGGCATATTTCCGGCGCAACGCCCTCGCCTCATCTTCCGGGCGGAAGCGCATGGCGGCGAATTCGAAGAATTCACGTCCCAGCAGATAGCCGTTGACGATGAAGAAGGCGGCGATGTTGACGCCCGGAACCAACAGAAGCAGCAGGGCGACGATGTTGCCCAGGATGACGACGCCGAAAAATTTCACCGACAACACGAGCGAGCGCAGCGCCGGCATGGCGCGTCCGACGGTATCGGCCGGATAGTCGGTGCGCTCGATCACTTCGGCGATGTCGTCGAGAAACAGGCCGGCCACGATTGCCGTCACCGGCGCGATCAGCAGCGCCATCCCGAAGGCAAGAGCGATGGCCGCGATAATGCCGCCCAGCCATCCGGCCCAGGACGGCAGGCCGGGCAACAAGGAGTGAACCCATGGCAGCGCCAGCCAATCGACAAGCCCGGTCAAAGCGAACCACAAGGCGACCAGTGCCAGCACTGTCAAGCCTAGCGTCTTCAGGAAAACCGCGCGGAATTCGGGAGAAAACAGCCGGCTGAAGGCGGCGCGGGCAGCGTTGGAGATCACGGCGTTTCCACCCCCAGGAACAAACGGACATCTCCGACATAGGCGGAGACCCTATCAGCCGCAAGCCTGCTGGAGCGGGCGCAATTCCGGACGGGAACTAACTAGAGCATGATCCCAAAAAATGGGGACCGGTTTTTGGAAAAGATCATACTCCAACAAAGGGTTAGATCATGATGAGATTTCAACCAAATCTGATAATGATCTAGCGCGCCAGCGCCCGGGAGCGGGCTGGGATGGTCATTGCCGCAACGCCGGCGACGACGCAGCCCATGCCCCAGAGCGCCGTCGGCCCGATGCTTTCGCCGAGAAACACGACGCCGATGCCGACGCCGATCGGCACGCGCAGATAGGCCTGCGACGTCGTGCCGACCGAACCCAGAGTGTGGATGAGGCGGAAAAAGATGCAGAAGGCCAGCGCCGTGGAGAACACCGACAATGCGAACAAGGCCAGTATCGACGCCATTGAAGGCGACAGCGTCCACGGGCGGTCGAAGGCCAGGCTCAAGGGGACGAGGATGACCGCGCCGCACAGCATCGAGCCGGTGGCCGGCAGCATCGGGTCGAGTCCCCTAAAGCTGCGGCCGAAAATGGCGGCGCCGGCATAGCAGACCGTGGCGGCAATGACGGCAAGCTGCGCCCACAATTGATGGCCGAGCCCGCCAAGCGCCTGGGTGCCGACGATCAGGCAAATGCCGGCAATGCCTGCACCGACACCGAACAGCTTGCGCGCGGTTACGGTTTCGTGGCGGGTGATGAGCGCGGTCAGCAGGAAGGTGAAGATCGGCGAGGTCGCGTTGAGAATGGTGGCGAGGCCGGCGTCGATGGAGCGCTCGGCGGCGGCGATCAGCGTGAATGGCACGACGCTGTTGAGGCAGGCCTGAACCATGAACCGCCACCAGGTCGCGCCGTCCTTGGGCATGGAAAGGCCGCGCCAGCGGATCAGCACGAGCAGGATGGCGCCGGCGATCAGGGTGCGAGCAGCGATGAAGGTTATCGGCGGGATCGTCTCGACACCGATCTTGATGAAGGTATAGGACGCGCCCCACAGGGCGGCCAGCACGCCAAGCAGCGCCAGTTCGGTGGTCATGTCGGTCTTTGCTTGCATGCAGGGTGCTTCCAGCGCTTGATCTGAGGCCAAGCTTGTAGGCGACCCGGCGGTCAGATGCTTCGGCCACGGTCGAACTGTGATGGAGCCTCGTCCCAGGCGCGCGCGCCGGCCTGGGCGGGCAAAGGGTGGAAATCGGTTGCCATTTTTCGGGGTGATGCTGTAGACCCGCCCGGGCGCGGCAGAAAGCCGGCAGGTTCCAAGGCGGAGACATTGATGCCGGATTTTGACGTGCTTTGCATCGGCAATGCCATTGTCGACATCATCGCCCAGTGCGACGACGCTTTTCTCGAGACCAACGGCATCATCAAGGGTGCGATGAACCTCATCGACACCAAGCGCGCCGAGCTGCTCTACAGCCGCATGGGGCCGGCGATCGAGGCCTCCGGCGGCAGCGCCGGCAATACCGCCGCCGGCATCGCCAGCTTCGGCGGCCGCGCCGCGTTCTTCGGCAAGGTGTCGAACGATCCGCTCGGCGAAATCTACGCGCATGACATCCATGCCCAGGGCGTCGCCTTCGACACCCGGCCGCTCGAGGGCCAGCCGCCGACGGCGCGCTCGATGATCTTCGTCACCCCCGACGGCGAGCGCTCGATGAACACCTATCTCGGCGCCTGCATCGAACTCGGGCCGGAAGATGTCGAGGCCGACAAGGCGTCGGGCGCCAAGGTGACCTATTTCGAGGGCTATCTGTGGGATCCGCCGCGCGCCAAGGAGGCGATCCGGCAGACGGCGAAGCTCGCACACGAGGCCGGACGCGAAGTGTCGATGACGTTGTCGGATTCGTTCTGCGTCGACCGCTACCGCGACGAGTTCCTCGAACTGATGCGCTCGGGCACTGTCGACATCGTCTTTGCCAACAGCCACGAGATCAAGTCGCTCTATCAGACAAAATCCTTCGACGAGGCGCTGGCGGCTATCCGCAAGGACTGCAAGATTGCCGCTGTCACCCGCTCCGAAAAAGGCTCGGTGATCGTGCGTGGCGAGGAGACCGTCACCATCCAGGCGACGACGATCCGCGAGCTGGTCGACACCACCGGCGCCGGCGACCTCTACGCCGCCGGCTTCCTCTACGGCTACACGAGCGGGCGCAGCCTGAAGGATTGCGGCGATCTCGGCTCGCTAGCCGCCGGGCTGGTGATCCAGCAGCTTGGGCCAAGGCCGCGGCAGAATTTGCGCAGCGCGGCCCAACTGGCGGGGTTGCTGTAGGGCCGTCTTTCGGCGCGCAGCGCCGAGCCAGATGAGGGGTGCCCGCCGGTTGAGGCTGTCCGGCGCTCCGCTCAGGCGGTGCGGCGAAGGTCGTCGGACGTAGGCCCGGGTTCCAAAGCCCCGGCGGTGACCAGCCGGTTGCGGCCGCTCTTTTTGCCGATGTACATCAGTCGGTCGGCGAGCGTTATCAGCGCCTCCGAATCGGAGGCTTCCGCCGGGTAGATGGCGACGCCAACGGTGCAACCAACATGGATGGCACCATTCGGCGTCGGCACCTTGATCCGCAGCTTTTCCAGGATACGTTCGGCGACGCCCACGGCCTTCTGTCGGGCCCGGCTAGCCTCTCCTGAAAACAGGAATGCGAACTCGTCTCCACCGAGCCGCGCCACGAAATCAGCGCTGCGCAGGACGGTGCGAAGCTCACCCGCCACCTCATGCAGCAGCGCGTCGCCGGCCTCGTGGCCGAGCGTGTCGTTGACCTTCTTGAACCTATCGAGGTCGATGAACAGCAGGCCGGCCGCCTGGCCGGTGCTGTCGCAGCGGTCGATCACCGACCTCAGCTCGTTGTGAAAGGCGCGCCGGTTGGGCAGGCCGGTCAATGCATCGTGGTTGGCCGAGTGGTCGCTGTGCTGCTTGGCCAGCTCGATCTCGCGCTTTTGTACGGAGAGTTCCTCATTGGCGGCCTTGAGTTCGAGCAGCAGCTCGGCGTTGAGATCCTCGACGACCTTGCGGTCGCTGATGTCGACGACGAAACCTTCCAGGAATTCCAGTTCGCCGGCCTCGTCCCAGACGCCGCCGCCGATCTCGCGGACCCAGAGCGGCTCGCCGACCTGCGGCACGATGCGGTAGTCGACGTTCCAGTTGCAGCGCGCCTCGAGCGCGGTATCGACGGCGGCATAGACGGCGGCGAGATCATCCGGGTGGATGGCCGAGACATAGTCGCGCACAGCATTTTGAATGAAGTCGCTCGGCCGATAACCGCTGACGGTGAAAATGCCGTCGCTGATGTAGAGCATGGTGTAGGACGCATCGTTGCGGCAACGGTAGAGATAACCGTCCATGCGGCCGGTGATGCTCAGCAGCGCATCCAGGCGCTCGTCGTGATAGACCCCCTGGCCGACCACAGATGCCGTGTCATGCTTCATGGCCGCATCCCCGTTTTGGCGGTCTGAGCGCGCCGCCAATGCCATAAGGCCATAGGGGGCGAGAACGTTCCCTATAGCAGCCGAATATTATCAATCTCTTATGGGTTGGCGATTTTGCCGCCAATCAGGCTCCCGCGCTATAGGCCGCGATCGCAGCCATGTTGACGATGTCCGAATCCTTGGCGTTCAGCGAGACGATCTGGACCGGCTTGTTGAGGCCGACCAGCAGCGGGCCGATGACGGTGGAGCCGCCGAGTTCCTGCAGCATCTTGGTCGAGATCGAGGCCGAGTGGAACGCCGGCATGATCAGCACGTTGGCCGGGCCGGTCAGCCGGATGAACGGATACTGCGCCATGGCGCGGGCGTTCAACGCAACGTCGGCGGCCATCTCGCCGTCATATTCGAAATCGACGCGGCGCTTGTCCAGGATACGCACCGCTTCCTGCACCCGCTCGGAGCGTTCGCCCTGCGGGTGGCCGAAGGTCGAATAGGCAAGCATGGCGAGCCTCGGCTCGTAGCCCATGCGGCGGGCAAATCCCGCCGCCTCTTCGGCGATGTCGGCGATCTGCTCGGCATTGGGCATGTCGTGCACGGCGGTATCGGCGACGAGGACTGTTTTGCCCCGCGCGAGCACGATGGAGACGCCGATGACGCGGTGTCCGGGCTTGGCGTCGATGACGCGGCGGATATCGTCAAGCGCCGTGGAATAGTTGCGGGTGACGCCGGTGACGATGCCGTCGGCATCGCCCAGCGCCACCATGCAGGCGGCGAAATGGTTGCGGTCGTTGTTGATCAGCCGCTGGCAGTCGCGGAACAGGAAGCCTTTGCGCTGCATGCGCTCGTAGAGATAATCGGTATAGATGCCGTTGCGGCGCGACAGCCTGGCATTGATGATCTCGATGCCTTGCTTGTTGAGGTCGATGCCGGCGTGCCTGGCGTTTTCCTTGATGACATCGTCGCGGCCGAGCAGGATCGCGGTGCCGAGCTTCTGGTTCACATAGGAGACGGCGGCGCGCATCACCTGTTCTTCCTCGCCCTCGGCAAAGACGATGCGCTTGGGCTGGCGGCGGACGCGGTCGTAGATGCGCTGCAAGGTCGAGGCGATCGGGTCGCGGCGGGCCGACAGTTCCTGCGCGTAGCGGTCGAGGTCGAGGATCGGCTTGCGGGCGACGCCTGACTCCATCGCCGCCTTGGCCACAGCGAGCGGGATGGCCGAGATCAGGCGCGGATCGAACGGCACCGGGATGATGTAGTTCGGGCCGAATTTCGGCCGGTTGCCCTGATAGGCGGCGGCGACATCGTCGGGCACGTCCTTGCGCGCCAGGTCGGCCAGCGCTCTCGCTGCGGCGATCTTCATGTCGTCATTGATGGTGGTGGCCCTGACATCCAGCGCACCGCGGAAGATGTAGGGGAAGCCCAGCACATTGTTGACCTGGTTGGGGTAGTCGGAACGCCCGGTGGCCATGATGGCGTCGGTGCGGATTTCGGCCACTTCCTCCGGCGTGATCTCCGGGTCGGGATTGGCCATGGCGAAGATGATCGGGTTCTTGGCCATCGACTGCACCATCTTGGTGGTCAATGCGCCCTTGGCCGACAGGCCGAGGAAGACGTCGGCGCCGTCCAGCGCCTCGGCCAGGCTGCGCGTGTCGGTCTTGACCGCATGCGCCGACTTCCACTGGTTCATGCCTTCGGTGCGGCCCTGGTAGACGACGCCCTTGGTGTCGCACAGGATTATGTTCTCGGGGGCAAAGCCCATCGCCTTCATCAGTTCGATGCAGGCGATGCCGGCGGCGCCGGCGCCGTTGCAGACCATTTTCGTGGTCTTCATGTCGCGGCCGGTGATCTCCAGCGCGTTGATCAGCCCGGCGGCCGAGATGATGGCGGTGCCGTGCTGGTCGTCATGGAAGACCGGGATGTCCATCAATTCACGCAGGCGCTGCTCGATGATGAAGCATTCCGGCGCCTTGATGTCTTCCAGGTTGATGCCGCCGAAGGACGGGCCGAGAAAGCGCACGCAATTGATGAATTCGTCGGCATCCTCGGTGTCGACCTCGAGATCGATGGAATCGACATCGGCGAAGCGCTTGAACAGCACCGCCTTGCCTTCCATCACCGGCTTGGAGGCCAACGCGCCGAGATTGCCGAGGCCGAGAATGGCGGTGCCGTTGGAGATGACGGCGACCATGTTGCCGCGCGTCGTGTAGTCGAAGGCGCGGCTGGGGTCTTCGGCGATGGCCAGCACAGGAACCGCGACACCCGGCGAATAGGCGAGGCTCAGATCGCGCTGCGTCGCCATCGGCTTGGTGGCGACGATCTCCAGCTTGCCGGGGCGGCCCATGGCGTGGAATTCCAGCGCCTCCTCGGCGCTGACGGAGGGGCCGCTGTTTTCGGTTTTCTTGGCCATGATGCTTTTGATTTCCTCGCCGGTGTCGCCCCCTTGAGACGGGTGCGTGTTTTTGAAACGTCTGAATCAAGGCTACACGCCACCGCTGTAAATCGCCAAGCGATCTTCACGCCCGCAGCGAAATCTCCCGAGGGTCGAATGGCGTCACGTCGGCTCTGGCTCGCTGACGAAGGCAGCGATTTCGCGCACCGTTCCCCGTCGCATCATGCCGTCTGTGCCGGGGAAAGGCCACGTCTCGATGAGTGGCGCACGGCTTCCCTTGCGCCGCAGCAATGCAGTCAGGAACGCCATGAGTTCGATGCGCTGGGCGTGAACCTTCTCCAGCGTGCGGCGGCGGATGTGCTGACGCGGTATGGCACGATCTCGCAGCGTCTCGACGGCGCGGCGAATGGCAGCCGGTTCCGGATCGGCGACGATGCAATAATCCGGATCGAAATAGACGTCGCGGCCGCCAAGGCTCGGGGTGCTGACAATCGGCAGGCCGGCCATCAGATATTCCATCGAGGAGTACATCGCTCCTTCCACGGCCGACAGGCACAGCCCGACGGCGGCCTGGTTGTAGACGCGGTTGACCTGTTGCGCCGTCAGCTTGCCCGGCCAGCCGTCGACGAGCGGATTGGCGATTTTGTGGAGCGGCGATTGCGCCTGCAGTCGCCGGACAAAGGCGCGGGCGGCAACCGGCGGCAATTCGCCGATCGAATAGGTGATGTGGGCCAGCCGCTCTATGTCGAAGGCGAGGTGATGGCGTTTGATCGGCGAGATGCGGCCATTGTAGACGGCGTCGAATTCGACCGGCACGTCCGGCAGCGGCCGGAATATATCCTCCGACACCATCAGATTGTGGTTGGAGAAGATGGCATTGCCGCCCGCAGCCGCGACGAGACGGCGCTCTTCCTCGGTGTTGCACAGGAAGATGATTTCGTGCAGCGGAAACCGGCCGGCATACCAGGCGAGATCGCGGCCCATCCGGGAGATGACAGCCGGCCGCTCCATGGTCCAGGTCTGCATCGTCAGGAAGGTGACGCGCCGTCCCGCCAGGCGCCGGCCAAGGGCCGCCAGCGGATAGAGCGGACGGGCTCCGCCAATCGGGACATAGAGCACCAGCGGGTCGCGGCTGAGCACATGCAGCGACATGTCGATGCCGCTATCGAGATCGGACAGCGGGCCGCGTGTCGGCAGGAGGAAGGGAACGCGTTTGCGCACCGACCCGCGCAGCTTGCTTTTGGTCCGATGCACGCGCCGCGCCGCCAAAAGCAACAGGCGCGTGGCGGTCGATCCAGCCGGACCGACCAGTTCCTCGAACCCTTCCTGCTTGTCCTGATCCATGCCGCCTATCCCGCCAGGGCGATCATAGGGTCGGGTTGTCGCCCGATGCAACCAACGGCTTCACCCGGGGTAGAGGGAGCACAAGCCGCCGTCGAGGCCGGTCGTCCCCTGCTTTTCGGGCCGCCGGCATTAAACCCCGCACCCACATCTGCTAGCGTGCGGGCATGAACATGCACACTTCAGCAGAAACCGACGCCCCCGAGGTGACACCGCCTGCGCCCGTCGGCAGCGTCACGCCAATGATGGAGCAATATATCGAGATCAAGGCGGCGAACCCGGATTCTCTGCTGTTCTACCGCATGGGCGATTTCTACGAGCTGTTCTTCGACGACGCCGAAAAGGCGAGTAAGGCGCTGGGCATCGTCCTGACCAAGCGCGGCAAGCACCAGGGTAACGACATTCCGATGTGCGGCGTGCCGGTGCATGCGGCCGACGACTATCTGCCAAAGCTGATCGGCCAAGGTTTTCGCGTTGCCGTCTGCGAGCAGATCGAGGACCCGGCGGAAGCCAGGAAGCGCGGCGGCAAATCGGTCGTACGCCGTGACGTGGTGCGCCTGGTGACGCCAGGCACCATCACCGAGGATAAATTGCTGGCGCCGTCGGAATCGAGCTTCCTGATGGCGCTAGGGCGGGTGAAGGGCGGCAACAGCGGTGACGCCTTCGCCATGGCCTGGATCGAGATCTCGACCGGCGTCTTCCGCGTCGCCGAAACCACGGCCGACCGCCTGCTGGCCGATGTCTTCCGCGTCGACCCGCGCGAGCTGATCGTCGCCGAGCCGGTGTTTTACGATCCCGAGCTGAAGCCGGTGTTCGACGTCATCGGCCGCGTCGCCAGCCCGCAGCCGCCGTCGCTTTTCGATTCGGCTTCGGCAGCGGGGCGGATCGCGCGCTTCTTCGAAGTGGCGACGCCTGACAGTTTCGGTGCCTTCTCGCGCGCCGAATTGTCGGCGATCTCGGGCGCCATCGCCTACGTCGAAAAGACGCAGAAGGCCGAGCGGCCGCCTTTGTCGCGTCCCGAACGCGAGGAGCAGGGCTCGACGCTGTTCATCGATCCTGCGACACGCGGCAATCTGGAACTGTTGCGCACGCTGTCGGGCAGCCGCGACGGCTCGCTGTTCAAGGCTATAGACCGCACGGTCACCGGCGGCGGCGCCAGGCTGCTCGCCGACCGGCTGATGGCGCCGCTGACCGATCCGGCGGCGATTGCCGCCCGGCTTGATTCGGTATCGTTCTTCCGCGCCGAGACGCGGCTCTGCCAGGCGGTGCGGTCAAGCCTGAAGAGCGTCGCCGACATGCCGCGAGCGCTGTCGCGGTTGGCGCTCAACCGCGGCGGCCCGCGCGACCTCGGCGCGCTGCGTGCCGGCTTCGAAGCGGCGGCCACCATTGCCGAACTGTTCGGAACGACCGTCCTGCCCGCTGAGCTGACCGCGGCACTTGCCGCGATAAAGGCGCTGCCGCGCGCGCTGGCCGAGCATCTGACCCAGGCTCTTGGCGAGGAACTGCCGCTGCTGAGGCGCGACGGCGGCTTCGTGCGCGGCGGCTACCATGCCGAACTCGACGAAATGCGGGCGCTGCGCGACGAATCGCGCAAGGTGATCGCCGGACTGGAGCGCTCGCTGATCGAGGAGACCGGCATCCGCTCGCTGAAAATCCGGCACAACAATGTGCTGGGCTATTACATCGAGGTGACGGCCAACCACCATTCAATCATGACCGGAAGCGACGGCGCCAAGGCGCGCTTCATCCACCGCCAGACCATGGCCAATGCCATGCGTTTCACCACGACCGAACTTGCCGAACTCGAGACCAAGATCGCCAATGCCGCCGACCGGGCGCTGAGCATCGAGCTTGCCGCTTTCGATACGCTGACGGCTGAGGCGGTCGGCGAGGCGCAGAAGATCCGCGCCGGCGCCGATGCGCTCGCCGTGCTCGACGTGTCGGCGGCGCTCGCGCTGTTGTCGGAGAGCGAAGCCTGGTGCCGGCCGCTGGTCGATTCCAGCCTTGCCTTCGACATTTCGGGCGGGCGCCATCCTGTGGTGGAACAGGCGCTGCGGCGTTCGGGCGAAGGGCCGTTCGTCGCCAATGATTGCGATCTGTCGCCGCAAGACGGGGCCAAGGCCGGCGCGATCTGGCTGCTCACCGGTCCGAATATGGGCGGTAAGTCGACCTTCCTGCGGCAAAACGCACTGATCGCCATCCTCGCCCAAACCGGTTCCTTCGTGCCGGCGACATCGGCCCATATCGGCGTCGTCGACCGGTTGTTCTCGCGCGTCGGCGCCTCGGACGATCTGGCGCGTGGCCGCTCCACCTTTATGGTCGAGATGGTCGAGACGGCGGCGATCCTCAACCAGGCCGGTGAGCGGGCGCTGGTGATCCTCGACGAAATCGGCCGCGGCACCGCCACTTTCGATGGCCTGTCGATCGCCTGGGCGGCGGTCGAGTACCTGCACGAGAAGAACCGCTGCCGGGCGATCTTTGCCACCCATTTCCACGAGATGACGGCGCTGTCCGGCAAACTGCCGCGCCTTTCCAACGTCACCATGCGGGTCAAGGAATGGGAAGGCGACGTCGTCTTCCTGCACGAGGTCGGCAAGGGTGCCGCCGATCGCTCCTATGGCGTTCAGGTCGCTCGACTTGCCGGTCTGCCGGAAGCGGTGGTCGGCCGCGCCAAAGAGGTGCTGCATCAGCTCGAGGAAGGCGATGTCTCCGGCAAGGCCAACCGACTGGTCGACGATCTGCCGCTGTTTTCGGTGGCAATGAAGCGGGAAGCGGCAAAGCCTGCGAAGAGCGACGCATTGGGCGCAGCGCTGGGTGAGATCAATCCAGACGAGATGACGCCGCGCGAGGCGCTGGAAGCGCTCTACCGGCTGAAGGGGCTGGCGGGGAAAACCTAGCCCGATTTCGGCCTTGACCAATTGTACCGATTGGTACAATGCTCGCCATCGCCTTTGCCGATGGGAGAATGACATGAGCCGTCCGCCGCTGCCGCCCTTCACCGCCGAGACCGCCGCGCAGAAGGCGCGCATGGCCGAAGACGCCTGGAACAGCCGCGATCCCGAACGGGTTTCGCTCGCCTATACGCAAGACAGCACCTGGCGCAACCGCGCCGAGTTCGTCTCGGGCAGAAATGAGATCGTCTCCTTCCTCACGCGCAAATGGGCGCGCGAGCTGGACTACCGGCTGATCAAGGAGGTCTGGACCTGGAACGACAACCGCATCGCGGTGCGCTTTGCCTATGAATGGCGCGACGACAGCGGCCACTGGTTCCGCTCCTACGGCAACGAGAATTGGGAATTCGACGCGGATGGACTGATGCGTAGGCGCGTCGCCAGCATCAACGACCTGCCGATCGCCGAGGGTGAGCGCAAATATCACTGGCCGCTCGGCCGCCGGCCGGACGACCATCCCGGCCTGTCCGAACTCGGACTTTAGAATATGATCCCTAGAGCTGTGTCGCGGTTTTCGGCAAAGATCATGCTCAAGCGGAAAAACTAGCGCATGCGCAGGATCGCGCCCGATCGCGCCGATTTGCTCTCCATCATCGGCGAGGTTTTCCGCGAACACGGCTATGAAGGGGCGAGCCTGGCGCGGATCGGTGCGGCGACCGGCCTAGGCAAAGGCAGCCTTTACCACTTCTTCCCCGGCGGCAAGGAAGAGATGGCGGCGGCTGTCATTGCCCATATAGATGGCTGGTTCGAGGAGAATGTCTTCGTGCCGTTGCAGGACAGGGCCGACCCTCGTACGGGCATCGACCGGATGTTCGAAGCGACCGAGAGCTATTTCCGGTCGGGCCGCCAGGTGTGCCTGATCGGCGCCTTCGCGCTGGACGAATCCCGCGACCTCTTCGCCATCGCGATCAGAAGCTACTTCGGCCGCTGGGTGGCGCATCTTGCCGAAGCGCTGACCCGAAGCGGGCACAGCGCTGACAGGGCGGACGAACTCGCCGAAGAAGCGGTCGGCGCCATCCAGGGCGCGCTCACGCTGGCACGCGCCTTCGACGACACGGCAGTGTTTTCCCGCGCGTTGCGACGGGCGCGGGCGGCGCTCGGCTAGAGTGCTACAAGGGCTCGAAGCGGAAAGCCGTCTCGGTTCGAAAAACCCGGCCGACGCCGGGCGAATCAAGATGCGCGCCGGCAACGTAGCAGTCGTTGTTGGCCGCAAGCGCCAGCATTTGCAACCGGCTTGCCCTCGCCTGCTGCTGGTCTGCGTCGAATTCCCACGTGATCTCGGGTCGATCGAATTGAAGCGACGGCACATGTACGATGTCGCCCCAGATCAACAGTGTTTCGCCTGCGCTCACAACGCGAAAGCAAGTGTGGCCGGCTTCATGGCCAGCGGAGCCGATCGTATCGATGTCAGCGCTGACGCGCTGTCCAGCATCGAGAGGCTGGGCGCGATCGTGGAAGCGTTCCAGCCTCGCCACGTCGCGAAACATGCCGAGCTCAGCGCGCGGGACAAGCAGGCGAGAGAGCTGCGGGAAGCCGTCGTCACCATCGGCAAGGATGAGCCCGTGTATATGGTCGAGATGGGTGTGGGTGAAAGCAACAGTCCGAATCCGGTCGGTGGCGATCTTCGCCTCGCGCAGCGCCTCGGGCAGGTGCCCCATTGTCGGGTGCCAGGCGTTCGAAGCCCCTGTGTCGATCAGCGTGATGTCGTCGCCGTCATCGATGGCGAAGGCGTTGACCGACAGCCTGAGCGCACCGTCGACGAGCGGTACATGCGAGGGCAGGTTGTCACCGAATGTCCGGTCTCCGGGCTGGCGCAGCCGCCTGATTGGCATGTCGACGTAACCGTCGCGCAGCGACGTGACCGTCATGGCTCCGACTCTATACGCCGTATGATGATACCCGGTCGAAACCCGTTCCAATCTAGATCATCTCCAGCCCGCGCTTGCGCGTCGGCGGTGGAAAGGCGCGGTCGAGTTCGGCGAGGTCTTCGGCCGTCAGCTCGATGTCGAGCGCGGCAACATTCTGGCGGACATGCTCCTGGCTGCTCGCCTTCGGGATGGCGATGACACCGGGCTGCGCCATCACCCAGGCAAGCGCGATCTGTGCTGCCGTGGCGTTGTGGCGGGCGGCGATGGTTTCCAGCCTGGAATTGCGCGCCAGCGCGCCCTGCTCGACCGGCGAATAGGCCATCAGCGGGATGCCGCGCTGCCGGCTCCACGGTGCGAGATCAAATTCGGGGCCGCGCCGCGACAGATTGTAGAGCACCTGGTTGGTCTGGACATGATTGCCAGACGACAGGCCGGTCAGCTCCTCCATTTCGTCGGTGTCGAAATTGCTGACACCCCAGTGGCGTATCTTGCCGGCCTCCTTCAGCGCCTCGAAAGCCTCGACGGTTTCAGATAGAGGCACACTGCCCGGCCAGTGCAGGAGATAGAGATCGATGCGGTCGGTGCGCAGGCGCTTCAAGCTGTTTTCGCAGGCCCGCGCCACGCCGGCGCGCGAGGCATTGGACGGCAATACCTTGGAGACAAGAAAGAGTTCGTCGCGGCGCCCGGCAATGGCTTCCGCTACCACCTCCTCGGCGCCGCCGCTGGCATACATTTCAGCGGTGTCGATCAACGTGATGCCGAGGTCCAGCCCGAGCTTCAGGGCATTGACCTCGCCGGCGCGGCGGCGGGAATCCTCGCCCATCTTCCATGTGCCCTGTCCCAGCACCTGGACGGCCTCGCCCGAAGGCAGTGTGGTGGCTCTTATCGTCGATGGCATGTGGGCTCCTGGCGCCGTGTAATCGATGCGAATGGCATCACAAGCACGGAGAGAAATCCAGAATGAATCTCTCCGGCATGGCCGTTGCTGCCTTACTTCGCCGGATGGGCGGCGAGCCAGGCCTGCATCTTGGCGATCTCGGCTTCCTGCGCGGCGATGACATCTTCGGCCAGCTTGCGGATTTCGGGATCCTTGCCATTGGCGAGTTCCACCTTGGCCATGTCGATCGCGCCCCGATGATGCGGGATCATGCCGCGCACGAAATCGACATCGGCATTGCCGGAATATTCGATCATCATGTCGGTGTGCATCTTGTCCATCGCCGCCTTGTAGCCGTCGGTCGAAGGACCTTGCGCGCCCATCGCGCCCATGTCGTGTTTCATCTCTTCGGATTGCGCCGGGACGCTTTCGAGGAAAACGGCAAGCAGCATTCCCGCCGCCATCATCAAAAGCACGATCTTCTTAGCCAAGGTCATCCATGATCTCCTGTTGATTGATATTCGTATCTGGGGGCTTTGCTCAGAGTTTCAACGTCCGCAGCCGCAATGCGTTGGCGATGACCGAAACCGAAGACAGGCTCATGGCCGCCGCCGCCAGCATCGGCGACAAAAGCGTGCCGGTGAGCGGATAGAGCACGCCGGCGGCAACCGGCACGCCAAGCACATTGTAGAGGAAGGCGAAAAACAGATTCTGGCGGATGTTGCGGATCGTCCCCTGGGCGAGCGTTCGGGCCCTGACGATGCCGTTGAGATCGCCCTTGACCAGCGTAATGCCGGCGCTCTCGACAGCGACATCGGCGCCGGTGCCCATGGCGATGCCGACATCGGCGCTGGCCAGGGCCGGCGCATCGTTGACGCCGTCGCCGGCCATGGCTACGCCGGCACCTTTCGCACGCAACTCCTCGACAAGGGCTGCCTTTTGTTCCGGCAGCAGGCCGGCGCGCACCTCGTCAATGCCAAGGCTTTTGGCGATGGCGCGCGCCGTGCATTCATTGTCGCCGGTCGCCATGATGATCCGCAAGCCTCTGTCGTGCAGCGCCCTGATCGCCTCGGCTGTCGTTGCCTTGACCGGATCGGCGACCGCGACAATGCCGGCCAGTTTTTTGTCCACCGCAACGAACATCGCCGTCTTGCCTTCTGCCTGCAGCGCCTCGGCCCTGGCCGACAGGGAAGCGGTGTCGATGCCGACATCGGCCATCATGGCGGCGTTGCCGAGCGAAACCTTCCTGCCAGACACCGTGCCGGATACGCCCTTGCCGGTGACGGCGTCGAAGCCGCCGGCCTCAACGAGCGTCAGGCCGCGTTCGCCGGCGCCGCCGACAATGGCCTCGGCCAGCGGATGCTCCGAGCCTTTTTCCAGGCCGGCGGCGAGCGCCAGCAATTCATTCTCAGACAGGCCTTCGGCAGCGACGACATCGGTCAAGCGAGGCTTGCCTTCGGTCAAGGTGCCGGTCTTGTCGACGATCAACGTGTCGACCGAAGCGAAGCGCTCGAGCGCGGCCGCGTCCTTGATCAGCACGCCCGCGTGCGCCCCGCGCCCGGTGGCAGTCATGATCGACATCGGCGTCGCCAGGCCGAGCGCGCAGGGGCAGGCGATGATCAGCACCGAGACCGCCGAGACGATGGCAAAGATCAAGCTGGGTTCGGGACCGAAGATCGCCCAGGCGGCAAAGGCCATGAGCGCGACCAGCACGACGGCCGGCACGAAGTAGAAGGAGACGCGATCGGCTAAACCTTGAATCGGCGCGCGCGAACGCTGCGCCTTTGCGACCAGCTCGACGATGCGCGAAAGCGTCGTTTCGGAGCCGACCTTTTCGGCGCGCATGATCAGCGAACCGTTCTTGTTGAGCGTGCCGCCGGTCAAGGCATCGCCTTTCGTTTTTTCGACCGGCAGCGGCTCGCCCGAGATCATCGATTCGTCGATGGAGGAACGGCCTTCCGTTACAGTGCCGTCGACCGGCACGGCGTCGCCCGGACGGAGGCGTAGGTGGTCGCCGGTCTTGACCGCAACGAGCGGCACGTCGGTGTCGGAGCCGTCCTCCCCGATCAGCCGTGCCGTCTTCGGCGCCAGGTCGAGCAGCGCACGGATGGCCGAGCCGGTCTTTTCGCGCGCCCGCAATTCGAGCACCTGACCGAGGAATACCAGCGCGACGATGACGGAAGCTGCCTCGAAATAGACCGGGACGGTGCCGCCATGGCCACGGAACTGATGCGGAAAGATGTCCGGAAACAGTGCGGCGACGACGCTGTAGAGGTAGGCCGCACCCACACCCAGCGAAATCAGCGTCCACATGTTGGGGCTGCGGTTGACCAGCGACTCCCAGCCGCGGTGGAAGAAGGGGAAGGCCGCCCACAGCACCACCGGGCTGGCCAGCGCCAATTCCAGCCAGACCATCGTGCGCTCGTCGACAAACGCCTGGAACGTCAGGCCGAGCATCGGCGCCATGGCAACGATCAGCAGCGGCACGGACAGCATCGCACTGACCCAGAACCGTCTGGTGAAGTCTACCAGTTCGGGGTTCGGGCCCTCATCGCCAGTGGGAACGCCCATCGGCTCAAGCGCCATGCCGCAGATCGGGCAGGAGCCGGGCTTGTCTCTTATCACTTCGGGGTGCATCGGGCAGGTGTATTGAGTGCCTTTCGGCACTGGCGACGGCGTCGGCCTATCGCCGAGATAGTTTTGCGGCTCGGCCTCGAACTTCGCCCGGCAGCCGGCCGAGCAGAAATAGAAACCCTGGCCTTCGTGGCGGAAAAAATGCCTGGCGGTAGCGCGGTCGACACTCATGCCACAGACGGGGTCGGTGGCGGTCAGGTATTTTTCGGGCCCGGCGACGAATTTCGTACGGCAACCCTCGCTGCAGAAGTGAAAGAGACGGCCGCCATGCTCGGCCGTCGGCTTGCCCGCGGCCGGATCGACGCTCATGCCGCAGACCGGATCGCGCACCACGGCTTCGGCGGCCGGCTCAGCAGCCTTTGCCGCACAACAGCTGCCATCGGCCGCGTGCGCGTGGTGGTGATGCTCGGAATGCGCCATCGAAAAGTGCCTTATATCTGTCTGGGTGAGGAGGTAGTGCTTCCAGTAACTGGAAGGTCAAGGGGCGATTTCCACTTTTCGATCGTGGCCGTCATCGCGCACATCGAGGGAAAATCGCTTACGCAACTTTGTTCCCATGCTATGGACGCGCGTCCCACTGCATCGATCCCACCCAAATGAAATGCCTGATTATCAATCTCGATCGGTCCCGCGATCGCCTCGCCCATGTAACGGCGGAGTTCGCGCGCATCGGCATCGCCTTCGAGCGGGTCGCCGCCATCGATGCGCGAGATCGGCCGGATCTGGCCGAAATGCCGCAGGGCAAGAAGCATTTGCGCCTGGCCGACGCCGAGATTGCCTGCCTGCTCAGCCACCAACAGTGTTGGTCGACGATCGCTGCAGGTGAGGATGCTTACGCGGCGATTTTCGAGGACGATGTCGTTTTCCCGGACAAAGCCGGCGCTTTGCTTGCCGATGCGGGCTGGATTCCCGCCGATGCGGACATCGTCAAGTTGGAAACGTTCTTCAACCGGACCGTAATTTCACGCAAGCAAGTTGCCTGCGGCCACGGTTTTTCTGCGAGCAGACTGCACGGGCTCCATATCGGTACGGCGGGATACATCCTGTCCAGACAGGCCGCGCGGGACCTTCTTGCGGCAACGAATGAGATCAGCATTCCCGTCGATCACCTCATCTTCAATCCGCGTTTTGCTACCTCGTCCGACAAGGTCATTTACCAACTCGTCCCAGCATTGTGCCTGCAGGCACAATTCCTCGGCGACAGTCCGGTGAGATTGCCAAGCCTGCTCAAGCAGGAGCGAACAGAGGAATGGGTGGCAAGCGGGATAGGTAAACGGCGCCCCAGGCCAATCACCGCCAAGGTAAGGATCGAGACCAGGCGGTTGACGCGGCAGATCGCCGATCTCTTCCGGCTCCGGCGCGAGATGATCATCCCTTTCTGGTATCGCGGCCGACGCGTCCGTCCGCCCCATACACAGCGCCGTGAAAACGCGCTATAGACGCCGCGCAAAGGCGAGGCCCACCGGCAATCCATGGCAAAAATCTCCCTCAAGCTCGACGCGCTGATCGACAGCGAGGCTTTGCGCCGCGACATGACGGCGCTGATCTCGGCGGCCAGCGGCATCGAGCCCGGCGCGCGCGTTGGTGCGCTCCGGCTGCTGAAGGATCGGCTGACCGAGGGCCGCAAGGTTGCCGAGCGCATGCTGATGGACGATGGCAGCGGCACGGCCTGCGCCGCCCGGCTGTCGCATCTGATGGACGAGATCATCCGCGCCCTCTACGAGTTCGCCGCGACCCACGTCTACCGGGTGAAAAGCCCCTCGACCGCAGAGCGCATGGCGGTCGTCGCCGTCGGCGGCTATGGCCGCGGCACGCTGGCGCCGGGCTCCGACATCGACCTGTTGTTCCTGCTGCCCTACAAGCAGACGCCGTGGGGCGAACAGATCGTCGAATATATGCTCTATATGCTGTGGGACCTCGGGTTGAAGGTTGGCTACGCCACCCGCAACATCGACGAGTGTCTCAGGCTGTCGCGCAGCGACATCACCATCCGCACCACGATCCTGGAAGCGCGGTTCCTGTGGGGCGAACAGAAGCTCTTCGACGAATTGCTCACCCGCTTCGACCATGAAGTGGTGCGCACCACCGGACCGGAATATGTGCAGGCCAAGCTCGCCGAACGCGACGATCGCCATGCCAAGGCCGGTGAAAGCCGCTATCTGGTCGAGCCCAACGTCAAGGACGGCAAGGGCGGCCTGCGCGATTTGCAGACGCTGTTCTGGATCGCCAAGTATTTTTATCGCGTGCGCACCGGCGAGGAATTGGTCGAGAAAGGTGTCTTCACCGAGGCCGAGTACCGCGAATTCCAGAAGGCTGAAGACTTCCTGTGGGCGGTGCGCTGCCACATGCATTTCCTCACCGGCAAGCCAGAGGAACGGCTGCATTTCGATATCCAGCGCGAGATTGCCGAACGGCTGGGCTACACCACCCATCCCGGTCTGTCGGCGGTCGAGCGCTTCATGAAGCACTACTTCCTCGTCGCCAAGGATGTCGGCGACCTCACCCGCATCTTCTGCGCCGCGCTCGAGGAAGAGCAGGCCAAGCATGTGCCGGGGTTCAACCGCATCTTCCTCACCTTCCAGCGCCGCAAACGCAAGCTGGCAGGCACGTCGGACTTCATTGTCGACAATCACCGCATCAACGTCGCTGACGACAGCGTGTTCGAGCGCGACCCGGTCAATCTGCTCAGGCTGTTCTGGTTCGCCGACAAGCACGGGCTGGAGTTCCATCCCGATGCGCTGAAGCTGCTCACCCGCTCGCTCGGTCTGGTCAACAAGTCGCTGCGGCGCGACGAGGAGGCCAACCGGCTGTTCCTCGACATCCTGACCTCGGACCGCAATGCCGAGCTTAATTTGCGGCGCATGAACGAGGCCGGCCTGCTCGGCAGGCTGATCCCCGATTTCGGCAGAATAGTCGCCATGATGCAGTTCTCGATGTACCACCACTATACGGTGGACGAGCACCTGATCCGCTGCATCGGCGTCTTGGCCGAGATCGAGCGCGGCGACGGCGAAAAGGTGCATCCGCTCTCGCACACGCTGATGCCGGGGCTAGAGAAGAGCCGCGAGGCGCTCTATGTCGCGGTGCTGCTGCACGACATCGCCAAGGGCCGGCCGGAGGATCACTCAGAGGCCGGCGCCCGGATCGCGCGCCGCATCTGCCCGCATATGGGGCTGTCGGCGGCCGACACCGAGACAGTCGCCTGGCTGGTCGAGAACCATCTCGTGATGTCGATGACGGCGCAGACGCGCGACCTCAACGACCGCAAGACGATCGAGGATTTCGCCTCGATCGTGCAATCGGTCGAGCGGCTAAAAATGCTGTTGATCCTGACCGTCTGCGACATCAGGGGTGTCGGGCCGGGCGTGTGGAACGGCTGGAAGGGCCAGCTCCTGCGCACGCTCTACTACGAGACCGAACTGCTTTTGACCGGCGGCTTCTCGGAAGTGTCGCGCGCCAAGCGGACGGCGGCGGCGCGCGAGCGGCTGGCCGAGGCGCTGGCCGATTGGCCGGACAAGGCCCGCAAGCGCTATGTCGGCCTGCATTACGAGAACTATCTGCTGACGGTCGACCTCCCCGATCAGCTGCGCCATGCCGAATTCATTCGCGAAGCCGATGCGGCAGGCAAGAAGCTCGCCACCGTGGTCAGGACCCACCAATTCGAGGCGGTGACCGAGATCACCGTGCTGGCGCAGGACCATCCGCGCCTGCTTTCGGTTATTGCCGGCGCCTGTGCCGGCGCCGGCGGCAACATCGTCGACGCGCAGATCTTCACCACGTCCGACGGCCGCGCGCTGGACATCATCCTGATCTCACGGGAATTCGACCGCGATGAGGATGAGCGCCGTCGCGCCGAGCGCGTCGGCCGGCTGATCGAGGACGTGCTGTCGGGCAAGAGCTGGCTGCCGGAGATGATCGAGAAGCGCACCCGGCCGCGGCGCGGCGCCAAGGTGTTCAAGATTCCGCCGCGCGCCGAAATCCGCAACACGCTGTCGAACCGGTTTTCGGTGATCGAGGTCGAGGGACTGGACCGGCCTGGGCTGTTGTCGGAAATCACCAGTGCGTTGTCCGATCTCTCGCTCGACATCGCCTCGGCTCACATCACCACCTTCGGCGAGAAGGTGATCGACACTTTCTATGTCACCGACCTTACGGGGCAGAAGATCGACAACCCGGCACGCACCGCCACCATCCACGCCAGGCTGATCGCGGCGCTTGAAGGCGTTGTCCCAGAGCGCGGCGGCAAGGCCAAGGCGGCGGCCGAGTGACCATCACTTTGTCCCAATCACCCCCTTTGTCCCAATCATCCAGGCAATCTCCCCGCGCATGAGCCTCGTCAAGAAATTCGCCACGGTTGCGTCCGGCACGCTGATGAGCCGCGCCCTTGGCTTTGGCCGCGAAATGCTGATGGCGGCCGCACTCGGCACCGGGCCGGTGGCGGACGCCTTCAACGCCGCCTTTCAGTTTCCCAACACGTTTCGCCGGCTGTTTGCCGAAGGCGCCTTCAACGCCGCTTTCGTGCCGCTGTTTGCCAAGGAGATCGAGACTCACGGCACCGACGGCGCCAAGCGCTTTTCGGAGGAAGTGTTCGGCGTCCTGTTCACCGCACTTCTGGCGCTGACCATCGTCATGGAATTGGCGATGCCGCTGATCGTGCGCTATCTCGTGGCGCCGGGCTTTGCCGACACGCCGGGCAAATTCGAGACGACCGTCCTGCTGGCGACGATCATGTTCCCGTATCTCATCTGCATGTCGCTCGCAGCCATGATGGCCGGCATGCTGAATTCGCTGCGCCGCTATTTCGCGGCTGCCGTGGCGCCCGCATTCCTCAACATCATCCTGATTAGCGTGCTCGGCTACGCCTGGTACCACGGCATGGATGCCCGTGAGGTTGGTTTCAGCCTGTCCTGGGGCGTGCTGGCGGCGGGGCTGGTACAGCTCGCCATTGTCTGGGTGGCTGTGCGCAATGCCGGCATCGCCATCGGTTTTCGCCTGCCGAAGATGACGCCCAACGTCAAGCGCCTGCTGATCCTGGCGCTGCCGGCGGCGATCACCGGCGGCATCACCCAGATCAACCAGCTGATCGGCACGGCGATCGCGTCGGCGCAGGACAGCGCCGTGTCGTCGCTTGCTTACGCCGACCGCATCTACCAGCTGCCGCTCGGCGTCGTCGGCGTCGCGGTGGCCATCGTGCTGTTGCCGGAGCTGTCGCGGGCGCTGAAATCGGGCAATCTGGTCGAGGCAGCCAATCTGCAGAACCGCTCGGTCGAGTTCACCCTGTTCATGACCTTGCCGGCGGCGGCGGCCCTTTGGGTAATGGCGGAGCCGATCGTGCGGCTGGTCTATGAGCGCGGCGCCTTCGCCGCCAACGGCTCGACGCCGACCGTGGCCGCGATCCTGGCGATTTTCGGCCTCGGCCTGCCGGCCTTCGTGCTGATCAAGGCCTTCACTCCCGGCTATTTCGCCCGCGAGGACACGCGCACGCCGATGATGTTCGCCGCCATCTCGGTCGGCGTGAACGTGATCACCGCGCTGACGCTGTTCCCGAAAATGGGCGCGCCCGGCATTGCGGTGGCCTCGGCCGTCGCCGGCTGGGTCAACGCGGTGATGCTGCTTGCGGTGCTGATCCGACGTGGCCATTGGGGCCGCGACGTGCCATTGCTGAAGCGCATTCCGCGCCTGGTGCTGTCGGCTGCGGTGATGGCGGTGGCGCTCTATTTCGCCGAGCACTGGCTGGCCGTCAGGCTCGGCCCCGGCTCGCCACTGGTGATCAAGGCAACGACGCTGCTGGCGCTGGTAGCCGGCGGCGCTCTGCTCTACTTCATCACGGCCTTTGCCACCGGCGGCGCCGATTTCGGCATGATCCGGCGCAATGTGAAACGCGGCTCGGGCAAGGCAGCGGCGCCAGCGCCAAACGCCGATCTGGACGAATAGTCCGGGCGAGCTAACAGCAACACCGGTCTTGATCCTCTCCGCCCCTTCGTCCATAAGCGCGCCGTCGCAAGACTTTCGCCGCGCGTGGTTTCCAGCCGCGTGATTGGCTCCGAAAAGTCTGCAACTTTTCGGAATCACGCTTATACGGCCCTCCACAAGCCATGAGGACATCATGACCGCCTTCAAACAGCTCGTCTTTTCCGGGGTACAGCCGACCGGCAATCTGCATCTCGGCAACTATCTCGGCGCCATCAAGAAATTCGTCGCCCTGCAGGACACGTCAGACTGCATCTATTGCGTCGTCGACCTGCATTCGCTGACGGCACAGCTCGTCCATGACGACCTCGCCGACCAGACCCGCTCGATCACCGCGGCCTTCCTTGCCTCCGGCATCGACCCGAAGAAGCACATCGTCTTCAACCAGTCGCGGGTGATGCAGCATGCCGAGCTTGCCTGGATCTTCAACTGCGTGGCGCGCATCGGCTGGATGAACAAGATGACGCAGTTCAAGGACAAGGCCGGCAAGGACCGCGAAAATGCCTCGCTGGGCCTGCTAGCCTATCCCTCACTGATGGCGGCCGACATCCTGCTCTACCGCGCCACCCATGTGCCGGTGGGCGAGGATCAAAAGCAACATCTGGAGCTGACCCGCGACATCGCGCAAAAGTTCAACAATGACTTTTCGAGCCGCATCGCCAGCCTTGGCGTCGGCGTCGAGATGCAGGTCGGCGAGGAGACGGTAAACGGGTTCTTCCCGATAACCGAACCGGTGATCGGCGGGCCGGCGGCGCGCATCATGAGCCTGCGCGACGGTTCGAAGAAAATGTCGAAGTCGGACCCGTCCGACCTGTCGCGTATCAATTTGACCGACGATGCCGACACCATCTCGAAGAAGATCCGCAAGGCCAAGACCGACCCGGAAGCGTTGCCAAGCGAAGTCGACGGCCTGGAAAGCCGCCCGGAAGCGGAAAACCTGGTCGGCATCTATGCCGGGCTGGCCGAGATGTCGAAGGCGGACGTGCTGAAGGAGTTCGGCGGCCAGCAGTTTTCCGTGTTCAAGCCGGCGCTTGCCGACCTTGCCGTGGAAAAACTGGCGCCGATCGCCGGCGAGATGCGCCGCATCGAAGGCGACCGCGCCCATGTCGACGCGGTGCTGAGAGACGGCGGCGAACGCGCCGGCGCGCTGGCTGAGACCACGATGAAGACGGTACGCGACATTATAGGCCTGTTGCAGGGCTGATCCTACCGTCAGTGCACCGCACCATTCTGGCCCAAGGCCGGCGGCTTGCCGCCGGTCTGTCGCGGTGGCAGATTGCGGCCGAAAACATCGAGTAGATAGACATGGTCTCCAAACGCCTCAGTCGCGAAGCCGGCCATCGCAGGAAATTCCTGACGATCATCGACGACACGCCGGAGTGCGAGCGCGCCGTCGCGTACGCCTCCAAGCGGGCGCAGAGCACCAGCGGCACGCTGGTGCTGCTCTACATCATCACACCGGACGACTTTCAGCACTGGCTGGGCGTCGAGAAGATCATGCGCGAGGAAGCCAACGCCACGGCGCGCGCGGCACTCGACGGCTACGCCAACAAGGTGCGCCAGAAGCTCGGCATCGAGCCCGAGATGGTGGTGCGCGAAGGCAAGCCGACCGAGGAGATCCACAAGCTGATCGAGGAAGACCAGGACATCGCCATCCTGGTGCTGGCGGCAGGTGCCGGCAAGGAAGGACCCGGGCCGCTGGTCGGGGCTGTTGCCGGCAAGGGCGCCGCCTTCCCTATTCCCGTCACAGTGGTGCCGCAGAACCTTTCCGACGAGGAGATCGACAGCCTCGCATAGAGAGTGATGCCGGAAAGTGTGAAGCGGTTCGGATAACATCACGATCCTGGATTTATAGCCCGCGCGGGATTCATCCCCAGCCAGTAAAAACATTCCGCCAGCCAGCCATTTTGAGCGATGCGTTTCGCTTGAATGTCCAGCAGATTGAGCCTATTTAGAACTATTCCAAACTAGCTGCCCGACTGGGGCACGGAGACGGCCATGTTCATCCAGACCGAATCGACGCCGAACCCGGCAACGCTGAAGTTCCTGCCCGGCAAGGAAGTGCTTGTCGAAGGCACCGCCGATTTCCGCGACGCCGACAGTGCAGCCAGCGCCTCGCCGCTGGCCGGCCGCCTGTTCGAGATCCCCGGCGTGACCGGCGTCTTCTTCGGCTATGACTTCATCACCGTGACCAAGGACGGCCCGGACTGGCAGCACCTGAAGCCGGCCATCCTCGGCGCCATCATGGAGCATTTCATGTCGGGCGCGCCCGTCATGGTCAACGCCGGCCCCGCTGCCGAGACCAGCCAGACCGGCGAATTCTACGACAAGGCCGATGAGCAACTGGTCATCACCATCAAGGAATTGCTCGACACCAGGGTGCGCCCGGCGGTTGCCCAGGATGGCGGCGACATCACCTTCCGCGGCTTCGAGAACGGCACCGTGTTCCTGCACATGAAGGGCGCCTGCGCCGGCTGCCCGTCCTCGACGGCGACGCTGAAGCACGGCATCCAGAACCTGCTCCGCCACTTCGTGCCGGAAGTACAGCAGGTCGAGCAGGTCTCCTAAGACCCCTTCACGCATTCGAGCGAGCAACAAAAAACCGGGCCAGATTGCCCGGTTTTCTGTTTTGGACGTCCGTTGTTGCCTAGACGGTCCGCGTACGAAGGGTAACGCCTATCTTGACCTTGATCTTCCCGAAAACCGGTTCCACTTTTCGCTTTCGTGGACCTCGGTTCCGGATCAAGGTCCTACATCACGATGACCTTGGCACCGACCGAAGTGCGGTCGTAGAGGTCGATGATGTCCTGGTTCATCAGCCGGATGCAGCCTGACGACATCGCTTTGCCGATCGAATTCCATTCCGGACTGCCGTGCAGGCGGTAGCCCATGTCGCCGCCCTTGTTGAACAGATACATGGCGCGCGCGCCGAGCGGGTTCTTCAAGCCCGGCTCCATGCCGCTCGCGAACTTCGCTAGCTCCGGCTGGCGCTGGATCATCTGCCGCGGCGGCGTCCAGGTCGGCCATTCGCGCTTCAGCGCGATATGGGCGGTGCCGTGCCATTCAAAGCCTTCGCGGCCGACGCCGATGCCGTAGCGGATCGCCCGGCCGTCGCCTTCGACGAAGTAGAGAAACTTGTTCTGGGTATCGACGACGATGGTGCCCGGCTTTTCCGAGGTGTCGTAGTTCACCTCTTGCCGGTGGTACTTCAGCGGCACCCTCTCGATCGGGATGCGCGGCAGTTGGTAGCCTGCATCGTTCACCGAACCGTAGTTGTTGGTGAACAGTTGCGAGCCGATCGTGCTGCAACCCGAGATCGCGGCCGACAACGCAAGTGCGGCGACGATTGCAAATGACTTCATGCGCATGAATGGTCCGATGCCCCGCCAAGATGTCGCGACACGTTACGGCCGCTTTTCCTGAAATCATTCATGCTGGCATTTGCTTTGCTTGCCAAGCGCGCGATGCCTATATGCAGGAGCTTACGTGCCGGTAAGCCGTCAACTATGGCATTTCGGCAACAGGACTCACGGGATTGTGAAGGAAAAACAATGGGCGGCCCTGTCGGATAGCCTAGAATCAGGGAACCACATCGAGGAATCACAATGAATGTAGGCGATGCCGCGGCGCGGTCCGGCCTGCCGGCCAAGACCATCCGCTACTATGAAGAGATCGGCCTGATCGCGCCGGCGCGCGCCGGCAATGGCTATCGCGATTATTCCAGCGACGACATCCATCGGCTGGCCTTCCTGCGCCGTGCCCGCAACCTCGGCTTTTCAATCGACGATTGCCGCCAGCTGATGGCGCTCTACCGCGATCGCAGCCGCGCCAGCCACGATGTGCGCGAGATTGCCGCCGCCCATGTGAGCGCCATCGAGGAAAAGGTGCGCGAGCTGCAGTCGATGCGCACGACCTTGCAGACGCTGATCCAGGCCTGCCATGGTGACGACCGGCCGGATTGCCCGATTTTGGATGACATTGCGGGGGCTGCGCTACTCGAGAACAGGCCGGCTTCGGCCATATAGGTAGTATCTCGACTGACTAAAATACGGGAACGTCCAAGGGACAAGAACGGAACCAAAGCGGTTACATCAGACCTTTGCGTTCACGGCGCAAGACTTTAGTCCGGCCGCCTTATAGCTAAGAACGGAAGTTGATCGGCGGACGCAGGGGCGTTCCGGAGCAATACCAGACCGCGCCGATACAGATATGGTGCGATCGCGGAAGGCGCTCGGATCAAGTCGCAGCCTCAGTTCTGTCAACCGTATAATCGCCGCCATTCCCCTACGGCTGGGTAGCGCTCGTGAGCAGTGGGTCATCTAGCTCTGCCTTTGTCTTCAGGACGGCATCAACGAGGGAACCGAACTCCTCGACGCTGAATGTGCAACTATCCTGGACCGCTCCCATATGGCTGAGGCGGAAGCGTACGAATTTCCGGTTTTCGGCTGGGATGCGCTTCACCAGAAACATGAATGAATAGGGACCCGCGATCGCTGAGTACCGGCGCAACTCTTCGGTCGCGGGGAAAAGCCGGTTGATGAATCCCAAAAACCCCATGGTGTCTCCCCTCGTGCCAAGGACCGTGCTTCTTATCATTGCGAGAGAAAATTCGCCTATGGGTTTGTCAACCATACGATCGCCATGGTCACACAGGGTTCAAACCGTGAACAAAATCTGGCATGGTGGCTGCCATGCCGATCATCTCCCCGATTCTCCTCAATCCCCTGATCGACGGCCGCCAGTCGGAACGCGCCATGCTGGTGCGGCGTGGCGTGCAGCGGCTGCTTATGCAAATGGGCATGCATGGGCTGCCCGAACTGTCGCTGGCCACCGGGCGGCGCGCCGACCTTGTGGCGCTGACCAGGCAGGGCGACATCTGGATCATCGAGGTCAAATCCTCGATCGAGGATTTCCGCGTCGACCGCAAATGGCCTGACTACCGGCTGCACTCCGACCGCTTCTTCTTCGCCACGCATCCCGGCGTGCCCTCGGATATTTTTCCGGAGGAATGCGGCTTCATCCTGTCCGACGGCTACGGCGCCGAGATTTTGCGCGAGGCGCCCGAGCACCGCATGGCCGCAGCAACGCGCAAGGCGCTGATGCTGCGCATTGCACGGGCGGGTGCGGCGCGGCTGCTGGCGGCGGAGCTGGCGGGTGTGGCGGTGCCGGCGCTGGCGGGAGAGAGCGAGTAGACGAAGCTCAAGTTCCTCGCCCCGCTTTGCGGGGGCGAGGAACCCAAGAACACCTACTCCACCTCCTCCTCCACTCCTGCGGCCGGCGCCATCAGCAACACGGCGGCACCCAGCAGCGCTGCAACGAAGGACCCCGCCAGGATGCCGACCTTGACGGCGTCCTGCAGCGCCATGTCGTTGGCGAAGGCAAGCAGGCCGATGAACAGGCTCATGGTGAAGCCGATGCCGCAGAGCAGCGAAATGCCGACCATGTGCAGCCAGCCGGCATTGACCGGCAGGTCGGCGAAACCGAGCCGGATGGCAAGCGCGGACGAGCCGAAGACGCCGACCAGCTTCCCCAGCACCAGGCCAGCGGCAACGCCGAGCGTCAGCGGCTCGACCAGGGCAGAGGCGCTGAGGCCGGCCAGCGACACGCCGGCATTGGCAAAGCCGAAAATCGGGATGACGAAGAAGGGCACGATCTTGTGCAGGCCGTGTTCGAGCCGGTGCAACGGCGAATGGTCGAGATCGTGGCCGCTGCCGGCAGAGATTTTCAGCGGAATGGTGAGCGCCAGCGCGACGCCGGCCAGCGTCGCATGCACACCCGATTTCAGCACGAGCACCCACAGCACGGCGCCGAGCACTAGGTAGGGCGTCAGCCTCGTCACCCGCATGCGGTTGAGCATGATGAGCACCGCGATGACGGCGAAGGCCGCACCGAGATAGGCCAGCGACAGGCCGCTTGTGTAGAAGATGGCGATGATGATGACGGCGCCGAGATCGTCGATGATGGCGAGCGCGGTGAGAAAGATCTTGAGCGACGCCGGCACGCGGTTGCCGAGCAGCGACAGTACGCCGAGCGCAAAGGCGATGTCGGTGGCGGTCGGGATCGCCCAGCCGGAGAGCGCGGCGGCGTTGTTGCGGTTGATGGCGACATAGACGAGTGCGGGAACCAGCATGCCGCCGGCGGCGGCGACGCCCGGCAGCACGCGGCGCGGCCAGGTCGAGAGCTGACCGTCGAGCATCTCGCGCTTGATCTCGAGGCCGACCAGCAGGAAGAACACCGCCATCAGCCCATCATTGATCCAGTGCGACACGCTGAGCGGGCCGAGATAGGCGTGGAGAGCGGCGAAATAGGTTTCGGCCAATGGTGAATTGGCGACGATCAGCGCAAGGGCTGCCGCAACCATCAGGATGATGCCGCCCGCCGCCTCGCCATCGAGGAATTCGCGAAGGATGGATTTCGGCTGCTTGTCGCGCATCTGTGCTCCGTTGCCGGGTTTTCCGGCGGCGTTATTGCCGATGATGGGCAAAGGTCGATGGCACGGCAAGCGCAACTGTTTCCAGCGTTGGCGCCGCCCCTCATTGTCCTGCCGGACGTTCGTCATTCGAAAAGCCAAGCAGTTGGCTTTTCGTCCGCTTCGCGGACCATTCCTCAACTCCCCGCATAGCGACGGGGAGAAAGAGGCAGCTACAGCCTCGCCGTCGTCTCCTGCAACGCCGGCGATTGGCGAAACCGGCGATGAGAGCGCCCCTCTCCCCCGTCTCTATACGGGGAGAGGATGCCGGCAGGCAGGTGAGGGGCAGCGCTGAGGTTCGGCAATTGGCGGCCGGCGCCGCCGGCGCGTGAACCTCAGCGTGGTGCGCGCTTGGCGAGTATCCGCTGCAGCGTGCGGCGATGCATGTTGAGCCGGCGCGCGGTTTCCGACACGTTGCGGTCGCACATTTCGTAGACGCGCTGGATGTGTTCCCAGCGCACCCGGTCGGCCGACATCGGGTTTTCCGGCGGTGCGGCGCGTTCGCCGGCGGTGCGGGTGAGCGCTGCAAACACGTCGTCGGCGTCAGCCGGCTTCGACAGATAGTCGATGGCGCCGAGCTTCACCGCGGTCACCGCGGTGGCGATGTTGCCGTAGCCGGTGAGGATGACGGTGCGGGCATCGTCGCGCTTCTCGCGGATGGCGGCGACGACGTCGAGGCCGTTGCCGTCGCCGAGCCGCATGTCGACCACCGCATAGGCCGGCGGGTGGGCGCGCGCCTTGGCCACTGCCTCCTCGACGCTCTCGGCCGTCTCGACCACGAAACCCCTGGTTTCCATGGCGCGGGCCAGCCGCGTCAGGAACGGCTTGTCGTCGTCGACGATGAGCAGCGAGGTGTCCTCGCCTTCGACCATTGCGCCAATTGCTTCTTCGCCAGTCATTATCTCAAAAAATCCTGCTGCCTTAATTTTACGCAGATACAGTTCCTGAACGCCATTGTCCAATTTTGCCGCCTCCGCCAAGGCTTTTACGCGGTGTCGAAC
This sequence comes from Mesorhizobium sp. M0077, assembly GCF_040322955.1. NCBI lineage: Bacteria > Pseudomonadati > Pseudomonadota > Alphaproteobacteria > Hyphomicrobiales > Phyllobacteriaceae > Mesorhizobium > Mesorhizobium sp. M0077. Next base: position 249,214 of record NZ_JAMYUL010000005.1, read on the forward strand.
ATCGAGATCCCCACCGATTCCGGGTTGAGGAAGACGGTGCGGGGCCACGATATCTGCACGATGGCGCCCTCGCCCAGCCCGCTCGAATTGCGGAAATCGAGCGTGGCGCCGGAGCGTTCGAGCAAGGTCTTGGCAATGAAGAGCCCGAGTCCAAGGCCACCGCCGGCCTCGTTGCCCTGGCGTGTCGACATATAGGGCTCGCCGATGCGATCGATGATTTCGGGGGGAAAGCCCGGCCCGTCATCGATGATCGAGAAGGTGACGTCGAGTTCGTCCCAGCTCCATCGCACCGTCACACTGTTGCGGGCGAAGTCGACGGCGTTCTCGACCAGATTGCCGAGGCCGTAGATGACCCCGGGGTTGCGTCGTCCCACCGGTTCGGGGCCGACGCGCTCGCCCGGCCGAAGCTTGATCGAGATGCCGAAATCGCGGTGCGGCGCCGTCACCTCCTCGACCAGCGAGGTCAGCGGCAGACGCGACAGATGCGCCTCGCCCTCGGAGGACAGGCTGGTCAGCCGCTTCAGGATCTCGCGGCAGCGCTCGCTCTGCGACCGCAACAGCTTCACATCCTCACCATATTTAAGATCGTTGCCCAGCGCCTTCTCCATTTCCTTGGAGACAAGGGCGATGGTGGCGAGCGGCGTGCCGAGTTCGTGCGCGGCGGCGGCGGCAAGCCCATCCAGAGCCGACAGATGCTGCTCGCGCTGCAACACCAGTTCGGTGGCGGCAAGCGCATTGGCGAGCAGGCGGGCTTCCTCGGCGACGCGGAAGGCATAGATGGCGGTGAAGGCGATCGAGGAAAACACCGCCATCCATATGCCGGCGACATAGATGAACGGCATGGGCAGCGGCGCGCCCTCATACCATGGCAGCGGCTGGTGGAAGAAGACCAGCAACGTGGCCGCCGCCATGACCAGCGCGCCGAGCACCGCAGTCAGCCGGAGCGGCAGCGACGCCGCCGAGATGACGACGGGCACGGTCATCAGCACCGAGAACGGGTTGGTGAGGCCGCCGGTCAAATAGAGCAGGCCGGCAAGCTGCAGGCTGTCGAAGGTCAGGATGAAAAAGGCTGAGAACGGGGTCAGCCGGTGCGCTGCCGGATAGCGGAAGGTCAGCACCAGGTTAAGCCAGGCCGAGCAGGCGACCAGCGCGAAGCAGAGGCTGACCGGCAGCGGGAATTTGAGCCCATAGGCGACGACCAGCACCGCCAGGCTCTGGCCCACGATGGCCAGCCAGCGCAGCCGGATCAGCGTGTTGAGGCGCAGCCGCTGGCTTTGCTGGAAGTCTGGCGCGTGCACGATGTTGATCATGGCCAAGGATTATAGCCGGGAAAGGACGAGCGCTAGGTCCCTCGCGGTTTGGCGCGGGCGGTGGCCGCAGCGAGCAGCGGATTTTCCGGCCAGACATGGCGGGGATAGCGGCCGCGCATGTCGGTGCGCACATCGGCCCAGGAGCCGCGCCAGAAGCCGGGCAGGTCGCGCGTCGTCTGGATTGGCCGGTGCGCCGGCGACAACAGCTCGAGCGTCAGCGGCACGGTGCCGTTGGCGATTGCCGGATGGCGGTCAAGGCCGAACAGTTCCTGCACGCGGATGGCCAGCACCGGCCATTCGCCGTCATAGCGGATCGGCGCATGGCTGCCGGACGGCGCGTCGAAATGGGTCGGCGCCAGTGTGCCGATCTTGCGCTGCAAATCATGCGGCACCAGCGCCATCAGGCCCGACGACAGCGTGCCGGGGTCGATGGCGGCGAAGGACGCCTTGCCCGACAGGAACGGCAGCAGCCAGTCGTCGAGGCGTTCGAGCAGGGCGGCTTCCGAAACATCGGGCCAGGGCGCGCCGAGGCCGCGATGCAGCCAGCCTAGGCGCTGGCGCAGCGTCTCGCCGTCCTTGCCCCATTCCAGCAGCGACAGGCCGTGCTCGCGCAAGGCATCCAGGATGGCGCGGTCGGCGTCTGTTCCAGTTGGTGCGGGCAGCATGCGCTCCGACAAAGTGATGGCGCCGAGCCTGGCGGTCTCGCGCACGCGCACCGCGCGCCGCTCGCGGTCGAAGCTTGTCTCGCGGCGCGTCTCGATCCTGTCGGCGAGAGCGGCACGGATGTCGGTCTCGTGGACCGCGGCCGCGGCGGTTATACGAGCGTTTTGCGCCTTGCCTTGCAGATCGGCGACGACCAGCCAGGTCTCGCCGGCCAGCGGATCGGCGGCGTCGACCATTGCACCGGAGCCATTGGCCAGCACAAAACGGCCGCGCTCACCGCGCGCTTTTGCGACACGGTCCGGCCAGGCGTGAATGAGGAGAACGCCGGCGCCTGCCGGCGCTTCGCCTTTGCCGCCGCCCGCCTGTTTCGCCAGCCGCTCAGCCAGTTGCCTTGCCGCAACGGCGCGTGGCGATTTCTCAGTGCGAAAGCGCATCAGCCGCCGTTCGAGGTCGGCGCCGTCACCGCCGAGACCACGCTCGGTGAGCAGGACGGCTAGCATCGCAGCCTCGAGCGCGTGGCCGCCGCCAGCGGCTTCAGCGACCATGTGTGCGAGCCGCACGGGCAGGGCCAGCTTGCGCATCTCGCCGCCCGCCTCCGTCAGCCGGCCAGCCGCATCGATGGCGTGCAGCGCCAGGAGCAGGGCCCGCGCCTCGTTGAGCGCGGGAATGGGCGGCGGATCGAGGAAGGACAGGCTTGCGGGATCGGCGACGCCGAAGGCGGCGCAATCGAGCAGTAGGCCGGACAGGTCGGCTTCCAGAATCTCGGGTGGGGTGAAGGCGGGAAGGGCCGCCGTCTGCTCGGCCCGCCACAGGCGGATGGCGACGCCTGGCTGTGTACGCCCGGCGCGGCCGGCGCGCTGGTCGGCGGACGCCCTGGAGACACGCACCGTCTCCAGCCGCGTCAGGCCGCTCGCCGGTTCGTATCGTGGCAGCCGCGACAGGCCGGAATCGATGACGACGCGCACGCCGTCGATGGTGATCGAGGTCTCGGCGATCGACGTCGCCAGCACCACCTTGCGGCGGCCGGGCGGCGCCGGTTTGATGGCGGCATCCTGCGCCCTGTTGTCGAGCTGGCCGTAGAGCGGCACGATGTCGGTGTCGGCGCCGAGCCGGCCCTGCAGCCGCTCGGCGGTGCGCTCGATCTCGCGCTGTCCCGGCAGGAAGGCGAGCACGCTGCCGCTCTCCTCGGCAAGGGTGGAGCGGATAGCCTTGGCCATGGTGTCTTCGACGGGAACGCCGGCCGGCCGTTCGTCGTAACGGATGTCGACGGGAAAGGCGCGGCCTTGACTTTCGATCACTGGCGCGCCGGACAGGAGTTTCGCGACGCGCGCGCCATCGAGCGTTGCCGACATCACCAGCAGCCGCAAATCCGGCCGCAGCGCGCCCTGCACGTCGAGCGCCAGCGCCAGGCCGAAATCGCCGTCGAGCGAGCGCTCGTGGAATTCGTCGAAAATCACCGCCGAGACGCCGGGCAGCTCGGGATCGTCTAGGATCATGCGCGCCAGGACGCCTTCGGTGACGACCAGGATTTTTGTCCGGGCCGATGTGCGGTTTTCCATGCGCATGGCATAGCCGACAGTGGCGCCGGGCTCTTCATCAAGCAATTCGGCCATGCGGCGGGCGGCGGCGCGGGCGGCGAGGCGGCGCGGTTCGAGCAGGACGATCTTGCCGGCGACCAGCCAGGGCGCATCGAGCAGCGCCAGCGGCACCAGCGTCGTCTTGCCGGCGCCGGGCGGCGCCACCAGGACGGCGCTGTTGCCGGAGCCGAGCGCCTCGCTCAGGGCCGGCAGCACGGCGGATACCGGAAGCTCCGGCAAGGATCTCGTCGTCATTGCGTCCGCATATCAGCGGTCACTATGGCCATGCAACCGGATCAAAGCCTCGTGCGCGCAAACGGGTTCCAGCGCACCGTGCCCAGCCGGACCTCCTCGCGCACCATGGTGAGCAGGCCAGACGCGCCAACGACGGCCAAGCCGACCAGCGATATCCAGTCCGGATACTCCTGGAAGAACAACGCGCCGAGGATCACCGCCCAGACGATCTGCGAATAATGCGTCGGCGCGATGCGGTTGGCCGGTGCGTATTTGGCGGCCAGCAGCTGCAGCAATTGGCCGCCGGCGGTAAAGGCGCCGCCCAGCACCAGCCACAGCAGCTGCATGGCGTTGGGGAGGGTGAACGATGTGGCGATGGTGCCGGCCCCGTTGAACAGCAGCCCGTAACCGATGAGCACGCCGAGCATGGTGGTGCGCTTTTCCTGCTGGGCGAGCGACCGCATCAGGATGACGCTGGCCGCGGCAAGGAAGGCCACCGTGAAGGCGGCAAGGTGTCCGAGATGCAACTCGCGAAAACCTGGCCTTACCACCAGCATGACACCTGCAAAGCCGGCAACCACCGCTAGCCAGCGCCATGGACCGACCTTTTCTTTCAGGATGACGGTCGAGAGAATGGTAACGCAAAGCGGCGCCAGGAAGATCAGTGCATAGGTCTCGGCCAGCGGAATGGTGGTGAAGGCGTAGACGCTGAGCACGCCCGAGGCGATGCCGGCCCAGGCGCGGGCCTGCACCGCCCATGGCCGCCCGGTGCGCCAGAAGTCGCGCCAGCGCTCATCGACTGGGCGGCTGAAAAACAGGAAGCAGCCGGCAAACAGCGTGATGAAGAAGCCGATCTCGAAGACGGTGAACTGTCCGCCAAGGCTCTTGATAACGGCATCGCTGCACGAATAGCTTGCATAGGCGATGAGGGCGAGCAGGATTCCGTTCGTCACGTTTTTCCATTTCCGGGGAGAGTGCAGTGAAGGTATTGGCGCTCGGCGCGCATCCCGACGACATCGAGATATTCATGTTCGGTACGCTGGCTGCCTATGCCACGCAAGGCGCAGAACTGACTTTTGCCGTGGCCACGGATGGCGCCAGGGGCGGCATGGGCGACCCGAGCGTTTTGGCTCGTGTCCGCCGCGACGAGGCGGCGGCCGCTGCGGCGCTGCTCGGCGCAACCCTTCGCTTTCTCGACTTTCCCGACGGCGAACTGGTGGCTGATGCGGCACTGATCGCTTCGCTGAAAGCGCTGATACGCGAGACCGCGGCGGATCTGGTTATCACGCATGCCCCCAACGACTATCACGCCGACCATCGTGCTTTGTCGGACGGCGTGCGCATCGCGGCCTCGTTCGGCGTCCCCGTGCTGCATGCCGACACGATGGGCGGCACCGGCTTTGCGCCGACGCATTACGTCGACATTTCCGCCTACGGCGATATCAAGACGCAGGCGATCCGAGCGCACCAGTCGCAGTGGCCGGAGCAATATGTCGACAGAGCGCGCGTCCAGAATGAGTTTCGCGCCGGGCAATGCAACAGCATTCCCGGCTCCCTGGCCGAGGCCTTCCGATTCGAGCCGACATTTCCCTTCGCCGACATCCGCGCGCTGCTGCCGCCCGCGCCCCCTGTTCGGCCGGTGACGCCGCAGACGAAAATTATAGGCGACCCCGGCTAAGCAACTTCCGGGCGAGCCGTCCGGCAATCATTTCCCAACGATTTCAATCGCCGTTTCGCCATGTTGCGGCGCAGCGACGAATTCGCTTGCCTTGTTTAGTAAAAATTGCATCACTAAACAAATTACTAAACATCTGCGGCGCACCGCGCCGCCCTGGCGACGCATAGCGCGCCGTGTTTAGCCCCTCGGAGGAGCGAGGGTTGAGGGGTTCTTGAAACGGCCATCCGGGCGCGTTTCGCAAATGGGAGGAAGGCATGAAATCGAGCTTGAAACTGGCGTTGGGGCTGGCCTCGGCGATTACCGCGTCGACAGCCGTCTCGAACGCGGCGCACGCTGAAGACCTGACGCTTTGCTGGGCCGCCTGGGATCCGGCAAACGCGCTGGTCGAACTGTCCAAGGACTTTACCAAGGAAACCGGCATCGGCATGAAATTCGAATTCGTGCCGTGGACCAACTATGCCGACCGCTTCCTCAACGAGCTCAACTCGCACGGCAAACTTTGCGACCTGATCATCGGCGACAGCCAGTGGATCGGCGGCTCGGCCGAGAACGGCCACTACGTCAAGCTGAACGACTTCTTCGACAAGGAGAAGATCAGCATGGACGACTTCGTGCCGGCAACCGTCGTCGGCTATTCCGAATGGCCGAAGAACACGCCGAACTACTGGGCGCTGCCGGCCATGGGCGACGTCGTCGGCTGGACCTACCGCAAGGACTGGTTCTCCAAGCCGGAACTGCAGAAGGAATTCAAGGAAAAGTATGGTTGGGACCTCGGCCCACCGACCACCTTCGACCAGCTGAAGCAGGTCGCCGAATTCTTCCAGAAGCGCGAGATCGACGGCAAGACCGTCTATGGCGCTTCGATCTACACCGAGCGTGGCTCGGAAGGCATCACCATGGGCGCCATGGACGTGCTCTACAGCTACGGCTTCCAGTATGAAAACCCCAAGAAGCCCTACGAGATGGAAGGCTTCGTCAATTCGCCAGACGCGGTCAAAGGCCTGGAGTTCTACAAGTCGCTCTACGATTGCTGCACGCCTCCGGGTGCCTCGAACAGCTATATGGGCGAAGGCGTCGACGCCTTCAAATCCGGTCAGGTGGCCATGCACATGAACTTCGCCTTCACCTGGCCCGGCCTGCAGAAGGACGAGAATGTCGGCGGCGACAAGATCGGCTACTTCGTCAATCCGAAGGGTCCCGGTGGCGCCCAGTTTGCGCAGCTTGGCGGCCAGGGCATTTCGGTGGTGTCCTATTCAGACAAGCAGGAATCGGCGCTGAAATTCATCAAGTGGTTCGCCAACAAGGATGTGCAGGCCAAATGGTGGTCGCTCGGCGGCTATTCCTGCCTGAACGCGGTTGTCAAGGACCCGGCCTTCCCGTCCAGCCAGCCTTATGCGCAGACCTTCCTCGACTCGATGGCGATCGTGAAGGACTTCTGGGCCGAGCCGAGCTACGCACCGCTGCTGCAGGCGTCGCAGAAGCGCTTCCACGACTATGTCGTTGCCGGCCAGGGTTCGGCCAAGGACGCGCTTGACGGCCTGGTCAAGGACTGGACGCAAGTGTTCCAGGACGACGGCAAGATGTAACCGGACCAACGGCTCCTCCCGAGCCTGACCCCAGAGGCGGATGATTTTCAGGCCGAATCGATCAGAAATCATCCGCCTCAGGGCTAAAAAGAGAGAGAGCATGATGTCGTCCGAAAACCGCTTCACACTTTTCGGCATCATGCTCTTGGTCCCGTGCTGCCCTTGGCACGGGACGCAGTTCAGATAAATTCCAGTGTCGAGACTTGACGTGACCGAAGCAGGACTCACCATGCTCAATCGGACTGCGGAGAACGTTGCCCGGGCGACCCCGGAGCCGTTGGCCCGCAAGGTCCGGGGGATCAGCGACAAGGGCCTCGCCTGGCTGTTCATCTCGCCGACGATCCTGTTGCTCTTGGCCATCAACATCTTCCCGCTGTTCTGGGCGATCTACCTGTCCTTCACCAACTTCCGCGCGAACCGCCCGAACGAGGTGGTGAAAAACCTCGGCTTCGCCAACTACCAGCGCATCCTCGGCGACCAGGACATCTGGATCGCCATGCAGACGACGGCGCATTTCGTGTTCTGGACGATCCTGCTGCAGACGCTGATCGGTTTCACGCTGGCATGGCTGATCGACAGGAAGTTTCGCGGCCACGCCTTCTGGACGACCATCATCCTGGTGCCGATGATGCTGTCGCCGGCGGTGGTCGGCAATTTCTGGCGTTTCCTCTACGAGCCGCAGATCGGCCTGTTCGCCTACGCCATCTCGTTCGTCACCCGGATACCACCGACCGACATCCAGATGCTGTCCAACGTGTCGCTGGCGCCGTGGTCGATCATCATCGTCGACACCTGGATGTGGACGCCCTATGTCATGCTGATCTGTCTCGCCGGCCTGCGCTCCATCCCCGAATACATCTATGAAGCCGCCGAGGTCGACCGCGCGTCCAACTGGCGGCAGTTCTGGTCGATCACGCTGCCCATGGCGCTGCCCTTCATCATGCTGGCGGTCCTGTTTCGCGGCATCGAGAACTTCAAGATGTTCGACATGGTCAACCTGCTGACCGGTGGCGGGCCGGGCTCGACCACCGAGGTCGCCTCGATCACGCTGAAGCGGCAGGCCTTCGAGAGCTGGCGCACCGGATATTCCTCGGCCTTCGCCATCATCCTGTTCGTCGCGGTGTTTGGGCTGGCCAACATCTACGTCAAGGCGCTGAACAAGGTGAAGCAGAGATGAGCCTGACCACCGCCCACTCCGTCGTCGCCCCCTCGGCCAATTCGAAGCGGATCGCCGGCACGATCATCGTGCTCTACGCGCTGATCTCGATCGTGCCGCTGCTGTGGATCTTCGCCACCAGCTTCAAGACGCCGCCGGATTCGATCGCCTATCCGCCCAAGATTCTGTTCCAGCCGAGCATCGAGGGCTATTGCAACCTGTTCACGACGCGCACCAGGCAAACGCCCGACTACATCAACTCGCTCGGACCCGCGACCGGTTTCTGCGACGAGACCTCGCGCAAGCGCAACATGGTGATTGCCGGCCCGTCCAATTTCCTGCCGCGCTTCGTCAATTCGCTGATAATCGCCTTCGGCTCGACCTTCTGCGCGGTCTTCCTCGGCACGCTCTCGGCCTACGGTTTCTCGCGCTTCAAGGTGCCGCTGGCCGACGACCTTCTGTTCTTCATCCTGTCGACGCGCTTCATGCCGCCGATCGCGGTCGCGATTCCCATCTACCTGATGTACCGCGAGCTCGGCCTGTCCGACACCGCGCTGGGCATGATCCTGCTCTACACGGCGGTAAACGTGTCGCTGGCGGTGTGGCTGCTGAAAGGCTTCATCGACGAGATCCCGCGCGAGTATGAGGAAGCGGCGATGATCGACGGCTACACCAGGCTGCAGGCCTTCTGGCGCACCGTGCTGCCGCAAGCCACCACCGGCATCGCCGCGACCGCCATCTTCTGCCTGATCTTCGCCTGGAACGAATATGCCTTCGCGGCACTGCTCACCTCCGGCACGGCGCAAACCGCACCGCCCTTCATCCCGACTATCATCGGCGAAGGCGGCCAGGACTGGCCGGCGGTGGCGGCCGGCACGACGATCTTCCTGGTGCCGATCCTGGTCTTCACCATCCTGCTTCGCAAACAATTGCTGCGCGGCATCACCTTCGGCGCGGTACGCAAATGATTGGTGTGTCAAGTCGACCCCCACTCCGTCGAGCGTCGCTCGACACCTCTCCCCCGATCGACGGGGTAGAGGAAGGACGCGAACTTCATTCAGGCAGGCTGCCTTCCTCTCCCTCCGGAGGGGGGAGAGGTGGCGCTGCGAAGCAGCGACGGAGTGGGGGAACCACCTGGCAACCGTCTCGCCCCGTTGCCGGGCAGAAGGAAGGCAGCTACGCATGACGCGCCCAGCCATCTCCAAAAAGTCATCCTGGCCTCGCTGGGCCCGGCGCGGCCTGATGGAAAACATCGCCACGACGCTGATCGCCATTGGATTCCTGATGCTGTTCCAGCCCTTCGCGCTGGCGCTCTACACCTACTCCTTCATCACCATGCTCGCCGGCACGGTGATGTTCATCATCGTCTCGAAGTTCCCGGAATAATCATGGCCGAAATCCGCGTCCAACATTTGAGAAAGGCCTTCGGCGATTTCGTCGCGGTGCAGGATTCCAGCTTCGTCGTCGAAGATGGTGAGTTCTTCGTCATGCTTGGTCCCTCGGGCTGCGGCAAGACGACGACGCTGCGCATGGTCGCCGGCCTCGAATTGCCGACCGGCGGCCAGATCCTGCTCGGCGGCGAGGACGTCACCATGCGCCGGGCGCGCGAACGCGACATCGCCTTCGTCTTCCAGCTGTTCGCGCTCTATCCGCATATGAACGTGCGCAAGAACATCGGCTTCCCGCTTCTCGCGCAAGGCATGCCCTCGGCCGAGATTCGAAGCCGTGTCGAGGAAACGGCGAAGCTGCTGCGCATCGACCATCTGCTCAACAAATCGGTCTCGGGCCTTGCCGGCGGTGACCGCCAGCGCGTGGCGCTCGGTCGCGCCATCGTGCGACGGCCAAAATGCTTCCTGATGGACGAGCCGCTCGGCACGCTCGACACCGAATTCCGCGATCTGATGGTGCATGAGCTGCGCGAGCTGCACAACCGCATCCACGCCACCACCGTCTATGTCACGCACGACCAGATGGAAGCGATGTCGATGGCCGACAAGATCGCCGTCATGAACCATGGCGTCATCGAACAGTTCGGCAGCCCGCGCGAAATCTACGACCGCCCGGCAACCATGTTCGTCGCCGACTTCATCGGCTCGCCGCCGATGAATTTCCTGGGCTTCGGTGGCGGGCTGGCGAAGGGGGCGAAGGAAATCGTCGTCCAGGGCGCCAAGGTGGCGGTGCCGGAAGTGCGCGAGGAAATTGCGCCCGCCGACATGGCGCTCGGCATCCGTCCCGAGCACATCCGTTTCGACGATGCGTCGAAACTGCGCGGCACCATCTACGGCACCGAATATCTCGGCACGACGCAGATCGTGGCGGTGGAGACGGCGGACGGCATCATCAAGGCGCGGGTGCCGGCCGAAATCCGGCTCGCTGCCGGCGATCATGTCGGGCTAACGTTGAACAGCGCGCGGCTGTCGCTGTTCGACAAGGGCTCGGGTCGGGCGGTGCGCACCGCGATCCACGATACCGCCTCTCAAGGGAGAGCGCAGCATGGCTGACGTGCACATCAAGGGCGTGACCAAAAGCTTCGGCGACCATGTCGCCGTCAATGGCCTCGACCTTAACATCGCCGATGGCGAATTCGTCGTGCTGCTCGGCCCGACCGGCGCCGGCAAGACGACGACGCTGAGATTGATCGCCGGACTGGAGCGGCCGGATGGCGGCAGGATCGATATTGGCGGCCACGATGCGACGACGCTGTCGCCGGCCGAGCGCGACACCGCTTTCGTCTTCCAGCAATATTCGCTCTACCCGCATCTGTCGGTCTACGACAACCTCGCCTTCCCGCTGCGCTCGCCGGCGCGGAAAGTACCGGAGGACCAGATTCGCCGCCGCGTCGAAGAGGTGGCAAAGATGGTGCGCATCCACCACAAGCTCGCCAACCGCTCGACCAAGCTTTCGGGTGGCGAAATGCAGCGCGTCGCCATTGGGCGCGCGCTGGTGCGCAAGCCGTCGATCTATCTGATGGACGAACCGCTGTCGTCGCTCGACGCCAAATTGCGCGCCGATCTCAGGCTCGAACTCAAGCGCATCCAAGCCGAGCTCGGCGCCACCATGCTCTATGTCACGCACGACCAGATCGAGGCGATGACCATGGCGGACCGCATCGGCATCCTCAACAATGGCGTGCTGGTGCAGATCGGCACGCCGCGCACCATCTATTCCGAGCCGGCAAACCTTCATGTCGCCGCACGGCTCGGCCAGCCGGCGATCAATCTGCTGCCAGCGGGACTGCTGCCTGATGGTGGGGCGCCGACCGGAACCAAGACCATCGGCGCGCGCACCGAGCATCTGTCGATCGAGAAGACCGCAAACGGCCATGCCGACGGCGTCGTCGACTGGGTCGAACATCTCGGGGACCAGAACCATCTGCATGTTACGGTCGGCCCGAAGAAACTGGTGACGCTCACCGACCCCGATACGGATCTGGCCGAGGGCGACAAAGTGGTGATCCGCTACCGCTCGCCACTTTATTTCGGCGCCGACGGACAAAGACTGATGTGAGGTTTTCGGTGTCTCGCCAAGGGCACGGCACCGGCTTCTGATTGACGAATACAGGACGAATTCGATGAAGCACTTTTTCAACCGCAGGGAAACGATCGTCACCGAGGCGCTGGACGGGCTGTTGCGGACTATCGGTTCCGGCGATCTCGCGCGCCTCGACGGTTACCCCGAGATCAAGGTCGTGCTGCGCGCCGACTGGGACAAGGCGAAAGTTGCCGTCGTCTCCGGTGGCGGCGCCGGACACGAACCGTCCCATGCCGGCTTTGTCGGCAAGGGCATGCTGACGGCGGCGGTTTCGGGCGAGATCTTCGCCTCGCCCAGCGTCGAGGCGGTGCTGGCCGCGATCCGCGCGGTGACCGGCCCCGCCGGCTGCCTGCTGGTCGTCAAGAACTACACCGGCGACCGGCTCAATTTCGGCCTGGCGGCCGAGAAGGCGCGCGCCGAGGGGTTTCGCGTCGAGATGGCGATCGTTGCCGACGACATCGCCCTGCCGGGTATCAACCAGCCGCGCGGCGTCGCCGGCACCTTGTTCGTGCACAAGATCGCCGGCCATTTGTCGGAGACCGGTCAGGACTTGGCAGCCGTTGCTATAGCCGCTCGCGCGGCGACGAAGGACATCATCTCGCTCGGCATGTCGCTGTCGTCCTGCTCGATCCCCGGCCAGCCACATGAAGAGCGGTTCGGCGAAAATGACGGCGAACTCGGCCTCGGCATCCATGGCGAGCCGGGCGTCGAGCGCATCGCCGTGCAGAGCGCCGACAGACTTGTGGCGATCATGGCGGAGCGGCTGGCGGTGCGGCTCGACCCGAACGCCAGCCACGCGTTGCTCATCAACAATCTCGGCTCGGTGCCGCCGCTCGAAATGTCGCTGGTCGCCAATGCCGTGCTGGCCTCGCCGCTGGCCAAGACCGTGAAGCTTGCGATCGGCCCCGGACCGCTGATGACGGCGCTCAACATGAACGGTTTTTCGCTGTCGGTAATCAAGCTCGATGCGGCGCGCGAGGCAGCCTTGCTGGCACCTGTCGGCCCACATGCCTGGATGCCTGCCAAAACCGTCGTCGCGCCGGCTATCGTGCCTATGGCGAAAGCGGCTGGAAACAGCGCAGCCCAAAGGGCCAGCCAGGATTCCGGCACCAAGCGTTTGATCATCACGGTCTGCGAACGGCTGATCGCGCTCGAAGAGACACTGAACGGGCTCGACGCCAAGGCGGGCGATGGCGATACCGGTTCGACGGTTGCGACCGGCGCGCGCAGCGTGCTGGAGAAGCTCGATGCGCTGCCGCTGGCCGACCCTGCCGCCACGCTTGCGGCTATAGGCGATAGTCTGGGCGTCGCAATGGGCGGCTCCTCAGGCGCTTTGCTGTCGATCTTCTTCACGGCGGCGGCTCAGGCTTCGAACGGCGGAGCAACCCTGTCCAAGGCGCTGCTTGCCGGGCTTGACCGCATGACTTTTTACGGTGGGGCCAAGGTCGGCGACCGCACCATGGTCGATGCCTTGGAGCCGGCGCTGAAGGCGCTCGACGCCAAGGGGCTGGATGCCGCGGCGACCGCGGCGAGGCACGGCGCCGAGGCGACCGCGGCCATGGAGAAGGCGAAAGCCGGACGCTCCGCCTATGTCGGCACCAAATTGCAGGGCGTGACCGACCCTGGCGCCCATGCCGTGGCCGAAGTGTTCGCGGCCGCCGCGGCGCTGCATGCAACGGCCTGATGGCATGCTTCAGTTGTCGAATGAGAATTCTTTCGATACTGCCGGCAGGACCGAAACCGGGAATCTGGACATGGCAGCGTTCGACCTTGCCAGGCTGATCACCGCCGCCGCGGACACGATTGCCGCTCACTCGGAAGAGTTGACCGCGCTCGACCAGGCCATCGGCGACGGCGACCACGGGCTGAACATGAAGCGGGGATTTGAGGCCTTGCGTGCCGATGCCGAGGCGTTTTCGGCCAAGCCGCTGCCCGAGGCGCTGAAGGCGATCGGCACCAAGCTGGTGATGACAGTTGGCGGTGCATCCGGGCCGCTCTTCGGTACATTGTTCCTGGCGCTCGGCAACGAGATTTCGGGAGAGCCGGATCGTGCCAATCTGGCGGCTGCTTTCGGCAAGGCAATCGAAGCTGTGGCCGCCAGAGGCAAATCCCAGGTCGGTCAAAAGACCATGCTCGATGTGCTGCAACCTGTGCATGACGCGTTGGTCGAAGGAAAGACGGCCATGGAAATTGCAGATATCGCCGACGTGGCTGCCGAGGCGACCGTGCCGATGAAGGCAACACGCGGTCGCGCCTCATTCCTCGGCGACCGCTCAATCGGTCATATGGATGCCGGCGGACGCTCTGTGGCGCTGCTGGTGCGGACCGTCGCCGAAACCGTCGAGGGCCAAGCATGAGCAATGTCGGCATCGTCATCGTCTCGCATTCCCCGCTGGTTGCCGAAGGCACGGCCGACATGGTGCGGCAGATGGTGGGCGACGAAGTGCCGCTTGCGTGGTGCGGCGGAAACGGCCATGGCGGGCTCGGCACCAGCGTCGAAGCGATCATAGGCGCCATCGACAAGGCGTGGTCGGAGGCGGGCGTCGCCATACTGGTCGATCTCGGCGGCGCCGAGACCAATTCGGAAATGGCGGTGGAAATGATCGGCGAGCCGCGGGCGCTCAGGATTATCGTCTGCAACGCGCCGATCGTCGAAGGCGCGGTGATGGCCGCGACAGAGGCGTCCGGCGGCGCCTCGCTCAAGGAAGTGGTGGCGACGGCGCATGAATTGTCGCCGTCGTGAGTGAACGGGAATTTTGACCTGATGTCCGCCTTTGCCGAAGCGACCGTCCTGATCACCCACGAGGTGGGTCTGCATGCGCGCCCATCGGTGAAGTTCACCAAGCTTGCCAAGAGCTTCGCCGCCGAGGTGGAGATTGCGCTTGCTGCCAACGGCCCATGGTTCGACGCCAAGAGCATCGTCAAGGTGATGGCGGCCAGGGCGCCGAAAGGCACCATGCTGCACATCCGGGCCACAGGCGAGGGCGCCGGCGAGGCGGTCGGCGCGCTGGCCGAGCTGGTGCGACGCGGTTTCGACGAGGATGCGGGCCATGCCCGAACCGCTTAGGCTGCAGGGTATTTCGGCCTCGGCCGGCTATGCCGAGGGGCCGTTGTTCAACCTCGACAACGGCACCGCGCACTACACGGGCAAGGCGAGCGCCGCGGACGAGAAGGCCGCATTGGAAGCAGCTATCGCCAGTTCGGCTGACCGGCTCGCGACCCTGATTGAAACCGCCGATGAGGAGGCCGCCGGCATTCTCGAATTCCAGCTCGCCATGCTTGAGGACGATGCCCTGGCCGGCCCGGCTTTTGCCGCGATTTCGTCGGGCATGCCGGCTGACATGGCCTGGCGGCAGGCGCTGGACGCCGAGATCTCCGGCTACGAAACGTCAGACCAGGACTATTTCCGGGCTCGCGCCGCCGATATCAGCGATATCCGCGACCGCGTGCTGCGCGCCCTTACCGAGGAGCAGGAGAGCGCTCCACCAGCGGGCGCCATTCTCTATGGCGAGGACATCGCGCCGACGCGCTTTCTCGAGACCGACTGGAGCACCGGCGGCGGCATCGCGCTGAGGGCCGGCAGCGCCGCCAGCCACGTCGCCATGCTGGCGCGCTCGCGCGGCGTGCCGATGGTGGTGGGGCTTGGCGCTTCGCCGGCTAATCCCGTCGGTCTGGCTCTGCTCGATGCGGAGCATGGCGGTATCGTGCTTTCGCCGACCACGACCGAGATCGAAGCGTTCCACCGGTCCTCGTCCTCGTTTGTGGCACATCGAGATAAGGCCGGAGTCTATCTCGCGAAACCGGCGGTAACCCGGGCCGGGACGACAGTGCGCGTGCAGGTCAACATCGCCGATCCGTCCGAGGTCGACGGCATCGACATTTCGACCTGCGACGGGGTCGGGCTGATGCGCACCGAATTCCTGTTCGGCAAGGCGCCGCCGGACGAGGAGACGCAATACCAGGCCTATCGCAAGGTGCTGGAATGGGCAGGCGACAAGCCGGTAACCATCCGTACCGTCGACGCCGGCGGCGACAAGCCGGTGCCGGGCTTCACCGTCGAGGAGAGCAACCCGTTCCTCGGGCTGCGTGGCATCAGGCTGTCGCTGGCAAGGCCGGAGGTGTTTCGCGTACAGATCCGGGCGCTGCTGCGCGCGGCGGTGCACGGCAATCTGAAGGTGATGTTTCCGATGATCGCCGTCCCGGAGGAATACCAACGCGCCGCCGCTCTGTTCGTGGAGGAGCAGGCCGGGCTTGCCGCGCGCGGCATCGCGCAAAAAATGCCGCCGCTCGGCATCATGGTCGAGGTGCCTTCGGTGGCGATCGCGCCGGAGGCGTTCGCCGATGTCGCCTTCTTCTCGATCGGTTCGAACGATCTGACCCAATATGTAATGGCGGCTGCCCGCGATAACGCAGCCGTGGCGCATCTTAATTCTGTCCGCCATCCCGCCGTGTTGCGGCTGATCGGCTCGGTTGCCGCTTTTGGCCTGCGCGCGAAAATCCCAGTCAGCCTGTGCGGCGATGCCGGCGGCGATCCGGCATCGATCCCGGCACTGCTCGAGGCCGGCCTGCGGGATCTCTCGGTGGCTCCCGCCCAACTCGCCATGGCCAAGGCGGCCATCTCGGATGCATCGGTCTAGGATGACTGAGATGGCCGACAAGACACCAGAAGCCGGCTCCGAAGAGGCGATCCGCGCCTACAAGACGATCCTGTCGCAGGTCATCGACCAGCGACCGTCGGGTATGCGACAACGCCTTGCCGACGCGCTTGGCAAGCACCGCAGCTTCGTCACCCAGATTTCCAGCGCGGCCTATTCGACCCCGATCCCGTCAAAACATCTGCCGGCTATTTTTTCGGTCTGCCATTTCAGTCCGGCCGAGCGCGATCAGTTTCTGGCTGCCTATCATCTGGCGCATCCCGGCAAGATGTCGGTTGCGGCAGGCATGCGCAAGACCCGGCATGTCTCGCTGATCGTGCCCGATTTCGGCGACGACAAGCAGAATGCAGCGCTCGACAAGGCGATCAACGAATTCATCCAGAAGATCACCAGCATCACCGGCAGGAGTGGCGGCTGATCGACGTGTCGGGAGGACACATGAAGAAATTCATCAATTCCGTCGACACGGTGCTGACCGAAAGCCTCGACGGCTTCGTGTCCGCCCACGGCGACATTCTGGTGCTGGGCGACGAGCACAAATTCATCCGCCGCAGGGCACTGAAGCCGGGGAAGGTGGCGCTGATCTCGGGCGGCGGTTCCGGCCACGAGCCGTTGCATGCCGGCTTTGTCGGTCACGGCATGCTGGACGCCGCCTGCCCCGGCCAGGTCTTCACCTCGCCAACGCCGGACCAGATACTGGCGGCGGCCGCCGCCGTCGATACCGGCGCCGGCTGCCTGTTCATCGTCAAGAACTATGAAGGCGACGTGATGAATTTCGACATGGCCGGCGAAATGGCCGACGGCGTCCTGCAGGTGGTGATCAATGATGACGTCGCCGTCGAGAATTCGTCCTTTACCACCGGCCGGCGCGGCGTCGCCGGCACGCTGGTGGTGGAGAAGATCGTCGGCGCCGCCGCCGAGCAAGGCATGGCGCTGGCGGATCTCAAGGCGCTCGGCGGTCGCATCAACAGCGCGACGCGTTCGATGGGCGTGGCGCTGACCAGTTGCACGGTGCCGGCGGCGGGCAGGCCGACCTTCGAGATTGGTGATGGCGAGATGGAATTCGGCGTCGGCATTCATGGCGAGCCCGGCCGGCGTCGCGACACGTTGAAAAGCGCCGATGCGATCGCCGAAGAGATTTGCGCCGCGATCCTGGGCGATCTCGGCGACAGGGCGAAAGGCCCGGCACTGTTGTTCATCAACGGCTTTGGCGGCACGCCGCTGATGGAGCTCTATCTGATGTACAACAGCGCCCGAAACATCTTCGAAAAACAGGGCGTGACGGTGACCCGCTCGCTGGTCGGGTCCTACGTGACATCGCTCGACATGGCCGGCTGCTCGATCACGCTGACCATGCTGGATGACGAGGCAACGTCAATGTGGGACGCGCCGGTGCACACCGTCGCGCTGCGCTGGGGACTGTAGCGGAGAGGCTGGTTCTGCCATCACACGCTGGCTTCATGCATGCTTTTCTGCAACATACGCTCCTCTGAGTTGGTTGTTTGACGCAATTCCGGACGGGAATTGCTGATGTGGGCGAACGCAATCCGGGTTTGATGCTGCCATCTCTTGCGCCTGCCGATGAAAAACTGCTGCTGACCTTCGCCGACCCGGAGGCGACGGTTGCCATTGGCCGTGACGTTGCTGCCGAAAGCTTGCTGGCACTGCTCGCCAATGCCGAGTTCCACGGCGTGCTGCCGATCATGCTGCGCAAGCTCAGCGAGATCGGCGACGCCCAACTGCCTGCGGACGCAGCCTTGCGGCAAAAGCTGTCGGAACTGCGTGATCGCTCGACGCTGGCGACCGGCCAATCGATGCTGCTGCAATATCATGGCGACCGCATCATGAAGGCGCTTGCCGCCGCCAGCGTGCCGGCGCGCATCGTCAAGGGGCCTGTCTTCACCCGCAAACTCTACCGCCACGCCGCCGACCGGCCTTTCACCGACATCGACATTCTGGTCGAGCCGGCCAGCATCATTGAAGCCAACACGGTGATTGCCGGATGCGGCTTTGAACTCTGGAGCGAGGAGACGCAGTCGCAGGATCTGCAGGAGTTCAAGTGGCTGGAGAAGGAGAATACCAGCCTGCTGATCGAACTGCACGGCAACCTGGTGCATGATTCCGGCATGCGGCGGCGGCTGTCGCTGGGCTTTCGCGAATTGCAGATCATCGACGGCAGCGAGGCCGACACGCCGGCCGCGCTGCTGACCATCGCCATTGTCCACGCCGCCGGCGGGCACAAGTTCCACCGGCTGCAGCTTTGCGTCGATGTGCTGCAGGGCGTGCGCGCGCTGCGGTCGCCCGCGGATGAAGACCGGCTTTTCGAGGCGGCGCGCATCAGCGGCATCGAGCTCGAACTGGCGACGGTTCTCAATGTGACGGGGCAGCTGTTTGATGCACGGCGCGCGATCGAACTGGCCGACCGCATAAAGCCCGACCTCTCGATATTTTTGGCCAAATGGCTGATCACCGGCGATACGCTGCTCGGCGTCAATTCCAGGGACAAGATGCATTCGCGCCTGCGCCGCGACGCCTTCCGCTGGATCCAGCGCCTCGCCAGGCCAAAGCCGCATTCTGCCTGAAGTGTGCTTTAGTCCCGCGCCGCCAGCGCCGAGCGGATCAGCGGGGCCGCCTCGGCCGGGTTCGCGCCAACTTCCAGGGTAAAGGTCGGGACGGCTTTGACCAGCGTTGCGATGGTCGCCATGCGGCGCCTCTGCGCCGGCAAAAGGCCGGTCATGCCGGTCCTGACATTGTCGGTGGCAAGCGCCACCATGGCGTCTGTCCTGGTCATGGGGACGAGCCGGGTTTGCGCGCCCGCCGAGCGGGCGAGATGAAGCAGTGCCGCAACCGGTCTGCCGACAGTCTCCTCGATGCGGATGATCTCGGCGAGACGTTCCAGCGAGACGGCCTGCTCGCCATTAGCGTCCCATTTGTCGCCGAGGCAAGGGGCCACGAAGGGCAGCATTGCCGCCGTGTGGCGGTGGACCTTCACCTTGCGCGGCAAGCCCCAGGCCGTGATGCCGCCACCGGCCAAAACCTTGAGGATCATGGCGTCATCCGAGCACAGGCCGAAACCTTGCGACGCCAGCGCCAGCGACGTCGTCGACTTGCCGGTGCCACTCGGCGCATGGATCAGCACGAGCGCCTCGCGGCCGGGCAATGTCAGGCCGGCGGTGTGCAGCATGTGCTGGTCGCCGGCATCAAGTGCTGCATCCAGCACCATCATCAGCACCGTCCATTTGACCTTGGCATCGGGATGGACTCGTATCTCGGCCCAGCCTCCATCGGCATTGATCGAGACGGTCTGCAGGCCGGGAAAGACCAGGTGAACGGTGCCACCACCGTCGATAAGCCGGCAATGGCCGTCCTCCGGTACCTCGCCGTCGAAAGCGAGTTTTCCGGCAGGCGACTCCTGTAACTCTCGCGTCTCGACGATGTCGACGCGGAAATCGGGCTCGACCGGCCCGCTCACGCGCAACGTGCCGAGCAAGAGGTCGAAGCTCGGCCAGAGATCGGCCCGCGAGGCCGATATGCTGATGACCTGGCCCTGGAGATCGTAGCAGAAGGTGGTCGCCGGACCGGTCAAGCAGCGTGCGCCTTTCCGGCATCGGCGTGATGGCGATAGATCTGCACCATGCCGGGGAGGCTGTCCGAGACCACCGGGCGGCCATCGAGACAGACCCAGCAATGGGCAGACATGCGCGGCGCCTGCATCGACTTCGGATCGACGCCGAAGCGCAGATCCGGATCGAAGCCGGCAAAGCGCAGGAAGCGGTGGGCGAGTAGGCCCTCGCGCAGGCATCTGCGGTCGCGCATCAGCCAAGGGTGCCGGACGGTGCGGTTGACGGCAGCGACGATGTAGGCTGACGACAGGCCGCGATAAGGGGTGGGTGCGCTGAGCGGCGCCCATTTCAACACCGATTCGAAGCTGCGGCGGCCGACCAGGATCGGCATCAGCCGCGCGCTTGCCCATAAATGGACACGAAACAAAGCGCGCAGGAGAACGCCGTCCACCATCAGAGAGCCGGGTCGGCGAGAATGCCTTCGCTCACCAGTTCGGCGGCCAGCGCCGCCATGTCCTGGTCGAGCGTGCCCTTGTCGACCTCGAACTCGTCGGACAACAGGACGACGATCTGGTCGAGGCTGCGGGCGCCGTCCACCTTGTCGAGAAAGGCTTCGGTGGTGCCGTTGCAGGTGTAAAGCTGGCCGCTGCGCGCCAAGAGCACGACGGCGCCATCGCCGACATGCTGGACCGAGGCGTCGTCCGCCAGCCGCAGAACCATTTCAGATCCGATTTGGGCCATGGAGCCCCTCCACCATTTTCCTGGAGAGCAGATAGCGCGGCGATGCGGGTCTGTCCATTGCGCGGGCGAGAGGGAGAACAGGCAGGCCCGACCGTTCTGTGGCAATCCGGCAACGCCAAAATCCTCACGACACACGCAACCGAAGACGGCGGAGACATCCAATCCTGAGCTGTGGTAACTTCCACATTATTCAGGGTCTTAAAACAGGGAAGCACCCCAGAAATCGTCGGTGATTGCAGCTGGTAATCACCGCCGCAAACCGTCAAGCCGGCTATCTCGCAGGGTCAAGGTCTTGCTTTTCTTACCTAAAGTAAGCTATGCAGTCGCGGGGTTTTGGGAGAGCATTGGGTATGCGTTACAATTGGGAGCGGGCGCCGACCGCGTTCGAACGTCATCGAAAAGCGTTGGCAGCCGCCATATTGATTGCGGGTGGCGTCGGGCTGATGCTGGCGGCCTTGCCGCTTTAAGACTGATATCCGACACGAACGCCCTGCTTTCTCCGGGCGCATGAGCTTTTTCTGCCTGCCACAAGACGGGCCGCGGCTTAGCGTGCATGGCCGGTTACGGCGATGAAGCGGCGGTCGCGTCCTTCGAAGCCCTGGCTGAAGCGCTGCACCAGCACGGCCAGTATCGCCGGCCTGCCGGGCGGGGTGTATTCGTAGGATTCCGACAGGCTGTAGGAAGTCGGGCAGTTGCGCGAGCCCGGCACGGCCTTGTCCTCGTGCAGCACCTTGAACGGCTTGCCGTCCTGCCCCTGCAGCGACAGGCGGAAGCCGCGCGCCTTGCCCGTCTTGGCGCCTTGAAGTTTCTTTTCGCCCTGAAGTGTCTTGTCGCTCGGAAGAGCCTGGTCGCTTGGCTTGGCGTCATCGAAGCTTGCCGAGCAGTCCGTCTTGCTGTCGGCCAAAATCTCATCGAGCTGGATGGTCGAAATCTGTGTTTCGCCATAGAACGGCGACAGCCATTTCTGCGCGGCCTGCTCGAGGCGGGAAATGTCGTTGTACTCGACCGTGTCGTCCGGGAAGGTGAACCTGTCGGAGGCCGTGCGCGTGCCGCGCTCGGCGATGCCGTATTTGGCCAGGATTGGCGCGGCCTGCTTTGCGGCCTGCGCCCGTGCCTGCTCCACCGTCGTGGTCGCCTCTTCCGATTCGTCGAGGACAAGGATCGGCTTGCCGCCGACGAACTCGTCTGTGCTTGTGTCGATGATGTCGATCTGCGACCAGCCGGAAACGGCAGCGTCGAGCTCGCCATATTGCTCGAAGGCGAAATATTTGCCGTCGGGGGAAAAGCCGATGATGCGCCGCGCGGCGGCATCGCCGGCCTGGGCGGCGGAAACGATCGTCAACAGCAGCGCTGCTCCAACGGCAGATCCAACCCCGTATCGTACCGTCATTGCGCGCCCTGCCCCGATTTCAAACCCGGCCATGGTGCCTGCAATTTATGGCCAAGGCGAGATCGGCCAAGCGCCAAATTTCGGGAAAGACATGGCATTTGGGGAAAGACGTGGCCGGGAAAACCCGCATAGGCTATTGCAAGATAGAGAGTTTTCCCGAGGAGGGATGAATGGCGTCACGCTACCACGAGGTCTATGACGGCTGGAAACGCGACCCAGAACAATTCTGGGCCGATGCGGCCGAGGCGATCGACTGGTATTCGCCGTGGACCAGCGTCTTCGATGCCAAGGCCGGCGTTTACGGGCGCTGGTTCAACGGCGCCAGCTGCAACACCTGCTTCAACGCTCTCGATCGCCATGTCGCAGGCGGCCGTGCCGACCAGATCGCACTTATCTACGACAGCGCGATCACCGGCACGGTCAAGAAATTCACCTATGCCGAATTGAAGCGCGAAGTGGTAGCGCTGACTTCGGTGCTCAAGAACCGCGGCATTCGCAAAGGCGACCGCGTCATCATCTACATGCCGATGGTGGCCGAAGCGGCGGTCGCGATGCTTGCCTGTGCCCGCATCGGCGCGGTGCATTCGGTGGTGTTCGGCGGCTTTGCCTCGCACGAGCTCGCCACCCGCATCGACGACGCCAAGCCGAAGCTGGTCATCTCCGCGTCCTGCGGCCTGGAGCCTGGACGTGTCGTGGCCTACAAGCCGCTGCTCGACAAGGCGATCGAAATGTCCCGCCACAAGCCGGACGCCTGCCTGATCCTGCAGCGCGACCAGCTGCGCTGCGATCTGAGGGAGCATTACGATATCGATTTTGCCGACGCCGTTGCCCGCGAGCGCGCCGCGGGCGCCAACGTCGATTGCGTTCCGGTGCTCGCCACCGACCCGCTCTACATCATCTACACCTCCGGCACGACCGGCCAGCCGAAGGGCATCGTGCGCGACAATGGCGGCCACATGGTCGCGCTCAAATGGACGATGGAAAACGAGTTCGGCGTCAGACCGGGCGAAGTATTCTGGGCGGCCTCCGATGTCGGCTGGGTGGTCGGCCATTCCTACATCGTTTACGGACCGCTGCTGCATGGTGCGACAAGCGTGCTGTTCGAGGGCAAGCCGATCGGCACACCCGACGCCGGCACCTATTGGCGGGTGATCGCAGAACACGGCGTGGTCGCGCTGTTCACCGCGCCGACGGCCTTCCGCGCCATCAAGGGGCAGGACCCCAAGGGCGAATTCGTGCCGAAATACGATCTGTCGAAATTCCGCACTCTGTTCCTGGCCGGCGAACGCGCAGACCCGGAAACCATCAAATGGGCGGAGCAGAAACTCAACGTGCCGGTGGTCGATCATTGGTGGCAGACCGAGACCGGCTCGCCGATGACCATCAACCCGGCGGGCCTCGGCCTGCTGCCGGTGAAATACGGCTCGCCCGGCGTGCCGATGCCGGGCTACGACATTCGCGTGCTCGACGATGCCGGCCATGAAGTGCCGCGCGGCACACTTGGCAATGTGGCGGTGAAACTGCCGCTGCCGGCCGGCTGCCTGCCGACGCTGTGGAATGCCGACGAGCGTTTCCGGCAAGCCTATCTCGAGGAATTTCCCGGCTTCTACAAGACGGCCGATGCCGGCATGATCGACGACGACGGCTACCTCTATGTCATGGCGCGCACAGACGACATCATCAATGTCGCCGGACACCGGCTGTCGACCGGAGCCATGGAGGAGGTGCTTTCAGCGCATCCCGATGTTGCCGAATGCGCCGTCATCGGCGTCGCTGACGCTATGAAGGGCCAGGTCCCGCTCGGCTTCGTCGTGCTCAATGCCGGTGTGTCGCGCGATACCGCTGCCATCGAAGGCGAAGTGGTGGGGCTGGTGCGCGAACGGATCGGCCCGGTCGCGGCCTTCAAGACCGTGGTGACGATCAAGCGCCTGCCCAAGACGCGCTCCGGCAAGATCCTGCGCGGCACCATGCAGAAGATCGCCGACAAGGAAGAATGGACGATGCCGGCGACTATCGACGATCCCGCCATTCTTGACGAGATCACCGCGGCGCTCAAAGCCCGCGGCATCGGGGTCTGACGGCCCCAGTGGCGTTGTTCCAGCGATCCAGGCCCCCCCGGCCGGCGCCGCGCGAGCGCCTGGAAATGGATATGGACGACACCGTCGTCTACGCGATCGGCGACGTGCATGGCTGCTACAAGGAATTGCTGTCGCTGGAGCAGAAGATCCAGCTCGACGCGCTGCAATTTCGCGGCCGCAAGATTATCGTCATGCTCGGCGACTATATCGATCGCGGGCCGCAATCGGCGCGCGTGCTCGACCACCTCTTGGCGCTGCCGCCAACAGGGTTCCTGCGCGTCTGCCTGGCGGGAAACCACGAAGTGGCCATGCTGAACTATCTCGACGGCTATCTGTCGCGGGACCGCTGGCTGGCGGTCGGCGGCCGCGAGACTCTGTTTTCCTATGGGGTCGATCCGGCGCGGCTTGCCAGCCTCTATGCCTCGAGCGACGCGGTCGACCGGCGCGTGAAGGAGGTCATTCCGGCCAGCCATATCGACTTCCTGCGCAGCCTGCCGGTGCTGCTCTGTTCGGATAAATTCGTTTTCGTCCATGCCGGCATCAGGCCGGGCATCGACCTGGTCGCACAGGATGAGCAGGATCTGCTCAACATCCGCGACGAGTTCTTCAAGGCCGCACATCTGCTCGACCGCCTTGTGGTGCATGGGCACACGCCGGTCGATATCCCCAGGCTTGACGGGCGAAGGCTCGGCATCGACACCGGCGCCTTTCAGAGCGGACGGCTGACAGCGCTCAGGATCGCGGGTAAGTTCGGCAAGCTGATCTTTTCCTGACCTGCCGTGCTTCTTCGTTTGAGCGTGATCTTTTCCGAAAACCGGATCCGCTGTCCGGATCACGCTCCTTTTCAGGATCGCGCTCCGTTCAGGCGGCGGTCTTGGCCCGCACGTCCGATTTCTCCAGATAGTAGGTCGAATAGCGGTCGAAGAACTTTTCCGAGCCGCCGAGCGAGCCGTATTTCGGCAGCTTCTTCAGATCGACCTTGTTGAGCACGGCGCCGACGACCTTGCTTGCGACGTAGGGTTCCTGCTCCAGCAGCGAGCGCACCATGGCGCGCGGCGTGCGGCCCCATTCGGCAACCAGCACGAAGCCGTCGACCAGCGGCGCAAACGCCTTGGCGTCGACCACGGGGCCGAGCGGCGGCAGGTCGACGATGATGTACTCGAACGTCTCCTTGGCGTTGTCGATGAAGCGCCGCATGCCGGCCGACGACAGCAGCTCGCTGGTATGCGAGAATTGCCCACGCAGCACGGCCGGGATGATCGCCAGCTTGGTCTGGCGGTCGACTTTGCCGACCGACTGCCAGGTCTGGCCGTTGACCACGGCCTCCATCAGCCCCTGCTCGGCTTCCATGCCGAGGTTGCGGCTGAGGCCAGGATTGCGCAGATCGGCGTCGATCAAAAGCGTCTTCGAGCCGTTGGCGGCCAGCAATCCGGCGAGATTGGCGGCGACCGTAGACTTGCCCTCGCCGGGCAGGACCGAGACCACGCCTATGACCCGGCTGCCTTGCCCTTCCATGACGACGTCGAAGGCGATCTTGGCGTTGCGCAGCGTTTCGGAGAACATCGATGCCGGCGCATCGACGCTGACCCGCATGCGCGCCCGTTTCTCGGCCGCCGACAATGTGTTGGCGCCTTTGGCATCCGCCGCACCGCCGTCGGCGTCCTTGCCGAGCCTGCCGCCGATCATCGGCAAATAGCCGAGGAATTTGAGGCCGACGCGATCGCGAATGTCCTCGCCGGTCCTGAAGAAGCGCTCGTTGAACTCATTCAGGCCACCAAAGCCGGCGCCAAGCAGCACGCCAAGCACCAGCGACAGCGCCAGCACCCTGGAGGTGCGCGGGCTCGAGGCGGAAAGCGGCGTTGAGGCATCCGAGATGATGCGGACCTTGCCGACCGGGAAGGATTGCTGCTGCGAGGCCTCCTCGTAGCGGCTAAGGAAGGTCTGGTAGAGCGTGGTCAGCGCCTGCGCCTGCTGGTCGAGTTCGCGCAGTTTGACCTGGCTCTGGTTGTCGATGGAGCTCTTGCCGGCCGCGTCGGCGATCTTCTGCCTCAGTGAGGTCTCGCGTGAAAGCGCGACTTCATATTCATTGCGATAGCTTTCGGTCAGCTGCTTCAACTCGCCGAAAATCTGGGTCGACAGGTCGGCCTTCTCCTTGGCCAGCGCCACCGCCTGCGGATGGTCGGCGCCGAAATTGGCCGTCACGTCCTGCAGCCGCTTGGCGACTGCGAGATAGCGGGTCTTGAGCGTTGCAATGACCGAGCTTGCCGGCTGATCGCTTGAGATGGCGGAATCGTTGAAGGCATTGTCCGAGCCGCTTTCGACGATGGTCTTGTATTGCTGATAGCGGGCGCTGGCGCGCGCCGTATCGGCCTGCGCGACGATCAGTTGCGCGGTGAGATCGGCAATCTGCTTGTCGCTGATCAGCTGGCCGTCGCTGTTGGCGGCCAGACCATGCTCGGCCCTGAATTTCTCGACCGCCATAGCGGCCGCCTGTGAGTTCTGACGAAGCTCGGTCAGCCGGCCCTGCAGCCAGACCGCAGCGCGTTCGGTGGCGTCGAAACTGGCGTTGAGCTGGTCGGCGAGATAGGCGTCGGCATAGGCCTTGGTGATGGCGGTGGCGAGCGCCGGATTGGTCGACTGGTAACCGATGGCGAGCACATAGGAGCGGCCGTTGCGCTGCGCCAGCACCTCGCTCTGCAGCTTCAGCACGGCATAGTCGTGGCGCGCCGTCTGCATCATGGCCTGGCGTGTCGCCTCATCGACGTTTTCCATCCCGGGAATCTGCTCGGCGGAACTTGAGCGGAAATAGCCGATCACGCCGCGCACGAAGCCGATGCCCTTGACCAGCGCCGATTGCGGCGGGTTCATGAACTCTGCGTTCTGGTCGAGTTTCAGCTTGTCGACCACCACCGAGGCCAGCCGCGCCGAGGTGATGATTTCGATCTGGCTGAGCAGGGCGGCGTCGGTCTGCATGGTGACGGATGCAGCCGAGATGTCGTCGATGACCTTGTTCAGGCCTTCGTCGATCAGCACGCTGGCGACCGACATGTATTGCTTGGGCGTGGTCTGCAGATAGAGCAACCCCAGGAACAGGCCAATGATGGCGCAGACCGCCACCACCTTGACCTGACGCGCCGCCATGCCAAGCAGGCGCTCGACGTCGATGAAGTCTTCACCCTTTTCCTGATCGGGGTTGGGCAATGGCATCCTCTTGTCGAGAGGAAAGCTGGCATAATTCATCTTCGATCCAATTCTAGGTTACAGGCGCCGGAGCGAGACGGGTCAGGTCCCACCTCGTCCGAAGCTGCGGAGATCGGGGGCAAGATATGCAACGCAAGCTTCATGCCATCCGGCGCCGGGCCTGAGCGGCCAGGCGTGCAGGCATGAGCCGCGCCATCGTCCAAACGCATATGCCCTCGAAAGATGGGCATTATGCGGCCACTTCCTGACGCTCATGCGACCGCACGAACGCCTGCAGCATTTCCAGCACAGGTCCCTTCATGTCGTCGCGCGCCAGCGCGAAGGCGATGGTCGCCTCTATGAAGCCTTCCTTGGAGCCGCAGTCGAACATGCGGCCATTGAAAGGCTGGGCAAAGAAAGACTGGCTTTTCGCCAGCCGCACCATGGCATCGGTAAGCTGGATTTCGTTGCCGGCGCCGCGCTGCTGGTTGCCCAGCAGCGCGAAGATCTCGGGCTGCAGGATGTAGCGGCCGTTGATGTAATAGTTCGACGGCGCATTGGCCGGCGCCGGCTTTTCGACCATGGCCGTCACCTCGAAGCCGCTGCCTGACTCGGCGCCGCGCCCGACGATGCCGTATTTGCTGGTCTCGCTGGGATCACAGCGCTCGACGGCGATCACATTGCCGCCGGTCTGCTGATAGAGATCGACTGTTTCAGCCAGGCAACCTCGGCGACCGAACGACACCATATCGGGGAGCAGCAGGGCGAAGGGCTCGTCGCCGATGACTTCGCGTGCGCACCACACCGCATGGCCGAGACCATGTGGCGACTGCTGGCGGATGAAGCTGGTGGCGCCGGCCGCGGGCAGCATGCTTTCGAGCGCCTCCAGCTGGGTCTTCTTGCCGGTTTGTTCGAGCGTTCCAATCAGTTCGGGGTGCAGGTCGAAGTAGTCCTCGATGACAGCCTTGTTGCGGCCGGTGACGAACACGATGTGCTCGATGCCGGCTTCGAAGGCCTCGTCCACCGCATATTGGACGACCGGCCGGTCGACCACGGGCAGCATCTCCTTCGGAATCGACTTGGTTGCCGGCAGGAACCGTGTTCCAAGCCCCGCCACAGGGATGACTGCCTTCCTGATTTTCTTCATCGCAAATTCCTTCTGAGCAGATCGATTTCAGCCTGTTGCAGGCCACGAACAAACGTCTTCATGTACTCGCCCTCCTTACCTCCCCGCGCCGACGGCAAACTGCGCCGCCACCCTTTTGAGCCGGACGGCGATCGGCATCGACATGTGCCTGACAGCCGCCGGATCACTTAGCGCGGTGCGTATCGCTTTCAACGGCGAACGCGCCTTGATGTGCTGGACCAGCGACAGGAACGATGCCGCCTTGCGCAGGCTGCGGGCGCGTTTGGCGAAGGCGGCCGCAGCAGCAGCGTCCATGGAATTGGTCTCGGCGAAGACCGCGTCGGCCTTGCGCATCGCCTCGATATGGTGAAGCTCGAGCACGCGCGAGATCGAGCCCGTGCGGATGTGGTAGATATAGCCGGTCGTCGGCTCGACCACGCAATTTCCGCCCTTGGCCAGCGCGTTGGCGAGCAGGATGTAATCCTCGCCGATGCTCAGACTTTCATCATAGCGAAGCCCGTTTTCGATCAGGAAACGGCGCTGGAAGATCGGCTTGAGATAGCCAAAGTTGAACGTGGACTCGAAAACGATGTTGCCAGCGATGTAGTCGGCGAGCGTGATTTCACGCAGGCCCTCCAGATATTCGGCGGGAAACATCGTCGCTTCGGCAATGCCGTCCTCGCGCACCACCTGGAGGTTGTCGACGGCGATCACAGCGCCCGCGCTTTCGGCCCGCGCGATCATGGCGGAAAGCCGCCCGGGCAGGACGGCATCGTCGGAATCGAGCACCGCAACCCAGCGGCCGGAAGCCAGTTCGAGCCCGGCATTCCTGGCGCCGCCAGGGCCACGATTTGCCGGCAGCGCAACCACTTTGACGACATCTTCGGGATAGGCTCTTGCAACGTCGAGCGTGTTGTCGCGCGACTGGTCGTCGGCGACGATGATTTCGACGCTGACATCGCGCTGGGCCATGGCGCTTGCGATCGCCCGGTCGAGCGTGGCCGCGGCATTGTGGGCTGCGATGACAAAGGAGACGTCAGGCTGCACGCTTGCCTCCTTGCTGCGGGGAAGACAGTCCGTATTGGCGAATTTCGCTGATACCGACCAGGCCGCTGACGACGCCGACATGCATGATGCCGCGCAGCACGCTGCGGTTGCGGCGGACCGGGCTAATCGCAGTCAACGCCGCCATGCCGAAGCAATAGGCGGCCTTGGCCGAGGCGAGGCCGACCTCCTTCGCCCGACGGACTGCGCCCGCATTGTGGCCAACAAGGTGGCCATGCGTCTGACCGAAGCGGAAGCGGCGGCGGCGCAGCCAGTCGAAAGCGGCTCGCGAACGCGGCACGACTTCCTCGACCCACGCCTCCGGCGCAAAGGCGATGCGACCGCCTGCCTTGACCATGCGGTCGAAGAATTCGGTGTCCTCGCCGCCGCTCTGGCCGCGCGCCAGGCTGAAACGCCGGTCGCGCAAGCTGTCGGCGCTCATCCTCAAAAGGACGTTGCAGGTGTAGCCGGTGCGGATTTCGCCCTGCACCCAGACCGGCAAGGTCGAATGAAAATCGCCCTTGCGCATCCAGTCCGGCGCATCCGGGCGGTAGAGCGCCCGCACCGGACCGAGCACGGCCTCGGCGCCGCTTGTCTCCGCGATAGCAATCAGTTCGGCCAGCCATTGCCGGGAAGCGGTTTCATCGTCGTCGATGAAGGCGACAAAATCGGCCGTGCTGGCATCAAGACAGGCGTTGCGGGCAACCGAGATGTTGCGCGCCGGGGCGTGCCGGTAGCGGACCACGAGCTTCAATTCGCTCGCCAGCGCGGTCACCAGCGGCTCGGCGGTCGGCTCGTCGTCATTGTCGGCGACGATGACGCCGATGCCGAAACCGGCAGGCATATCCATGGCAGCGAGCGACCGCAGCGTGTCGGCCAGTTCCGGCCGCCGGAACGTGCAGACGCAGATGTCGATTCGGCGGCTGTCGGCGACCATCATGCCGCCCCGCGCTGCGATCGCGAGCCGAGCAGTTGCAGCCAAAACCCGAGCGACCAGCCGAAATGCATGACCATCGCCGAAATGCCCGCCAGCACATTGTTGGGATTGCGCTGGCTGATGGCGGTCACAGCGCCGTAGCCGAGACAGACCGAAGCCCAGACCAGCAGCGGCACCGCCGCCAGCCAGTGGATAAAGGAAAATGCGGCGAGAAGGACGACCGGCGCCACCAGCAGCGGGATCATCTGCCGAACTTTCGGGATCATGCGGTGCTTGAGCACATTCTTGGCGCGGCCGCGGCCATAGCCGATATATTGGAAATACAGGCCTTTCAGCGAAGAGCGCGGATAGTAGACCATCTGGGTCTTGCCGCTCATCCAGATGCGGTAGCCAGCCTGGCGCAGCCGGTAGTCGAGTTCGGCATCCTCATTGTGGCTGAAGGTCTCGTCATAGCCGCCCACCGCGGTGAAGGCCGAAATCCGGATCAGCGCGTGATGGCCGTGGTCGACCCATTCGCCGGCCGAGAGGTGCCGGTGCTTGGAGCCGCCGGTGCCGAGCTTGGAATTCTGCGCCGCCGCGACCGCTTTCTGCACCGCGCCGCTGCCGCTGGTCAGCATCGAGACGACGACCGAATCGGCTGAAGTGGCGAGCGCCTCCTCGACCAGCCGGTCGCAATAATCGGCGGGATAGCCGCCATGGGCATCGATGCGGATCAGGTATTCGGCGCCGTCACCGAGGCTGGCGACGGCGAGATTGATCGCCGCGCTCTGGATACGTTTTGGGTTGTGCAGGAGGACGACCTGAGGGTCCTTGGCCGCAACCGCTTCGACAATGGCCAAAGTGCCGTCGGTGCTGCCGCCATCGGCAACGACGATGCGGGCGCCGAGCCTTAGCGCTGCCGGCCTGAGCTGCTCGAGCAGCGCGCCGATATGGGCTGCCTCATTCAGGCACGGAATGACGATCAGGCTCGACGGAAGCGCTTCGGTTTGCGTCATCGGCGCCTTTCCATGAACTGCACTTTTGTCATTGGTCATCCTTCAGGCCAGTGCCTCGGTGGCGAACGAACCAGGGGCAACCGCAAGGCCGCGCAGCCTGTCGACAAAGGCGCGGCAGTCGCTGCGGTCGTAACTCCAGGTTCGTGGGTTGCGGGCCAGCACACGCGCCTTGGCCTTGCCGAAGTGCTCCTGGTCCATGCGGCCGAGCGCGGTTTCCAGGATTTCGGGCGTGGCAGCAGAAAGCAGGATGCCAATGTCCTGCTGGTCGAGAAAGCGCCCGGTCTCGGTAGTGCCCATCGAGATCGGTACGGCGCCGAAGCGGCAGCCCTCATAGAGGCGGTTGGGCAGCAACCATTCCGAATTCTGCCCTTCCTCGAAGAAATCGATCGCCCAGGAAAAATGCACTTCGCCGTAGATCGCCGCCATGTCTTCCGGGTTGCGGTAGGGGCCACGAAAGGAGAGATAGGGTTCGGCCTCGACAAAAGCATGGAAATCCGGGAATTCCGAGAGTGCCGGACGGCCCCGGAGGACGACCTCGAAGCGCCCGCCCTGACGGCGCGTGAAGTCGGCCAGCAGCTCCAGCGAGCGGCGGCAGCGCAGCGCGCCGAACCAGCCGATGCGCCACGGGGGTGCTGCAGGGTTTTCGGCCTTTGACCTGTCATCCAAGGCGATCGGCGCGGTTTCGAAGTATTTGTTTTCGACCAGTTCCACCGGTGCGGCGACCTGCCCGAACGGCTTGAAATAATTGGCGATGAAGGCCGGTGAGCTCGTCACCAGAAGCTTCACATCGCGGGCGAGATAACGCTCCGCTGTGCGCAGTGCTTTGCCCAGCATGTCATTGCGCAGCACCAGGCGATGGATGTCGAGGCATTCGTAGACGATCGGCACGCCGCCGCGAAAGGCGGCCTTGGCGCGCCTGGCCAGCGCCAGCATTTCCAGATTGCGCGCGATGATGAGGTCGGGCTTCGGCATCGCCGCAAGCTTCGAGCCTATCGACAGCGCCGCCTTGGCGACCGCCGCCAGACGCTGGCCGAATCGGCCGTCACGCGTCGCGCCGAGGTCGACCGGCTGCAGCCCCTCGACGTCGGGAACAGCATTTGTGGTCCGACGGAAGCCGGCCAACGTGACCCGCGCGCCGCCTGCCTTGAGCATTATGATCCGCCGGCGCACCGCCGGGTCGGAAACATCGTGCACAAGGTACAAGACATGCAGCATGAAAACTCGACCGCTGTTGGCCCACCCACGGGAATGCTAACCCAGCTTTTGCTGCATCGCAACATTTTTGGTGCGCCGTAGCATAAGTGCACGTTTTTTGTTGCACTGCAAAATTGATGCGTTACCCTCCGTCGGGCTTGAGCGCCGCTCCGGCTGGTCACCCAGCCCGATGCAGCGATGAATTGTGACGCGAGCCGCATCGGGATCGTCCTGGCGTTGGTGTTTTCGGTCACCATGCCCGTCCTAGGCACCGCAGGCCCCGCCGCGGAATCTGCTGACGAAATGAGGTATCCCATGAAGATCGTCGTTGAAAACACAGTCTGCCTGAATACCGGGGATGCGGCGATTCTGCTGGCGATCCGCCACATTCTCAAGACGATCGTGCAAGGCGACGTGCGGTTTGCCGTCTTCGACAGCCAGCCCGAGGTTGCGGAACGACTCTATCCGAAGACGGATTATCCCGACCTCGAATTTCATAAGCTGCTGTCGGAATCCCTGTTCCGATACAAGAATGGCAGCGGGCTGAGGGACCGGTTCAAGCCGATCTACAATCGGCTCGTTCTCCAGGCCCTGCGCTGGTTTGGCAGCAGCGCGCTAGGCAATTTTTTCAGCCATCGCGACCGGCGCGGTCTCGATATCTACGCCGACGCGGACATGGTGGTCACCACAGGGGGAACCTATCTCGTCGAGAACTACAATCTCGAACGACGCCTCAATCAGTTCAGGCTCGATGCCGTATTTGGCAAAGATCCGGTCTTCTTCACGCAATCCCTCGGTCCGTTCGACAAAAGTTACAACCGCCAGGAGCTCGGCCCGATCTTTGACCGCAGTCCGCTCATCCTGTTGCGCGACGAACGGTCGCGGACCCATATCCGGGACTTGGTGAAGGATCTCGGCAAGTGCCACGTGGTGGCCGATGCCGTATTCGCCTTGGCCGATACCGACAGGATCGGCAAGCGTCTCGCTTCCAGCCAGCCGCCGGCGTCGACGGGCCGCGTCGCTATTTCGGTCCGCCACTGGAACTACGTCAGCGACGGTGAGGGCGGCATGCGCCGCTATCTGGATTCGATCCGCGAGATCGCCACAATTCTTGTCAGGGACCTTGGCAAGGAGGTGACCTTCGTCTCCACGTGTCAGGGCGTGCCGGAATATGCCCATGACGATTCCAAGACCGCACAGGCCATCGTTGCCGAGCTCGATCCTGAGATCGCCAGCCACGTGACGGTGGACGCTTCGTTCCACACGCCGGACCAGTTGATGGGGCAGGTGAAGGGCTTCGACTTCGTCGTCGCGACGCGCATGCATATGATGATCATGTCGCTTTGCGTCGGCACGCCGGTGCTGCCGATCGCCTACGAGTTCAAAACCAAGGAAGTGGCCAAGCGAATCGGTGTCGACGATGTGCTGCTCGACATCGACACCGTGACGCCCGAAGAGGCGCGCGAAAAGCTCGGCCGGTTTGCGGGAAATCTCGACCGCTATCGCAAGACAAGCCTTCAGGCCGTGCTCGAAGAACATGCTTCGGCAATGTCGGCCACAAACCTGCTGGCGCCGCTGATCGCCGGCCGCTCAGCGGATATTGCGCGCGGCGTTGGACAGGGTGGTGAACAAGGCGCGTCGCGACTGCGGGACGGCAAGCATGAAAACGAGACCGATGCCGTAGTTGAGGGCAAGCGCCAAAAAGACCGCGAGCAGGTCTGACTGGCCCGTTAGAGACGCCGGCAACCACAGGTACAGGAACCAGGCAAGCAGGGACGAGGCGATGAAAAGCCCCTGCATGAGCAGGAAGTCGGCGGCGGTCACCGGACCGACGCGATGGACCAGTAGCGCCAGCACGGGAACGCGCAGCACGTAACCGCTGATGGCATAGGCCGCGGCAACGCCGACGGCGCCCCAGTGCAGGCCGACGACGAACGCAGCGACGGTCGTCAGCGACGAATAGATGCCCCAATGGAACATGGTCTTCGTTTTGCCCTGACAGATGAATATCCATCCCGTCGTGCTTGAAACGGACTGGACCAGGCTGGCGATGCCCAGCCAGGCAAAGATCGGTGCGACCGGTGCCCAGCCCGCGCCGAAGAGAAGTCCGACGATCTGATTGGAGGTCAGCGTCAGCGCCGCGATGCCCGGCATGGTAACGGCCGCCAGCATCCAGTTGGTGCGCACATAGATATCGCGAAAGCGGGCCTTGTCATCGTGGATGCGGCTGAGCAGCGGCACCATGACCCGTGTCAGCGGCTGGTTGATGTTCTGCAGCGGGAACAACAGGAGCTTGTAGGCGCGGTCGTAATAGCCGAGTTCGATCGCCCCGGAATATTTTCCGATGAGAATGTTGTCGAGATTGCGCGAGAAGAAGTTGGCGAGGTTGAAGCCGGTCAGGTTGGCGCCGAACGACAATATGTCGGCATCGACCTTCAGGTCCGGCCGCAAAGGCGTCCAACGCGCCACCAGCCAGGCGGCAGCCAGGGCGATAGCTGCCGAAACCGCCGGGCCGATGACCAGCGACCAGTAGCCCAACCCCGCATAGGCCGCGATCGCGGCGGCCAGAAGTCCGGCGGCGGCGCTTATCACGTCGTTCAGTGCGAGCTGGCCGAACTGCAGGTGCCGGTTCATCAACGCCAGCGGCACTGCGGCCAGACTGCCGAGAAGCAGCGGCAGGGCGGAGCCAAGGGTGATGCCGGACATACGTTGATCGCCATAGAACGCGGCGATGGCAGGCGCCAGGCCGGCCACTACCACGGCACTGCCCAGCCCGACGAGCGCGCTGATCCAGAACACCTGGTTGAGCTGCTGGTTGCTGATGTCCTTGCGCTGAACCACAGCCTGCTGCAGGCCCAGATTCTGAAGCAGCCCGACGAAGGCCACGATCGGCCCGACGGAAGCCACCAGACCGAAATCCTCGGGGACGAGCAGACGGGCCAGCACGATGACGGAGAGAAACTGGATCGCCATCTTGAAGCCCTGGGCGCCGATGGTTACCAGCCCGCCGCGCAGGGCGACACGACCGAACTGGGGGGGCGGATTGGCGTTCATGCAAGCGACCTCGTTTCGCCAAGCCGCATGGCGATTTCCACGAAATGTTGGTTCAGCAGATCGGAGTTGAACTCGGCCTCGATCTTCTTGCGCGCTGCGAGAGCGATCTCTTCACACGGCTTCGGATTCTCGGCGATCCAGGCAAGCTTTCCGGTCAGCGCCGCAACGTCCCGCTCAGCCACGAGAAAACCCGTCTTGTGATCATCGATCAGTTCAGGGATCCCGGAATGATACGTGCTGACCACCGTCAGGCCGGCGGCCATCGCTTCCATCAGGGAAACCGGAATGCCTTCCAGATCGCCATCGCGGGCGCCGACGCTGGGCAGCAGGAACACATGCGCATCGCGCAGACGCTGTTTGACTTCGCTGTGCGGCCGGGGCCCAAGAAAATTCACCCTGTCGGCAATGCCAAGCTCTGCGGCGATCCCCTTCAGCTGCTCGAGAAGTTCTCCGCCGCCGATCACCGAGTAGATCCAGTCTCGCCGCGGCAGGCCAGCAAGCGCGCGAAGCGCATATTCGATGCCCTTCTTTTCAGTCAGGCGGCAGACCGAGATGAAGGAGAGCGTAGCCTGCTCCCATGAACGCCACCGATAGTCGATGTCACTCGGCCGCACCCCCATATGGTGAACCACAACCTGCTCCGGCGATGCACCGACCTCAATCAAGGCATCGCGGAAAAACGCATTCACCGGCAGTTGAAGAACGCCCTTTTCGAACACAATCTTGTAGCGCGCGAGCGTATTGTCATGCAGCGGTTCGCCGACATCACGGCCGTGAAATATCGTCACCAGGGGAGCGGAAATCCTCCCGCGCTTGATCGCGCGGGCCACGCGCATGCCGTTGTTGCCGAAATGGGCAACGATGACGTCGGCGCCCTGCAGTTTTCGCGCATGAGCAATGTCGATGGCGGTCGAGAGCTTGTCCCAGAACCTGCCGGACCACTTCCTGAGCAGCGGGCGATAGCGACCCAGGCCACCCCACCAGCATACGACCTTTCCTGGCAACGCCTGCCAGCGCGGATCATCGATGTTGCTGTCCCTGCCGAAGGACGTCTCGTTGCAGACGACGCCGACTTCCATGCCGCGCTCAAGGCATCCGGCTATCTGGT
The DNA here is from genome assembly GCF_040322955.1 of Mesorhizobium sp. M0077. Classification (NCBI taxonomy): domain Bacteria; kingdom Pseudomonadati; phylum Pseudomonadota; class Alphaproteobacteria; order Hyphomicrobiales; family Phyllobacteriaceae; genus Mesorhizobium; species Mesorhizobium sp. M0077. Next base: position 286,014 of record NZ_JAMYUL010000005.1, read on the forward strand.
CGAGAACAAAGGTTTCGGACAATGAGGGAAACTTGTCGACTACAAAGCAGATCTTCATCGGCAGGATGCGCTCGTCCGGGGAGCCGGTGTCCCTTTGACAAAAGCCGGGCCGAAGACAGGGTGGCGGAAGCACAAGACATGCAGCATGGAACTCTACCGCTGTTGGCCCACCCGCAGGAACGTTAGTACAGGTCTTGCTGCACTGCAACATTTTTGGTGCAGTGTAGCAAGATTTCCCTCAGCTTGGCGTGCCTGCCGATCAAACGCAGAGGAGCAGTGTCAGCCGGCAGATGAAGGATCCGCCAAGCCCTCGGAAACGCCGACATGACCGGTGGGTGCATGCGCAGGGCTCGATGTGGCCAGTTGGGTAACGATCTGCGCAAAACGTTCATTCAGAACATCTGCGTTGAAGTCCTCCTCGACTTTGCGGCGTGCGGCAAGCGCGATACGCTCGCATTCGGTCGGGTGCTCCGCGGCCCAGGTAAGCTTGCCGGCAAGCGCCGAAATATCTCGCTCGGGCGCAAGCAACCCCGTCTCCCCATCCTTGATGAGCTCCGGGATTCCCGAATGATACGTGCTGACCGCAATCAATCCGGCGGCCATGGCCTCCATGAGCGCGACCGGAATGCCTTCCATATCCCCGTCGCTGGCAGTGATACTTGGCAGCAAAAAGAGATGCGCCATGCGAAGCCGTCTTTTCACCTCTGCGTGAGGGAGGCTGCCGAGGAATGTTACGCGACCAGCCAAGCCCAGCTCTACGGCCAGCTTCTCCAGATTCATCCGCAGAGGACCGTCGCCAACAATGTCGTAACGCCAGTCTAGCTGCGGCTGGGAGGCCTTGAGGGAGGCCAGGGCTCGCAAGGCGAACTCGACGCCTTTCTTTTCGACCAGGCGGCAAACCGTCGTCACGACCAGTTGGGTGCCTTCCCACGATTCCCAGCGATAGCCGATTTCGCGGGTGTCAATTCCCATATGGTGGACCGTCGTGCTCGCCTGGGACAGGCCGGCTTCCAGCAGCATCGTGCGGAAGTAATCGTTGACGGGCAGGTTCAGGGTCCCATGCTTGGTCAGCCCGGCATATTGTGTCGCGAGCACTGCCTGCCGCGCCGGGATCGCCACGTCCGCGCCGTGAAAGATGGTTATGATCGGTGGTTTGAGCACCTTCCATTTCTTCAGTGCGGCTGCTCTCTCGCCGTTCTGTCCGAAGTGGGCGACAATCACGTCGCAGCGGTTCAGGCGGCGTGCAAAGGCGATGTCGAGAACGGTCGAGGCCTTGTATCGCAGACGCGGCGGCAGACGCTGTACAAATTTGCTGATTACAGCGGCCCATCGCCACCAATGTCGGGTTCTGGCGAGCAGCGTCGCCATCGGCTCGCTTTGCCGGTCAATTCGGTGGTCACCTTGCATCTTTTCGCAGACCACTTCGACCTGAAAGCCCCGCGCCAGCAGCCCAGCCATCTGGTCCACGACGAAGGTTTCCGAAAGCAGAGGGAATTCGCCGACGACAAAGCCCACGCGCATGACCCGCCCATAAGGTTGGGGCTTGCTCGGACCAAGCGGTCCATATCGCACAAGCCCTAATGTAGACAGGCAGAATACACGTTGATTGCTGCAGTGCCACAAAATATTGCACTGCAGCAATTAAAAGTGATCCGGACGGGCGCACGACGCCTGGACCTGGCTAACGGGAACTTTGCGCGACCACGGTCGTGCAGCGTCTCAGCTGAAATGCAACACGACGCGTTTAGGCTGCGCGCTCCAAACCGACACGTCTTGCGCGGTCGAGAACGCCCATGAACGTTGCGAACTGGCTGTCGGGGTTCATCTGCCGCCGCTCCGAAAACTGACGTGCTGTCGCTGACAGCCGCTTGTACTCGGCCTCATCGCTCCACAGCCGCCTGATCGTTGCGACCCAGTCGGCGAGCGGGGCGTCGTAGTCCAGTACCACGCCGCCGGCGCCGATCGCTTCCGGCAGACCGCCGCGCCGCGAGCCGACCACGGGAATGCCACTACAATGCGCTTCCGAGGCCACCCGGCCCCAGGCTTCTTCCCATTTGCTGGGCGCAAGCAGGATTTTCGTGCGGCCGTAGACCGTCTTCATGTCGCTGGTGCGGCTTTCCAGCTTGACGTTCTGGAGGGGAGAGATTGTTGCTTCGATCCGGGCTCGATGATCGTCGTCGAGCTTCCAGCTTTCGACGAACAGGAACGGGATCTCGGGACAGGCGGCGGCAATGCGCACCGCAAGATCGAAGCCTTTTTCCTCATATGGATTGATGAGCGTGACAAATTCACCGGTCGTCGGTGTGCTGTAGAACGCGGGATTGATGGTCGGCGGAATAACCGTCGAATCGATATCGAATTTTGCCTTATAGGCGCGCGCGGTGAACTCGGAGTTGGCGATATAGACCGCCGAATGGAGCTCACGCAGATCGCCGGCCAATTCGTCGAATTCAACATTCCTCAGATAGACGGTCAGCGGCACGCCAAGCCTCTGCAGCTCTCTGCCGATCGGCACCGAATTGTGGCACTGCACGACCGCGACATCCGGCCTCAACTTTTTGACGGCGAAGTCGGCCGCTTCCCAGGGGAACCACGCCCGTACAACCGGATAGCCCGGGAAATTGTCGATGACCGCGCGCTGACGAAGGAGCTTCATCTTGGCGCGCGCCCTGAAGCCGAACATGCCGTCGCCGAACAGCGCTGCCAGAACGGATGCCTCGTGACCGTTTTCGCGCAATTGCTCGACCAGGTGGTGGGTGCTCGACTGGACGCCCCCGCTGAATTGCGGCGTGTAGCCGGTGCCGCCTGCAAACAGAACTTTCATGAACCTGGCTCCGCGTTGTGCCGCCCTGCCTTCACGCCGCCATCCTGCCGATCGAGAAATACTCGATGCCGTGACGGGCGATGACCTTGGGATCATAGAGGTTACGGCCATCGAAGATGACCGGCGTGGTCAGGGCATCCTTCACCGCGTCGAAGGACGGGGCGCGGAAACTCTTCCATTCGGTGGCGATCAGCAACGCGTCGGCGCCGCGCAGTGCCGCCTCCTTGGTGCCGCACAACAAAAGGTCGTCGCGCAGGCCGTAGATGGCCTGGCATTCCTGCATCGCCTCGGGGTCGTAGGCCTGCACATTGGCGCCGGCCTGCCACAGCGCCTCCATCAGGACGCGCGCCGGCGCCTCGCGCATGTCGTCGGTGTTGGGCTTGAAGGCGAGGCCCCAGAGCGCGAAGGTCTTGCCCTTGAGACTGCCCTTGAAATAACGGTGCACCTTGTCGAACAGCACCGACTTCTGGGCATTGTTGCGCTCCTCCACGGCGCGCAGCAGCTTGGCGTCGAACTTGACACCTTCGGCGGTCTTGATCAGCGCGCGGACATCCTTGGGAAAGCACGAACCGCCATAGCCGAGGCCGGGATAGATGAAGTGGTAGCCGATGCGCGGATCCGAGCCGATGCCCTTGCGTACCTCCTCGATGTCGGCGCCGAGCTGCTCGGCCAAATTGGCCATTTCGTTCATGAAGGAGATCTTGGTCGCCAGCATGCAGTTGGCGGCGTACTTCGTGAATTCGGCGCTGCGCACGTCCATCACGATCATCTTCTCGTGGTTGCGGTTGAACGGCGCGTAGAGCTCCCGCATCACCGCCTCGGTGCCCTCGCTGTTGGTGCCGACAATGATGCGGTCAGGCTTCATGCAGTCGGCGACGGCGGAACCCTCCTTGAGGAACTCAGGATTGGAAGCGACGTCGAAAGCCAGGTCCTGGCGCCCGCGCGCCTTCAGCGTCGCGGCGATTTTGGCCTTCACCTTTTCGCAGGTGCCGACCGGCACGGTCGACTTGCCGACGACGATCTTGGGACCGTCCATTTCGCGGCCGATGGTCTCGGCCACCGCCAGCACATATTTGAGGTCGGCCGAACCATCTTCGCCGGGTGGCGTGCCGACCGCAATCATCTGGATCTCGCCATGCTTGACGCCGGCGGCGGCATCGGTGGTGAACTTGATGCGGCCGGCGGCGTGGTTCTCCTTGACCAGGGCCTCCAGTCCCGGTTCGAAAATCGGCACCAGGCCCTGGTTGAGCCGCTCGACCTTCTTTTCATCGACATCGACGCACACCACCTGGTGCCCGACCTCCGCCAGCACCGCGGCCTGCACGAGACCGACATAGCCAATTCCAAAGACCGTCAAATTCATTCGGGTTAATTCCTGTTCACGCCCTTTGGCCTTATATAGCCGGGCCGGTTCAGATCTACTTTATGCTGCTTACACTGCATGCCAGCGATTCAGGAAACTGGCACGGCTGGCCGAGCGCGGTGAAGGCGACGCGCTGCACCTGCATCGTCACCTGGCGGCCGGGGTCCGAAAAGGCGCCCATCCAGTTTTTCAGCGTGTCGCTGCCCCAGAGGCTGAAGAATATCTTCTGCGAGTGGGTCGGCAATTGCTCGGGATTGGTCACTTCCTGGACCAGCTTGCCGTTGACGTACCAGCGCAGCCGGTCCTTTTCCCAGATAAAGGCATAGTCGTTGAAGCCCTTGTCGGCGCCGCCTTCGACCTCGGCCAGCTTCTCGTTCTTGGGCTTGCCGGCGATGTAGCTGTTGACCTGCACCTTGGATGTATCCTTGGTCAGCACCTCGAAGTCGATCTCATACCAGGGCTGTTTGTCGGCAGGGCCGATATAGGTGAAGAAAGCGGCGTTGAGACCGGATCCGGTGTCGGTCTTCATCCGTGCTTCATAGGTCCCATAGCCGAAGCGCTGCTTGGTCTGGATCTCGGCGCAGGCGAACTCGCGGTCCTTCAGTTTGCGCTTTTCGAAGCCGAGCGTCAGCATGTTGTCGGAAAATTTTACCAGGCTTTTCGACCAGGTGCAGTTCTGGTGATTGCCGTTCGACCAACCGTCGGAGACATACCAGCGCGAACGATCGAAACTCTTGAAATCGTCGACGAAGGACGGTGCGCTTTGCATCTCCGGGGAGGCGTCCTGGGCGCGGGAGGGGTGGGCGGCGCCGAGCAGAGCTGCGGCTGCCGCCAACAGAAGCGCACCAACGGATAGAAGACGCGTTGGGTTTACAAGACGCATTGGCCGATTTGGCCGCGTCGAAATCATGGCATCGATTGCCGCCATGGGCGTCGTCTTCGGATCTGCGTTCATATCAATTCACCTTTGTGCTGTTCCGCCCCAACCCAAAGTCACCGATTGGCCCACATTGCTAACGGGCCGATCCCGATCCTCCGTCCCCGAACTTTCTCTTCTGTGTCTCGTGTGACCGTGTTCAGCCGAAGCGACCTGCGGGTTTGACATATTCCCCGTGCGAATCAGAACTCTGGCCATCCTCGCCGACGATCGCGTCGAGTGAATGACGCAGTTCCTTCATCCGGCTCGTCTGGCGCACCAGCTCGGCGATGCGCTGTTCGCAGTTCAGGATGGACTTCGTCAGCTCGCCGACTTCCGACAGCTTGCGTGCCGACGCCGAGCCGTTCTCCATCGACTCGACCAGGAAGGCCGCGTTGGTGGACTTCGACCGGTAGCGGGCCTCCAACCCGGTCTTCTCGGCCGCAATCTCGGCCGTGATCTGATCCAACAGCTTTGCCAGACGGTCGAAACGCGCCAGATCGGTCTGCTTGTCGCGCGCTGGGTCCCTGGACCTGAAGCCGAAAATTGAAGCCATCCGGTTGGCCTTCCAAAATTGCTGCACCGCAACATACAGTGCCATCGTCGGGGCGTGTAGGCAACCTCCGAGTTTCAGAAAGGCAATTTTTTCAGCCTTGCGGCCGCCGTCCCGGACTTGGCGGAGCCTACTTTTGCGCCGCCGTGTTGGTAGCGGCCATGAGGAAGCGCAAAGGCGGCACCGGCTGCTGCCGCGGGGACAGACCGGCGTGGCGAAACAACGCATCGAGCTTGTCGGCGGCCACGCCGACAACGATGGGAATGAAGTTCGACTGGCTGGCCAGCGCATAGGCGGCGGCAGACGCCATGCCGCGCTCGGCCTTCACATCGAGGAAATTGCGCAGCCGGTATTTGTCACGCACATGCCGCTCGTGCTTGCGCAGCAGGGCCTTGGAGCCTTCCGGCAGGCTGTCGATCTCGAGCAGTGCCAGATCCGCATCGGCGAGGCGCTTCAGATCCTGTGTCTTGTGGCGCCCGCTCAACGAATCGGCGCGCACGATCGCGCCATAGCCGCAGGAACGGATGACCTTGAAGCGTGCGCCAAGGGCAAAGGCGCGAGCGTAGAGTTCGTAATCTTCGCCGAGACGCAGGTTCTCGTCGTAACGCAGCCCATGCCTGTCGAGGAAAGCTCTTGATATCACCGGCTTGAGAAAGCCGAGTTCGCCGCGCTGGACACGCCGTCTGGAGATGTTGCCCTCGATGAATCGCTCGAAGTCGAGGAATTCCGGGTCCGCCGAAAAGGACGGGGCGACGATCTTCGAGACATCGGTCGCCGTATCGTCACGGATCAGCATGATGTTGTCGGCGGCGAAATCCCAGTCGGCGCTGGCAAACAGCTGGCGAAACCGTCCCTGAAGGAAGAAATCGTCGGCGTCGAGAATGCTGATGAAAGGTGATTTCGACCCGGCAATGGCGGTATTGCGGGCGAAGGACGGGCCGCGATTGGCGTCGAGCCGGATGACCGAAAGCCGGCCGCTGCCATCGTCGGCAGCGCTGGCCACCTTTGCGGTGTCATCGGTGGAGGCGTCGTCGACGACGACGACTTCCGCCACCTCCGGCTCGCGCAGCGCCGAGGCGATGGCTGCGGGAATGGTCCGGGCCCCGTTGCGCGCCGCGATGATCACGCAGACCCGGGATTCTGTCATGGACATAGGGTGGCCTTTCGATTGCATAAAGTGTCGCGAGGCCCCTCGCCCTCCCGGCGCGCGGCGCCGGACCCCGATCCATCCCCCGATCCATCCCCAGCGGATCGGGACGGAACGTTATCTGCCTGCTGCATGACGACCCTCATCGTCACCGGCTTTCCCGCTCGAAAATCCGCCGGCTGAGGTCGGCTGACGCGGCCCAGCCGGCCTCGGTCAGATAGCGGACAGGTTCGCGGCCGCACAATTCCCACAAAACGGTGCGCCGTTGCGGCCATCTGAGCGACGACAGCCACGGCGCGATGACCATGTGGAACAGGTCTTCATTGCCGATGCGTGACAGGATCCTGGTGGCCCGATCCGACAGCAGCGTGCCGGCGCCACCAAGCAGCACATCGGCGGCGCGCAGGCCCAGCAGCAGGGTGTCGGCCAGCCCCTGCTCGGCCGCGTAGTCGAGCACAGTCTGCTGCTCGGCCTCGCTCAGCCGACTGGCAGCGGCCCGGATATCGCAGACATAGCCCGCGCATGGCTCGCGGTTGAACAGCGCCTTTGCGACACTGATGCAGGACAGAAGCAAAGTGTCGGAGGCCGAGATGAACGGCACGCTGGAGCCGGCGATCGCAAGCGCGCGCTTGCGGCGCAGGAACCCTTCCGTATCGCGCGGGCTGGGCGATCCCGGCTGCTGGAGCCGGTAATGGAGATCGACGGTGGACAATTTCCGACCCTGGCTGCGAACCATGTGCTGCTCGCCCAGAAAGCGCACCCACCAGACGGAGCGGGACTTGCCGGCGACCTCGTAGCCGATCGAGCGCAGCGCATCGCGAGCTCTAAAGAAGCCGGCCGGCGACACCAATATGTCGACATCTCCGGACGGCTTCATGAAATGGTCGCCATAGAGCAGTTGCTGCTGGAGGGGCCCCTTCAGGAACACGAAATCGATGCCGCTGCCGCGCAGCGCCTTGTCGATGGCCATCGAATCCATGATGCCGGACGAGTTCATCGCAATCGTGCGCCGGCGATAAGTGTCGAGCCACTCGAGCAATCCCGGCGGCGTCTCGCCCGCCGGTGGGCGCGACAGCGCCTTCAGCATGAAGGTGGCGACCTTGTTCAGCCTGGCGATATCGCAAACATCGGCAACGGAGATGGCCGGTGCAGGCGCGGCGCTGGGGCTCGCCCTGGAGGCGAAGAACAGCCGCAGGCAAGCCTGCACATAGGCCACTTCGTCGGCGCAGCCAGCGGCGCGCAACCTTTCGAAGGTCCCTTCCTGCAATGCCATATGCTGCAGCATCTCCGCAAAAAATTCGCCAGGCGCGTTATATTGCAACTGCGAAGCAAAGCATCGCCAAATTCATGCGCCGCGTCCAGTTTTTCCTTTGGCGCTAATTTTCCTGCAACCTGAACGTTTCGCAACACAGTCCTACAACGAGATGCAAGGCGCCGCCTGATCGGGGCTTGTGGCGGGTACGTCAGCAACAATTTTTGTGGGAATGCGCCAGCGCCCAAGTGAGGAGCATTCGAAGGAAAATTTAACGTAATTAATCAGATACTTAGTTGACGGCCTCGGACACTCTGCTGAATTCTCCTGAGATGTGAAATGCAAAGCGCTTTGATCACCATTGAAGGGAGTCGCAACCGAGAATTGATTAACGGCTGGTAAATCAGGCTTGACTCATAAATGCTGCCATGCAGCTATTGCGGTGCAGCAATAGCTCGCTGCCGGCAATCGACAGGCCGCTTCCAGTCCACAAGTGGAGAGTAAATTGGAACAGAATGTTGAAAAGCATGAGTACGAAACCCCTAGCCTGACGGTCCACGGATCGATCGAGACCATCACGCAAGGCGGTAGCGGTACTACGGCACTCGACGCCTCGTTTCCGGCACATACGCCGGTCGGCGAACTCACCTTCTCCTGAGTCTTCTCTCGTTGGGGTGACAAAGTCCGGACTCTGCAAACAGAGCGCACTAAGGAGAGTCGGGGGTCAAACCCCGGCTCTCGCGTCTTTGTCCGGAATTGCCGAAGCGTTGGTTGTGAGCGAGGTTTAGGAATGGACTGGAACCCCACGGACCATGATCGGATGAGCGCGAGCAAGGATGCCGTGGCCTGCGAATTCGGCAACGGCCTGGCGCTGCTCGATATGAGGTCCAACATCTATTACAGCCTGAACGGCGTCGGCGCCTATATCTGGGAGCTGATCCAGGAGCCGCGGCCGATTTCCGAAATCCGCAGCGCCGTGCTGGATCGCTACAATGTCGATCCGGAACGCTGCAAGGCCGATGTCGATGGATTGTTGAAGGGCTTGGCGGACGCCGGGCTTGCGAGGCTCCATGATGAGGAACTTGTCTAGAGCTTTCTCGCTGAGCGGGCCGGAGATGCTCTTTCTCGCCCACTGCCTTGCGGTGGTCGTGGCGGTGCGGCTGGGGCTGACGCTGCTTTCCTATAACAGGATTCGCCGAATAGTGACGCGGCTCGATGCAAGCGAGACAGCTGACATCGGCGATCTCAGGCGTGTCGCCTGGGGCGTGGCTGCGGCTGCCCGCCTGGTGCCTGGCGCAAGCTGTCTGACCCAAGCGCTTTCCGGCCAGTATTTGCTTGCCCGCCAGGGCAACGCCTCAAAAATCCGCATCGGCATCGAGCGCGATACCGGGACCGAGTTGAAGGCGCATGCCTGGCTGGTCAGTGGCGACCACATCGTGCTCGGCGGCTCGCTTGGCAGGTTTAACCATCTCGTCGACCACGGCCAGTGAGCGATGAGCGGCGTCGCCGGAATTCTGCTGAGGCAGGAAGGCAGGCAGGCCGCCGCGGCCGACATCCAGCGCATGCTTACCCGCATGCAACATCGCGCGCCTGACGGCAGTTCGTGGTGGATGGACGAGGGCGTCGTTCTTGGCCACGCCTGGCTCAACACCACCGATGAAGCCGGCCCCGGCCCGCTGACCATGGCCGGCGGCAAGCTCGCGATCACCGCGGACTGCCGGCTGGACAATCGCGACGAATTGCTGGCCAGGCTTGGCATCAGGGACAGTTCGGTTGCCGACGCCGTGCTGTTGATGCGCGCCTATCTGCGCTGGGGCGAAGCCTGCCCCGAGCATCTGCAAGGCGACTTCGCCTTTGCCATCTGGGATGGCGAGCGCCGGCAGCTGTTTTGCGTGCGCGACCATTTCGGCGTCAAACCGTTCTACTATCATTCGAGCGACCGGCGCTTCGTCTTTGCCTCGGAGATCGGGCCGATCCTCGATGCCGGCGGCGTCGACATGCGCATCAGCGAACACCAGATTTCGGGATTCCTGGCCGGGCTGCCCGACGATCCGCAGTCGACAGCCTATGCCGATATCTTCCGCCTGCCGGCGCGCCACAGTCTGACAGTGACCGGCAACCAGGTGGTGCTGCGCCGCTACTGGCAGATCGAACCCTCGCCAAGGCAGATGCGATCGGATACGGCCGAGGAATTCCGGCATCTGTTTTCGCAATCGGTCCGCAACCGTATGCGCGGCACGCCTGCGGTCGGTGCTATGCTGAGCGGAGGCCTCGATTCCTCGTCGATCGCCTGCGTGGCGGGCCTGCAGAATGCCGCGCAGCGAAAGCCGAGGCTGCCGACGTTTTCGCTGGTGTTCGAAAAGGGTTCGCCGATGGACGAGCGGCCTTTCATCGAGGCAGTGCTTGGACAGGAGAAGGTCGACGGCACTTTGATTTCCGTCGGCAACTACGCGCCCTTCGCCGAGTTCGAACGCATTCTGGAAGAGCAGGAGGAAACGTTCCTGGCCCCCGGCCTGTCGCTGACCCGCGACATCTACAGGACCGCCGGCGCCAAGGGCATGAAGGTGCTGCTGGACGGCCATGGCGGCGACGAGGTGGTTTCGCAGGGCCACGGCCATCTGCACGAACTCGCCTATGCCGGCAAATGGATGGAGCTGTGGCGCGAGCTGCGCAGCGCCTCCAACACCTATGGCGATGGCATGCTCGGCCTCTACTACCAGTTCCTTACCCTTTACGGACCGGCCTGGCGCATCGCGAGAATCAAGCGGTTCGCGAACCGCGTGCTTGGCAAATTGCGGCGCCATCCCACTGGGCGGCCGGCGACGAGCTGGCGCGCCCTGATCAATCCGGACCTGGCGATGCGTACCGACCTCGTCGAACGGTTCCGCAGGGCCGGCTATATGCCGCCCGCGGTCAGCGCCAGCGAGACCTTGACCCATCGCTGGCTGCTGTCGAACGGCATGGTGCCGCACGCCTTCGAGGTTCTCGACAAGGCCGCCGCCAATTTCGGCGTCGAGCCGCGCTACCCCTTCTGGGACAAGCCGCTGGTCGAGTTCTGCCTGGCACTGCCCGGCGCGGAAAAGCTGAACCAGGGCTTTGGCCGCTCGGTGTTGCGCCGTGCCATGGAAGGAATTTTGCCCCCGGCGGTGCAGTGGCGGCGCGACAAGATCGATTTCACCTCCAATTTGGTCAAAGGCATGCTGGGCAATCACCGCGATCTCCTGGACAAGGTGCTGGTGAAAGATGCGGCGCGGATTGCCCCTTACGTCAACCTGCCTGAGGTGACCGCCGCCTATGGCCGTATTTCCAGCCAACCCGAGGCCGCGACCTTGCCCGATGTCCAGTATGTATGGCGTTCGATTTCGCTATCGTTGTGGCTGCGGCAGGTGCAACAGCGCGGGAGCCACTGATGATGCCGGCCAACATGCCTCTTGCCGCTGATGACCGCCATGCAATTGCTGCTCGCGCACAGCACTTCTACAAAGCCTATGGGCTGACGATCGCTTCGCAGGTCGAACTGCCTGAGCTAGAGTCGAGCGAACCAGCTTGCGTCGATGTGCTGATCACGGTCGGCCCGATCGACCTGCCAAAACCCTCGCCCGAGACCGGAACTGCTTTCCGTTTCGAGCCGCGGCAGCAATATTTGGCATGGCAGACGGTCGGCGCCTTCCTGATCACCGATGCCTGCCGCATCGAGGTGGAGCCGGCGCCCGATGTCGACGATGCGCTGCTGGCGTTTCCGCTGCTCGGTCCGGTCATGGCACTGCTCCTGCACCAGCGCGGCCTGCTCATCCTGCACGCCAGCGCCATTGCGGTCGGCGGCAAGAGCGCTGTCTTCATGGGCGACAAGGGCGCCGGCAAATCGACGACGGCGAGCGCGATGATCCGTGCCGGGCATCGATTGCTGACCGACGATGTCGTGGCGCTCGATCTCACGGACCGGCCGATGATCGTTCCGGGTTTTCCGCAGTTGAAGCTCGCCGCCGATGCCGCCGCCGCGTTTCCCATCCGCCAGGCAGAGATACGCCCGCAGGTGCATGCGGCGATCGACAAGATGCAGCACCGCCTGCACGCCGGATTTGCGGCAGACGCGGTGCCGGCGACCCGGATCTATATCCTCGAGCGCAGCGACAAAGCAGCGATCACGCCGCTGCCAGGCATCGGCGCCCTGCCGGCAATCATCAAATTTTCCTATGTGACGCGTTTCGGCCGTCCAGCCCTGGTCGGCGATTTTGCCACGACACATCTTCGCCAATGCGCCGCCCTGGCCAGCCAGATCGGCGTCTGCCGCCTCGAAGTGCCCACCGGGCTCGACCGTATCGGCGAAGCCGTCGCCCTGATCGAAAACGATCTGGCGGCCGACAAAGGGCCGCGGTGACTCACATGTCCGCATCGCAGATCCTGCGCTTTTCGTTTTACCGCGATGTCGCCGGCTTCGGCGCCGCCATGGCCCGGATCGGCGGGCGCAGGACCTTCACGGCATTGCTGTTCCTGATCCTGGGAAGCCTGACCGAAGGCATCTCGATCCTGCTTCTGGTGCCGCTGCTGCATCTGGTCGGGCGACCCGAGCAGAATTTCGCGGTCAGGTTGCCTGACCGCGACTGGGTGCGCTGGCTGGCTCCGGACGGAACGCTGCAATTGACCACGGTGCTTTGCCTGCTGGTCGGGCTTGTCGCGCTGCAGGCAGCGTTCAACCGCTATAAATCCGTCTACATGGCGCGGCTGCTGCTCGACTTCATCAATCGCCTGCGCATGAACCTGTTCGAGAGCATCGGCAAGGCGCGGTGGGGGATATTCGCGCGCATGCGCAGCTCCGATCTCGACCATGCGCTGACCGGCGATATCGACCGCGTGCAGTCGGCGGCGTTCTCGCTGCTGATGCTGGTGCAGATCGCCGTGCTTCTGGCGGGTTATCTCGTTGTCTCGCTGTTCATTTCGACAGTAATGACGGCGTTTGCCATTGTCGTCGGCATCGTCACCTTCCTGGCACTGCAGCCGTTTCGGGCACGAGCCAGCGCCTTCGGCCGGGTTTTGACCAGCAATCGCCAGCAGCAGTACCGAACGGTCTCGGAGTTCCTCGGCGGCATCAAGGTCGCCAAGAGCCTGAATGTCGAGGCGACCTATTACGCGCAGCTTCGCGCGACGCTGGAGAAGATGAAGGCCGACAACATCAACTATGTCCGCAACAGCACCATCGGCACCGCTCTGTTCCAGGTCGCCAGCGTCATTGGTCTGAGCCTGTTCATCTATGTCGCTTTGGTCCGCTTCAACCTCTCGCTGGCCGAGATCGTTGTCCTGCTTCTGGTGTTCATGCGCATCGCGCCGCGTTTCATGGACATGCAGATGCAGGCGCAGCAGGTGCTGATCAACCTGCCGGCCTATGCCTCGATGCGCGACATGCAGGCGCGTTTCGATGCCGAACGCGAGCCGGCAAACCTCGAATCGGATGCCAAGCTGTCGCTCGATGTCGGGCTCAACATCCGCAACGTCTCCTTTGCCTATGAGGCCGGCGGCAAGCCGGTGGTGAGCGATGTCACGTTTGGCCTTCCCGCCGGCAAGGTAACGGCGCTGATCGGTCCGTCAGGCTCGGGCAAGAGCACGCTTGCCGACATGCTGCTTGGCCTGCTCGAACCGAGCGAGGGCAAAATCCTGGCCGATGGCGTCGAGATCGGCGCGGCCAACCGCCGGCGCTGGCGCGACCAGGTGGCGTATGTGCCGCAAGACGTGTTCCTGCTGCACGATACGATCGCCGCCAATCTGCGCCTTGCCGCGCCGCAAGCCAGTGACGCGGAGCTGTGGACTGCACTGCGCGCTGCGCATGGCGCCGACTTCGTCGAGCGGCTGGAGTTGCGGCTCGACACGGTGGTCGGCGACCGCGGCGTCCGGCTCTCGGGCGGCGAACGCCAGCGCATCGCGCTGGCGCGCGCGCTGCTGCGCAAACCTTCGCTGCTCATTCTCGACGAGGCGACCAGCGCGCTCGACTGGCAGAACCAGTCCCTGATCGCCAAATCGATCGACGGCTTGCGCGGATCGATGACGATCCTGACCATTGCGCACAGGCCATCGATGATCGCCTTCGCCGACTGGGTGGTTGCAGTCGAAAACGGACGAATCGTCGAAGTGGGACAATATCAGAGGTTGAAAGCGAAGGCCGGCAGCCGCCTGTCGAAAATGCTTTCAGGCGAGCAATCGGAACCCGAGCCGGCCGAAGCAGGCTGAGTCCGGCTGCAAGATGATCCGAGGCCGACCTTGCGGCTTCAGACTGTTCAATGCACGCTGCGCCTCGCCGAGAGCTTCTCGCCTTCAACCGCCTTGTCGGCGCCGAGGTTTCTTTCGGCGTCGCGAGCCCTGTCGGCCGATGTCGGCGCGCTCCTGGCGATCATCACATACACCAGCAGGAAATAACCGATTTGGATGAGGACAGCGCAGCCGATGACGCGAAGCACCGTTGTGGTGACCGTCGCGCCGTCGACATAGGACCACGCGACCACGATCGCGAGGGCGAAAACCATTCCAATGACGAATTTTGGTAATGACATGTTCGGCGGCCCGTCAACCGGCCCGAGCATGCAAAAGCGATGACTTACCCACCCGAGTATCTCCCCATTCGCCATGCGAGCTTATTTAGCTGCTCTTTTTCGGCCGGTTGCTTCCGGCCTTCCCAACCCATCCAGACTCTATCAGGAATAATTTGCGACTCTATTAAGGCGCGAAACTGACGGCAAGGGCAACCAGCAATAATTTTCGGCTTGGCGGCGGCTTGGACTCCGCCATGCTGCGATGCACACGCAGGGGTGGTGGCCTAACTCGTCATGCGCTTTATACTACAGTAGAATCTGCAATGTTGATTAGTATTTTACTTGATTAATTTAGCAAAGCCAGTGATTCGAAAATCAGTTAAAGCCGTTCCCTCTGCGGCAAAGGACGATTTGCCCAAAACCCGCCGAAAAAAGGCATTACATTTCCTACGGTTGCTAATTATTCGTCACAAACTCGCCATAAAGGGCAAAATTTGGGCAAGGAGGGTTTATTATTTAGTCAATTCCTGACGTGACTATTTCAGCCATATGGGAAATTGTGTGTTGCGCTGCAGCATTTTTTTGGTATCGTGGCATAAACCATCCGTTCAACGTATGGAGCTTTTGCATGAGGGACGTTGCCAAGTCGGCTAATGCGGCATTTTCGCATGTCGGCGTAGATTTTCCGCCACCCATCGGCGGGCTGCTGAAGCGCAGTTTCGATATTTTCGGTTCACTTGTCGGCCTGGTGGCGCTTAGCCCGCTGTTCCTGATGGTGGCCCTTCTGGTCAAGCTTTCCGACGGCGGCTCGATCTTCTACGGCCACAAGCGCATCGGACGCGGTGGGCGGATTTTCCCCTGCCTCAAGTTCCGCACCATGATCGAAGACGGCGAACGTGTGCTGGCCGCCTATCTCGCGGCCAATCCGGAAGCCAACGCCGAATGGATCGCGACCCGCAAGCTGAAGAACGATCCGCGCGTCACCCGCGTCGGCGCCGTTCTGCGCAAGCTCAGCCTCGACGAGCTGCCGCAGATCATCAACATCCTGCAGGGCGACATGAGCCTTGTCGGGCCTCGCCCGGTGGTGCGCGACGAGCTTGAGATCTACGGCAGCGCCGCGGTCTATTATTTGAAGTCGCGGCCGGGCCTGACCGGGCTCTGGCAGGTCAGCGGACGCAACGATGTCTCCTATGACAGTCGCGTCGCGTTCGACCGTCACTATGTCGAGAACTGGTCGCTGTTCGAAGACGTTCGCATCATCCTCAAGACCGTGCCCGCGGTGTGGATGTCGCGCGGTTCCTACTGACCGACCGCAACTGGTCAGCAATCGGGCCGGCACGGCCCGAAGCCAATCCGGTCCAAAGCTATTCGGCGATGGGCCGGTCTCGCATTGCAGCCATAGTGTTCTGCCAGGTTCCGAAGGAGGCACTCGGCAGCAGGCCTATCGGGCGGATGGGGCCAAAACGGATCGGAAACGTCAGTTGAAAACAGACATATCAGCGTATTTTCGCCTTGCCGGCCCGATGCGGCCGGCACGGCTCGTCGCCACGTGCCTCGCTCTGTCACTCGCGGTTCCGGCCATGGCCGACGAGTACCGGCTCGGCTCGCAGGACAAGCTCAACATCCGCGTCGCCGAGTGGCAGACGGTGGAAGGCACGTTCCGTGACTGGTCGGCGGTAAACGGCGAATATTCGGTCGGTCCAGCCGGCAATTTGTCGGTGCCGTTCGTCGGCGAACTGCCGGCCGCCGGCAAGACCACGTCAGAGGTTGCGGCCGCGATCAGCGTCGCCCTGCAGCGCAAGCTTGCCTTGTCGGACAAGCCGGAAGCCTCGGTGGAAATGGTGCAGTTCCGGCCGTTCTACATCTCGGGCGAGATCCAGACGCCTGGCCAGTTTCCCTATGTGCCGGAGCTGACCGTGCTCAAGGCGATCAGCATCGCCGGCGGCATCCGGCGCAACGCCGATTTGGGCACCCAGCTCGGCAAGGACCTGATCACCGCCAAGGGCAATTTCGACATTTATGACGACCAGCGCGTGCGGTTGATCGTCAAGCGTGCCCGCATCGATGCCGATCTCGCCGGCAAGGAGAGTTTCGAGGCGCCTAAGGAAGTTGAGGGCGACCCGCGCCTGGCGACAATCGTCGCCGACGAAATGCAGATCCTGATCTCCGACCAGAAAGCGTTGAAGCTGAAGCTGCAGGCGCTTGACGATCTGAAGGGGGTCCTGCAGTCCGAAATCGAGGCGCTGCAGAAAAAGATCGTCAACCAGCAAAAGCAGGTCGACCTGGCGCAGCAGCAGGCGGACAGTATCGGTCCGCTGGCGCAAAAGGGCCTGGTCGCCAACGCACGCCTGCTTTCCTCGCAACAGTCGGTCACCGATCTGCAGGGCAAGATCCTGGACTATGAGACGGCGATCCTCACCGCCAAGCAGTCGGTCAGCAAGGCGACGCAGGATGCCATCGATGCCCAGAACACGTTGAACTCGAGACTTGCCGCCGACCGGCAGCAGGTCGAAGCAGACCTCAACGAAGCCGCACTCAGGGTCAACATGCAACAGGGCCTGATGGCCCAAGCATCGGACCCGGCCACGACCGCCGCCATCACAAACAACAATGAAGAGCCGGCGCTCATCTATTCGCTGGTGCGCGTGACCGACGGCAAGACCAGCGAGATCGACGCCAAGGAAGATACGCCGGTGCTGCCGGGCGACGTCATCAAGGTGAAGCTGGCGCCGACGGCCAGCCAGTAACCTGTTTGTTTGGAGCAATTCCGGACGGAAAACCGTTTCCCACTTTTCCCGGAATTGCTCTAGCGCTCGGGCTCGCTCGGCGAGGCCCGCGCGATGGAGGCGGGAGGAACCAGTTCGGCTCGTTCGCGCCAGGGTGCGGGCGGGAACTTCCGTTTTTCGACCGCTTGAAGGCATTCCATGCAGCCCGCCGCACCGCGCCACGTCTACCTCAATCTCGATGCCATCCGCGGCGTCGCGGCGATCAGCGTCATGCTCTACCACTTCTCGCCGTTCCTGGCCGCCGGCAAGGTGCTGCCGTCGAGCTATCTGGCGGTCGACCTGTTCTTCCTGCTCAGCGGCTTCGTCATCGCGCATGCCTATGACCGCAAGATCGAAAACGGCATGGGCTTCGGCACGTTCCTGGCGATCCGCCTGATACGCCTCTACCCGCTCTACCTCGCCGGCACGCTGCTCGGTTTCTTCTATCTCATCGTCAAGAACCGGCTGATTCCGGCGGAATACATGCCGATCTCCGAGATCGGCACCATGCTGACGACCGGCATGTTCTTCATCCCGCTGGTCAGCGATGCCTATCACACGATCTTTCCGCTCAACCCCGCGTCGTGGTCGCTGTTCTTCGAGCTGATCGTCAACATCGCCTATGTCGCCGTCTTCTTCCTGCTGACGAAACGCGTGCTGACCGTGCTCATCGCCGTCAGCCTGGTGCTGCTGGTCATCGCTTCGATCGTGGCCGGCACCCTCGACTTCGGCATGACCGGCTCGACCATCATCAGCGGCCTGCCGCGCGTCTGTTTCTCGTTCTTCCTGGGCGTGCTGCTTTGCCGGTCCATGACACGCTATCAAAGCGGGCTCGGCTTCCTGCGGCGCGGCTGGTGGGTCGAGGGTGCGATCGCGCTGACGCTCATCGTCTTTGCCATCGCGCCGGCCGGCGGCGCGCGCGTCGCCTACGATCTCGCCTGCGTCGTCTTTGTTTTCCCGGCGCTGGTGGTGGTCGGCACTATTGCGCCGACGGCGCCGCGCCTGTCAGGCCTCTATGGCTGGCTGGGGCGGATTTCCTACCCGATCTACATCATCCACACGCCGCTGCTGATGATCATCGCCGGGGCGGGCAAGGCCGCAGCGATCGACCCGTTCGCGCATCATCCCTGGTTCGGCATCGTCATGGCGGTTTCGGTCATCGTCATCGCCGACATCGCCACGCGCGTCTATGACGAGCCGTTGCGCCGCTTCCTGCAGCGGCTGATGCTGCGCAAGCGCGCCGTCGCCTGAGATAAGCAAGTCAGACGCGCGCCGGCATGCGGCCGTTGGCGGTGTTCTCGTCCGGCACCGGAACATAGGCCCGCCTTGCCCTGGCGAGCGGCACCGGGCGCAGCTTGAACAGGCCGTAATAGACGATGAACGAGGCCATGAAATAGGGGCCGAGGATCTCGACCTCGAAGAAGGAGCGGATCAGCATCATGCCGACCGCGCCGGCGAGCACCACCGAATCGGCGCTCCAGTCACCGAACACCACCTTCGAAACATGGCCCCAGAAGGAGCGCAGGATGATCAGCGCCAGCATCGTCACGCCGATGAAGCCGAGCTCGACCAGCGTCTCGATATAGGTGTTGTGGAAATGGAAGCCGGTGCGGGTGGAGATGTAGAACTCGGCCCAGAGCCGTTCCGGATCGGCAAAACCCTGGATCCAGTAGGCGGCATAGCCATAACCGAGCACCGGACGCTGCTGCGCGGCGGCCCAGCCCTGTTCCCAGAGATAGGTGCGGCCGGTCAGCGTCGAATCCTTGCCGAAGATGCCGAGCACGACATCGAGCAAGCCAAGGTTCAGCGCAGCCATCACACCGCCCACCAGCGCCGTAGCGCCGACGACGAACAGCACGCGGCGGTAGCGGCGTGACAGAACCTTGCTCATGGCAAGCAAGGCAACGACACCGATCACCGCCGGAAGCGAAGCGACTGACGTCGCCGAGTGGGCGATCGCCAGCATATAGACGGACAGCAGGATGATCGGCGCGGTCCAGACGAAGCTCATCCAGTTGCGCCGGTAGAAGGCCAGAAAAGCGAAGCAGAAGAAGATGCCGAGCGAGGCGAAGAAGCCGATCTGGTTCTTGGAGCCGAAGGCGCCGACGAAATTGGTGGTGCCGTCGATAGTGTCGAGCGCATAGGCGCCAACCTTCAGCGAATACAGCAGCACGATGAAGATGCCGATCAGCGAGCCCAGCACCAGCGTGCGCGTGCTGATGGTGCGCGCCGCGATGTAGGCGCACAGCATGTGGGAGAAATATTGCAGCCCCGCCCGCGCGCTGGTGCCGGCCGCTTGCGACCAGAACAGCGACAGACAGACATAGGCCGCAAACAGCAGCGGCAGCCAGGCGCTGGAGAGATCGCGGGCGAAACGCCGGTAGTCGACGAACAGCAGCGGCAGCCATACCAGATAGTAGGCGAGGATCAGGATCTGGCCGAAATTGGTGGAGTAGGCGAAGGCAAAGACCGACACCGCAACGGCGAAGGCGGCATAGGCCTTGTTGTTGTCCGGATCGATCAGAATGGATTTCGGGATCTTCATATCCGTACCGGATTTCTCATGCTGCCGCCTTTCAGCTGGGCTGAAGCGCCCATGGTCGGCTTTTCTGCGTCATGCGCGATCGCCGGAACCTGCCCTTGCCGGATCCCGATCAGCGGGCATCCATTGTGCAGTGCACAATATAACCTCTATCGCCTGTCACTCAATGGTAAATTTGCCGCGAGGGGTAAAGTTGCCGCAGGCAGGGCCAAAACGAACATGCAACCGACAAATGGCGTTAATGCGGCTCGCTCGTTCGAAAATTCAAACTGTGGCCGCTACCACAGCGCTCCGCCGGTGATCTGGATGTTTTCCATGGTGATGCCCTTGGCCAGATCCGAGCACAGGAACACGGCTAGAGCCGCGATTTCCTGCGGCTGCAGCATGCGCTGCTGGGGATTGCCCTTGGCGATCTCGGCCATCGCTTCCTCGGCGGTTCTGCCGTTGCCCTCACGCTCGACCACCTGCGCCACGTTGCGGCGCATCAGTTCGGTCTCGACCCAGGTCGGGCTGATCATGACGCAGGTGACACCGTGCGCGGCGCCTTCCAGCGCCACGCAGCGGGTAAGGCCGAGCAGCCCGGCCTTCGAGGCGCAATAGGCCGGGTTGTCCTTCCAGCCGACGGAAGCCGCTGTCGAGCCGATGTTGACGATACGGCCCCAGCCGCGCTCGATCATGCCGGGCAGCACAGCTCGGGTGACGCGGAACGCTCCGCTGAGATTGGTGTCGACGATCTTGTTCCACAGCGCGTCGGAATGGCCGCAGACCGGCTGTTCGGCGGTGGTGCCCGCGGCATTGACCAGTATGTCGGCCGGGCCGATGGCGGCCTGCGCGTCAGCCGCAAACCGGTTGGTCACCTCGCTGTCGCGGACATCGAGATGGGCGGCATAAACCCTGGTGCCGTGGGCAGACAGGGCCAACCGCACGCGCTCGATTTCATCTGCGCCGGGATAGTAGGCGGCGTCGGTTCTTTCGGCGCCGGCGGGGGCGATGTAGGAGCCGACCGCTACATTGACGCCGGCTTGCGCCAACGCCGTCGCAATCGCGAAGCCCATGCCGGAAAACCCGCCGGTGACGATCGCGCTGCGGCCGGAAAGGTCTGTCATGGGCAGTGAATCTCCGATATGATGTTTGATGCGATAGTCTTAGACCCAGCCCGGTGACGAGCGCTACCTTGCCTGCAGCGCTGGTCACCACGTCGCTAGAGCGGTTTGCCCAGCCACTCGCGATAGAAGCCTTCGAGATCGGGTTCGAAATCATGCACGATCGGATAGCCGGGTGCCGCCGCCTCGACCTCGTGCATGGTGCCGCATTCCGGACAGATGAATTCGCGGATTTCCATCCATTGCGGATCGGGGATATCGCTGTTGGGATAGATCTCGCGCAGCGCTTCCTCGGTGTTTCGCACGTTGATCGCAGCCTTGAGCTTCCAGTTCTTGCGGTAGTCGCCGAAGGAGTGGCCGCATTCGCAACGGGTGATGCGCTCGTCGCCGCTCTGGCAGATGAACAGGTGATCCGAGACCGGCAGCAGGATCGGGTCCTTCCAGGTGACACGGTCCTGATAGACGGCGAGCATCTTGAAGAAGCGGTCGTCGTCCTTGTAGGCGCTCATGATGCGCTTTGTCTGAGGCCAGGGGAGCTTGCCGGCTGAGAGATCGCCGAGGACTTCCTTGCTGTACGAGGTCATGGCTTTGCTCCCGGCATGAAGATCGATCTGGCGTCGACGGTCCAGAAATCGCTGAAATCCCTGGTGAAGCGCGACGACAGCTTGATCGCGCTGGCATACATTTTCTTCACCTCGGGCGCGAAGTCGGCCTTCTCGACACGGCCGCGTTCGGCAGCGATCCAGTCCGAAACCGGGATCGCCTTGGCCAGACGCTCTCTGCGCATGGCGGCACGACGTTCGACGGTGGCGTCGATATCGGCGACCGGATAACCCTCGGCGTCGTCCTTCAGCACGATGCCGAAAATCTGGATCGCCGCCTGGCGGGTGAGAAAACCGTTCTCGACATCCCAGGCGGTCTTGACCGGATCGCGCTCCAGCACGTCGCCGTAACCGCCGCCACCATTGTAGGAATGGCTGAAGATGTCCCCCGACTTGTGCGGCGAGGTGATGTAGGGGCCTTCGACCACGGCATGGTCGCCGCCGATGTTCTTCTCGTAGTCGGAGACATGCGGATCGATACCTGGGGCATGCGCGAGCGGTTCGCCTTTTGCCGCCAGTTCGTGGATGTTGGAGTTGCGCACCGCGCGATGCTTCTGGCAGGTCGGCGCGGGATAGCCGCCGCACATGCCGCCATTGTCGAATACCCGCGAGGAGTGTTCCGAGGTGTGCAGTCGCAGGTGCGAGGTCTTGTTGATCAGCCAGGTCGAGACGAAGGAACAGCCGCCGCGATATTTGCCGGCGCCGCCCGAATTGGGCATGATCGAGCGGCCGATATAGACCATCGGCATCGACTGTTCCCAGACCTCGATGTTGCCCATGTCGGATTCCGGATTCCAGCCGACATAGGCGGTGTCGAGGCCATCGGCGATGGCCAGCGCGCCGGAGCCGGCGGCGGCGCATTCGAAATGCGCCATGCCGAACGGCGTACCGTACTGGCTTTCGCCGCCCATCTCAATCATCGGGCTGTTGACCTGGCCAACGAAGGCTTCCTCGACGAAGCCGCGCGCGACGAAGCCGCGCGACAAAAGGCGCTGGAACACGCCATAGGCCGGCAGCAGCAGCGCCCAGGATGTGGCGGTCGCCACCATCTCATTGTCGGGGTTGGTCCAAGTGCCGTGCGGCAGCTTCAGCTCGGTCGCCATCCAGGCGCCGTCATTGACGAGGCCCTCGAAATTCATGTGCTGGGTCAAGGTGACGAACATGCCTCCATCCATGCCGGCCGGCGTGCAGTTCATCGAATGGTAGCCCCAGGGCTGCGTGCCCTCGAAGTCCATGGTGATCTTGCCGTCGGTGGTGATCTCCATCTCGATCGGGATGTTGTAGAGCCAGTCGGGATCGCCAAGCAGCTGGAAGCCGGGCTTGCCCGCCGTGACATGGCCGTAGAAGGTGTGGCCGCGATAGATGCCGGGCACGGTGAGCTGGCGGGTGCGGGCGAGCTGGGCACGACGGCCCTCCTCGATGAACTCCTTCGATACCTTCATCCAGTAGTCGAGGCCGATCTCCGAGATCAGCTGCTTGACGCTTTCGCGCATGTCGATGCAGGAGGCGACCTTGGCCTTCTCGTCCAGCACCCAGTAGATCGGCATGCGCAGATTGCGCTCGCAGCGGATGACGTAGTCGCGGCGGATCTCGTCATTCTCGCCGATCTTCTCGGCGCAGACGAACAGGCCTTCGGTGAAGCGCTCCTGCGCCAGGCAGACGTCGCCGCCGGGCGTGATGCCGCCGGCTTCGAGCTCGTGGCAGACCGCACCGGCCCAGCCGACCAGCGTGCCTTCATGGAAGATCGGCACCACGTCCATGACGTCGGGCACCTGCACGGTGCCGATGAAGGCATCGTTGTTGGCAAAGATGTCGCCTTCGCGGATCTTCGGGTTTTCCTCGTAATTGTTCTTGATCATCCATTTGATGAAGCGGCTCATCGTGTGGACGTGGACCATGATGCCGTTGGACAGCGCGATCGCATCGCCCTCGGGCGTATAGATCGCCACCACCATTTCGCCGACTTCGCGCACGCCGGGCGAGGCCGAGATGCGGCGGGCCATTTCGCGGGCCGAGACGCAATAGGCGCGCAGCTTGGTGTGCAGCGTCTCGAATTTCAGCGGGTCCTGGTTGCGTAGCGTGAGCTCGGTGATGCCGTCATAGCAGCCGGTCTCTTCCATCAGCCGTTCTGAATCGAGCAGCCGTTCGCGAAGGCGCAGGGCCGAGGCAGGTCTGTCCAACATGGCGGTGCCCTTTCAAGAATGGGTGTAATGCAGCAGCGTCCACTCATCGACGTGGACACGGTCCTGCGGATGAACAACGAGCGTGGTGGCGGGATGTTCG
This sequence comes from Mesorhizobium sp. M0077, assembly GCF_040322955.1. Classification (NCBI taxonomy): domain Bacteria; kingdom Pseudomonadati; phylum Pseudomonadota; class Alphaproteobacteria; order Hyphomicrobiales; family Phyllobacteriaceae; genus Mesorhizobium; species Mesorhizobium sp. M0077. Next base: position 309,882 of record NZ_JAMYUL010000005.1, read on the forward strand.
ATGATGGCCGGACCAATCACCTCATGGCCGGGCTGCAGTAGGTCCATCTCGTAGAGATTGGCCTTGTGCCAGCGTCCCCCGATATAGGCCTCGCGCACGCCCTTGTGCGCTGCTGCCGGGGCCGACTTGCCGAGCGGGCGCTTCAAGAGCACCGGCTTGACCTTGTCGGCGGTGGCGATCAATCCGAGCTCGGTGATGGTGAAGCCGGCTTCGCCATAGCGCGAAACGCGATGGTTGACCTTGGCGTAGACCGCCTCGAACTCGTCGATGACCCTGCGCATGTCGTCAGCCGAATTGACCTCGGCAAGCGGTGCCATGACCTCGACATCCTCGAGCTGGCCGGTGTAGCGCATCATCAGGAACGGCACGGTCTTGATCTTGTCTCTGATATGGCCGTCGCTGATCATCTCGTCGACCGCCGCCTTGGTGAGATCATTCCAGACGTCGGTGACCTTCTTGCCGAAAGCGAGCAGCTCGTCATCGCTTGCGCGGGCGCCGATGTCGTGCTGCGTCGAGACCGAATGCCGACGCATGAAATCGGCGGTGGTGCAGCCGAAGGCCGAGAAGGCGGCGGCAAACTGGAAGGTGATGATGTCCTTGAAGCCGATGCCCCTGGAGCAGCCGGCCAGATGCAGCGGACCCGAGCCGCCATAGGACAGCAGCGTGAATTCCGAGGGATGGATGCCCTGGCCGGAGATGACCCGGCGCAGCGCGTTGTTGGCATCGGCTTCCAGCATGTCGATCATGCCTTCGGCAGCCTCCTCGACACCGACGCCAAGGATGCTGGAGCATTTTTCCTCAAACGCTTTGCGCGCCTTCTCGACCTGCAAGACGACCTTGCCGCCGAGGAAATAATACGGGTTGAGGCGGCCTAGTATGGCGTCGCAATCGGCGATGGTGGGTTCAGTGCCGCCCTTGGCGAAGCAGATGGGGCCGGGGTCGGAACCGGCGCTTTCCGGCCCGAGCGAGACTTTCTTGGTCAGCGGGTCGACCTTGAGGATCATGCCGGCGCCGGCGCCGATCGTGTCGAGATGCAGCGTCGGCACGTTGAGCTTGAAACGGTCCATCAGCGGCTCGTTCTCGATCCGCGTCTGGCCGCGCGAAATCACGCCCATGTCGAAGGAGGTGCCGCCCATGTCCGAGCAGATCAGGGAGTCGTTGCCGATCAGCTTGCCGACATAGGCCGCGCCGAGAATGCCGCCGATCGGACCGGAGATCATGGTTTCGTGCAGGCGCGGGTGGTTGATCGAGGTCAGGCCGCCAAAGGACAGCAGCGTCTGCACGCCGTATTTGAAGCCGTATTTCTTCGAGACGTCCTCGATACCCCTAAGCTGCTTGCGGCCGCGCGACGTCGCGTAGGCTTCGATCAGCACCGAGTTCAGCCGCGACTGTTCGCGGATGACCGGGCGGACCTCGTGGCTGGTGTAGATGAGGATGTCGGCGCCGGCTTTCAGCACCTCCTCGCGGCATATCTCGGCGATGCGCTTTTCGTGCACCGGATTGACGTGCGAGAAGATCGTCATGATGCAGATCGCCTCGACCTTGTCGGCGATCAGCTTCCTGGCTGCAGTCGCGACCTCATGCTTGTAGAGCGGCAGCACGATGTCGCCGAACTGGTCGATGCGCTCGGTGACGCCATGGGTGCGACGGCGCGGCACCAGCGGATCGGGATGATGGTGGGTCACCGCATGCAGCCGGTCGGCATAGGAATAGTCGGCCCAGGCCTGCAGGCCCCGACCCATCAGGATCATGTCTTCCAGACCCTTGGTGGTGATCAGGCCAAGCCGGCGCCCGGTGCGCGACAACAGCGTGTTGAGCATGCCGGTGCCGGAATAGAGCACGACGTTGACGCCGGAGAACAGCTGCTCCAGCGAGATGCCCCAGGCGTCGGCCGCGTCTTCGGCCGATGCGAGGAAGCCTTCGGCCTCGTTCTTGGGCGTGGTTGCCGACTTGCCGATCTTGAAGTGGCCGTCCTGGTCGACAAGGATCGTGTCGGTCATGGTGCCGCCGGCGTCGATGCCGATGACGATTGGATTGCCGACGATGGGACTGGTGAGGTTGGGTTGTGTCACGGTCGCCTCGGGATTGCTCTAGGATGCTCAAGCTAGATTCCTTGGGCGGCCTTGCGCCATGTGCCAAAAGACACAATGACCGCCGGACCGGGATCGCTGAGAAAAGGGCATGCGCATGGGCAATATCTGGGGGCCGCTCGCCAGGGCGATTGCCGCCACCGGTACGGACAGGCATGTCGACCGCCTGATCGACCTGATCGGCGCCGACATCGAGCACGATCTCGTCACCGTGACCCGATATTCGGCGACGAAGACGCCGGAATTCATCAAGCACCGGCGCTTCTCCGACGAGATGGTCCGGCGCTATCTCGATAATTACTACGTCTTCGACCCGTTCTATGCCTCGTGGCGGCGTGAGCAGAGGCTGGGCATCCTGCCGCTGAAGCGGCTTGCCGATGACGAGGCCAAGCGCGGCCAGTACATAGCCGGCTTCCTGGCGCAGTCGGAAATCTGCGATGAGGTCGGCATCATGCTGGCCGATGGCGGCGACTGGTGCCTCGGCATCTTCCTCGACCGCTCGACCTCCACCTTCAAGGAGAGCGAGATCGCCCTGCTGGACGAGCGGCTGCCGGTGTTCGAGGCCTTGCATGCGCTCGACATCAAGGCGCGCGGCACCGAGTTCTCCCGCACATCGGCGCCGACCGGCCCCGGCGCCTCGCCCCGGCAGGAGCCGACCATCCCGGCGAGCCTGTGGCCGGAGCTGTCGTTGCGCGAGCGGGAATTGGTGCAGTTGATCCTGGCGGGACATCCGACCGCCAACATCGCGGAACGGCTCGGCATCGCCGTCGGCACGGTGAAGAACCACCGCCGCCGCATCTACGAGAAGCTCGACATAACCACCGAACGGGAGCTGTTTTTGCAGTTCTTCCAGCATCGGGCAGACGGTTAGTCCGCCATCGATATGGCCGTCAGTCGTGCAATTGCCTGGAAATCGGCGGGCCGACAGTAAAGCCGGAGAATGTTACCTCAAACCCTTCGCGCTGCGGCGAGCAGCACATCATGCCGACATCGACGGATTTGGAGATCGGGAAATAAGCCAGCCGCACCGGCTTCCACTTGCCATCGGTGGTATCAAGATATTGGATGCGGATCGCCTCGGCATGGCGGGTCAGCCGGATGCGCACGCCGTCGGGGCCGGTGGGAATGCTGAGCAGCGACCAGTCCGAGGTGTCGTTGGTGACCACCACCGAAAAGTAAGCCAGCCCGTCGGTGTATTCGATGCCGGCCTTGATCCAGTGCGTTTCACTCAGCCGCAGCATCAGCCCGGCCTGGTCGTAGAGCACCTTGTAGTCGCCCTTGACGGTGACTTCGGCGCTGAAGTCACCCTCAACCGGACGATAGAGGAAATGGCCATTGTCACGCCAGAAGCCGTAAAAGGTTTCGCGCCAGAAGTCGGTTTCCCCGCCGGTGCGCACATGCACGATGCCATTACCGAAAGCATGGTGCGGCGGCGGGTTGAGCCAGGTCAGTTCCTCTTTCGCCGCTGTCATCGGTTCACCGTCGATTAGCCGGCAAAGGTGTAGGCTGTCTTCACCGTAGTGTAGAACTCCGCGGCATAGCGGCCCTGCTCGCGCGGGCCGTAGCTCGATCCCTTGCGGCCACCGAACGGGACGTGGAAATCGACGCCGGCGGTCGGCAGATTGACCATCACCATGCCGGCCTCGGAATTGCGCCGGAAATGCGTGGCATGCTTGAGGCTAGAGGTGCAGATGCCGGAGGTCAGGCCGAAGGGGGTGTCATTGGCAACCGCAAGCGCCTCGTCATAGTCCTTGACGCGAATGACGTTGGCGACCGGCCCGAAGATTTCTTCCCGCGAAATGCGCATGGCGTTGGTGCTCTCGGTGAACAGCGCCGGCCTGAGATAGAAGCCGGGTGTTTCGCGGTCCAGCCGCTCGCCGCCGAAGGCGAGGTTGGCGCCTTCCTGGCTGCCGACGGCGATATAGTCCTCGTCCTGCTTCAGCTGGCTCGCATCGACGACGGGCCCGATCTGGGTCTTGGCATCGAGCGCATCGCCGATGACGAGCTTTTCCAGGCGCTCCTTGAGCGCGGCAACGAAGCGGTCGTGAATGCCTTCGGTCACCACCAGGCGCGACGATGCCGTGCAGCGCTGGCCGGTCGAGAAATAGGCGCCGTTGATGGCGCACTCGACAGCCGTGGCGAGGTCGGCGTCGTCGAGCACGACCATCGGATTCTTGCCGCCCATTTCGAGCTGGAACTTGCGCATGTGCTCGACGCTTGCCGCGGCCACGCGTTTGCCGGTGCCGACCGAGCCGGTAAAGGTGATGGCGTTGAGGTCGGGGCTGTCGAGCATGGCCTGGCCGACCACCGAGCCCTTGCCCATGACCAAATTGAGCACGCCTTTCGGCAGGCCGGCGCGGTGCAAGATGTCGACGATGGTCCAGGCGCTTTCGGGAACGAGTTCGGCTGGCTTGAAGACGATGGTGTTGCCGTGGGCGAGCGCCGGCGCGATCTTCCAGGTGGGAATGGCGATCGGGAAATTCCACGGCGTAATGATGCCGACGACGCCAACGGCCTCGCGGGTGATCTCGACGCCGACGCCCGGGCGCACGCTGGGCACCAATTCACCCGACAGGCGCAGCGTCTCGCCGGCGAAGAAGTCGAAGATCTGGGCGGCGCGGATGGTCTCGCCAATGCCCTCGGCCAGCGTCTTGCCCTCTTCGCGCGACAGCGCGCGGCCGATCTCGTCCTTGCGCGCCATGATCTCGTCCGACGCCTTTTTCAGCACGGCGTGGCGCACCAGCGGCGCCGAACGCGACCAGGCCGGGAAGGCGGCTTTGGCCGCCGCTATGGCCTGCTTTGCCTGTTCGGCGCCGGCCGAGGCATATTCGCCAACGACATCCCCCGTGTTCGAGGGATTGATGTTGCGCGAGCCGGCCTCGCCCACCCACTCGCCATCGATCAGATTTTTACGAAACAGGCTCATGTCGCGGTTTCCTTGTATTGGTTCGCTGGGGGTGCCGTATGCCTGAATTATTTATCAGACAAATGACGACACTGTGAGGGCTGAAATCTGGCTGCGGACTGGATAGCCGATGGCGCGCGGCTATGAAAGCCGCGACCTCAAGATGGACAATATGAAGCGGCCCTGTCAGGTCGGAAAAGTCCAGAACAGGCAAGCCAGCGTCGCCGCGGCGAAGATGACGAAAAACAGGCTCCTGAGCAGGATGTTGCGGCGCAGCTCGTTCATGGTGAAATGGCTGCCAACGATGGCCGCGGCAAACAGGAAACGCCAGTTCAGCAGTGCCCACAGCACGCTGCTCTGTCCGAAGGCCCAGCGGGCGACGAGACAGCCGACAATGGTCGCGAACAAGGCGATCACCGCCCAGAACAGCGCATCCGCAGCATGGGTCAAGACGATGCCGGCGGCGCGGATCGGCAGGATCATCATCAGCATGGCGCCGAAGAAATAGACGGCGGCGAGCGGCAGGAACGAGCCGGCATCGGCAATGCCGTCCAGCCGCCTCACGCCGATCGCGCCATAGGGATAACCGTGCCTAGCCACCGCCAGGCTGAGCGCCATGAGCAATGCGGTGAGCACCGCGACCAATGCGAATGTAATGAGGGCCTTGCTCATGCCGTTCCTTGCTTTGAGGCCCTGTCAGAGCCGAATCACGAGGAACGATTTTAGCGCACGGTCCGCGATTGCGCGTCAGCTTTGCTGAGTGTTCCGCTCTTCACCGGTCGCTGTTTTCGAAGGCGCCCATGCCTTGCGCGATCAGATTGGTTGCCATGACAAGCGAAACGATGGCCGCCGAGTTGAAGATCACCACCCACCATTTGCCGCCGGTCAGGAAGCCGTAGCCGTCGGCGACCGCCAGTCCCCAATCGGCTGAGGGAGGCTGGATGCCGAGGCCGAGGAAGCTCAGCGTGGCGATCGAAAAGAAGGCGTAGCCAAGCCTTGTGACCAGCTCGATGAGGATGGTTTCCCTGACATTGGGCAGGATCTCGAGGAACATGATGGCAAGAGCGCTCTCGCCGCCGAGACGGGCGGCGCTGACATAGTCGCGGTCGCGCTGTTCGCGCACGGCGGCACGCACCGTCCGTGCCACCAGCGGGGCATAGGCGATGCCGATCACAAGGATGACGGTGAGGTTCGATGGCCCAAGCGCGACCAGCGCCATGGTGACGAGGGCGATGAAGGGAAAGGCCATCAGCGTGTCGAGCAGCCTGGCGCCGATGGCGTCGATCAGCCCGTCGAAATAGCCGAGCACGAGGCCAAGCACGCTGCCGGCGGCAACGCCGAGCAGTGTTGCTGCCGGCGCGACCAGCAGGATGTCACGCGAGCCGACGACGATGCGCGACAGCACGTCGCGGCCAAGTTGGTCGGTGCCGAACCAGTGCGCGGCATCAGGCGGCGCCAGCATGACGAGGAAATCCTCGGCATAGGGATCGTAGGGCACAAACAGGCTGCCTAACACGGCGCAGCCGACCCAGAACAGCAGGATCAGCGATCCAACGATCACCGAGGGCGGCAGCTGCGAAACAGTCTCGCGGATGCGACTTGCTGCCCGCCAGCCCAGCGTACGGCGCTCCGGCAATTCCATCAGTTCCATCATGGCGACACACGGCGGCGCTGCCGCGGATCGAGCAAGGCATTCACGAGATCGCCTGCCGCGGCCGACAGCACGAAGATGGTCGCCATGACCAGCACGCCGGCTTCGAGCATCGGGAAGTCACGCGACTTGGCGGCGTTGAGCACCAGATTGCCGAGGCCCTGTATGCCGAACAGGGCTTCGATGACCACCAGACCACCCAGCATGTAACCGGTCTGGGTCGCGAGCACGGCGATGGTCGGCGTCAGCGCATTACGCAGCACGTGCCGGATGAGTATCTCGCGACGCTCGAGGCCCTTCAGGACGGCGGTGCGCGTATAGTCGGCGGCCAGCGCCTCGATCACGCCGGCCCGCGTCATGCGGGCGATGTAGCCGGCAAGGTTCAGCACCAGCGGCAGCGCCGGCAGGATCAGGTAATAGCCACTGACCCAGAGCCCGGCGCCATCGGGAGCAGCGCCGGTGATCGGGAACCAGTTCAGCCACAGGCCGAAGACGATGAGCATCAGCAGGCCGGAGACGAAGTCCGGGACAATGCCGAAGGACACGCCGGCGAGTACGATCAGGCGGTCGATAAAGCGGCCCTGGTTGAGACCGGCGACGACGCCGGCGCCGATGCCCAGCGGCAGCAGAAAGACGAGGATAATTCCGGCAAGGGCCGCCGAGCGCTTGAGGCTTCCCAGAACGAAGGGCGCCACCGGCAGACGCAGCGACAGGGAGGTGCCGAAATCGCCTGACAGCACGCTGCTGAACCAGTGCCAGTATTGCACGAGCACCGGCTGGTCGGCGCCGAGCTGCCTGTTCAGCGCCGCGACGGCCTCGGCATCGGCGAACGGCCCGAGCATGAGGCGACCGACATCGCCGGGCAGAACCTGCCCGGCGAAGAACACCAGCATGCTGACCAGCCACAGCGTGAGCAGAAGCGAGGCTGCCCGCACCGACACAGTGCGGCCGGTCAGCATCGGATTTTAGTGCCCGGAGTGGCTGGACGTCTCGCAATCATGCCTGGGCGAACGTCACGCGGTCGAGCAGCAGATGCGAGATTGCCGTGAAGCGGACGCCCTCGACCTTCGATGAGACGATCCGGCTATATTGCGAGAAGTAGCTGATGATCAGCGGCGTCTCGTCGAGCAGCAAGGTCTGGATCTTTCCCGCCGCAAGGCGTTGCGCCTGAAGGTCGCGGGCCTTGCCGTATTCGAGCAGCAACCCGTCATAGGCGGGGTTGTTGAAATGCGCGGCGTTCCAGGCGCCCGAGCTCTTCAGCGTGGCATTGAGGAAGATGTCGGGCGTGCCGCGATGGCCAAAATCGGTAATGCCGAGATTGGAATCGAGCCATGGCGACGAGCCGAACTTCGCCGAGCCATAATAGGCGTCCTGCGGCAGCACGTTGAGCTTGATGTCGATGCCGGCCTTCTTGGCAAAATTCTGGATCAGCACGGCATAATCGGGAATGTCATAGGCGCGCTCGGTGGTCAGCGTCACCGGGAAGCCGTTCGGCACGCCGGCTTCGCCAAGCAGGCGCTTGGCCTCGGCGATGTCCTGCTTGCGCTGCGGCACCGACGGATCGGCCGAGGGGAAGATCGGCGCGAACGGGGTGTCGTTGCCGACGATAGCGCGGCCCTTGAGCAAGCCCTTGACCACCGCCTCGCGGTCGATGGTGAGCGCCAGAGCGCGGCGAATGCGCTTGTCGGTGAACGGCGCCTGGTCGGTCCGCAGATGCACCTCGTCATGCGAACTTGCCTGCACGCTGAGCAGCTTGAAGTTGGGATTGCCCTCGATCGCCAATTCCAGCCGGGTCGTGCTCGGGATGACGTCGAGCTGGCCGGCCTGCAGCGCCAGCACCTGCGCCTGCTCGTCGTCGAAGAACTTGATTTCGACGCGGTCGGGCAGCGCCTTGTCGCCCCAATAGTCAGGGTTGCGCACGAAGCTGGCGCCCTGCTTGGGGCGGAAGGATTCGAGCTTGAACGGGCCGGTGCCGTTGAAATTTTTCTCGAAATCGCCGGCATAGTCGGCCGGCAGTATTACGGCGTTGTAGACGTCGGAGGAGACATAGAAGGGGAAGTTGCTGTTGGGGCCGTCGAGATCGAAGGCGACTGTCTGGTCGTCGACGACCTTGGCGCCGCCCTTGGACAGGATGCCCTTATAGGCCGACAAAGCGGACGAACCGCTGGCCGGATCGACCAGCCGCTCGAAGCTCGCCACCACATCCTTGGCGGTGACGGTGCGGCCGTCGTGGAATTTCACGCCCGGCCGCAATTTGAAGGTCCAGCGGCTGGCGGTCTCGTCGGCCTCCCACGACAGAGCGAGCTTGGGCTGCAGACCGTCCTTGGGATCGTCGAGGATGAGATATTCGCCGACCTGGCTGATGACGCCGATGCTGGCCGGATCGGTGATGGAGACGGGATCGATCGCCTTGGTCGGCTGTCCGAGCCCAACGCGGACCGTGCCGCCGGCGCCGGCAGCGCGCGCCGTGCCGAAACCAGCAAGTCCCTGCGAGGCGGCAAAGCCGGTGAGGCCGATCAAGGCTGCGTATTTCAGCAGATCGCGGCGCTTGAGGAAGCCGGCCTGGTGCTCATCGACGGCGACGTTCCAGATGTCGCCGGACAGATTGCGAAGCGTATCGATGTCGTTGCGTTTGGTCATTTGAAACCCCTGTCTGAAATGACTGTTGAATGCCTTTAAGCGACTGGTTCGCCGTCGAGATGGATGCAGTCGACGGCTTGCGGGTAGAAGGCGATGAGGCCCTTGATCTTGGGCATTTCGGCAATGGGATCGCGGTAGCTCCAAGCGATATCAGGGCTCACCGAGCCGTCGGCGCGCAGGCCCGACCAGTAAGAGGCAATGCCCTTGTAGGGACAGCGCGTCGTGCTGTCCGAGGCGACCAGACGGTCGAGCCTGACATCGTCCGGATGCAAATAGAAACGCGTCGGCAGATGCGTTTCGAACAGCAGCACCGGGCGATGGCTGTCGGCGATCACTTCGCCGTCGAACCAGATCTGGACGTGACTTGAACTCTGCAGCACATCGATGCGTGCGTATGGATCGCGGGCGTGGACGAAGACTTCTTCCTCCTCCTCGAACCATTGGTCGACCGCTTTCCAGGTGAAGGCGATGCGTCCGGCCAGCGGCGACAGGCTTTCATCCGGCGGCGCGACAAGCGACCAGGCCGCGTTGGGCGAAGCTTTTTCTCCCGTCTCCAGGTTCCAATAGGTGGTTTCGCCACCGACGGGATGGGGCTGGCTATGCTCGGACGGCTTCAAGAGCGAGCGGTCCACCGAGGATGCCGGGAAGAAATAGATCGGCAGGAAATGGTTGGAGCGCAGCACCAGGACGTTGCGGCTGTCGGCGATGGTGCGGCCGGCGAATTTGACCCGAATGCGCTTGGGGCTGTGCAGAACATTGATGAGCTGCGGAGCCGTGGCTTCGCGGGGCTGGAGTTTTGGCGCTGCGGTCATACCAATTGCTCCAAGTCAGGATACGGCGCGCACATTGTCGCGCTGTTCGGTGAAGCGGTTGGCCGGCCGCGCCAGGCCGAAACGGTCCCGCAGCGTCCCCGGCGCATATTCGGTGGGGAATACGCCGCGGCGCTGCAGTTCCGGCACGACCTGCTCGGCAAAATTCACCCAATCCTCCGGCAGCAGCGGGAACATCAGGTTGAAGCCGTCGGCGGCACCTGCCTCGAACCAGTCCTGCAGCTGATCGGCGATCTGGTTCGGTGTGCCGACGACGGTCGGCACCGAACCGCTGTTGGCGAGCTTGCGAGCGATCTCGCGCAGAGTGAGGTTCTGCTTCGACCATTCCTTGACTCGATTGAGCGAGGTGCGGCCGCCATTGAAGGTGCTCTCGTCCGGCAGCGGCGGCAGCGGGCCGTCCGGCGGATATACGGAGAGATCGACGCCGCTCCAGCTAGAGAGAAGGTCGATGCCGACCCGATCGGGAAGCAAGCTCTGCAGATACTCCTGCCGCTCGCGTCCCTCCGCTTCGGAAGCTGCGACGATCGGCAGGATGCCCGGCAGGATCTTGAAGCTCTCGGGCTTGCGGCCGTAACGGGCGAGGCGCTCGTTGATGTCCTGCCTATATTTGATGCCGTCTTCCTTGGTGCTGTAGATGGCAAAGTGCGCATCGGCATGCGCGGTAGCGAAATTCTTGCCGTCTTCGGACGAGCCGGCCTGGACGATCAGCGGATGGCCCTGCGGCGGGCGCGAGACATTGAGCGGTCCGCGCACCTTGAAGTGCGGGCCCTTGTGGTTGATCGCATGGACCTTGTCGGGATCGGCGAAATAGCCCGATGCCTTGTCGATAAGCAGGGCTTCGTCTTCCCAGCTGTCCCACAGTGCCTTGACGATATCGAGGAATTCGGTGGCGCGCTCATAGCGAAAGGCGTGCTCGATATTGCCGTCGCGGCCGAAATTGCGGGCCTCCTCGTCCATGGCCGACGTCACCACATTCCAAGACGCCCTGCCCTTGCTGATATGGTCGAGCGAGGCAAACATGCGGGCGACATTATAGGGCTCGCTGTAGGAGCTCGAGGCGGTGGTGATGAGGCCGATATGCCTGGTCACGCCGGCAAGCGCCGACAACAGCGTCAGCGGTTCCAGGCGGGCATTGGCGTAATGGGCTACGCCGCTCTGTACGGAATCCCAGATCGCGACATGGTCGGCGACGAAGATCGTATCGATCCTGGCGCGCTCGGCAGACTGGACGAGATCGCGGTAGAAGTCGAAGTCGAGCACTTCGCGTCCCGGCGCGCGCGGATGGCGCCACGACATGCGATGATCGCCCTGCGGATTGAAGAAAAACGCGCTGAGGATCATGTGGTCGCGTGCCATGCCGGTCTCCTTGCAGAACTGCTTCAGGCGACCGTCGCGATGCCTCGACCGGCTGCGACAATCTCTCCTGAGCGGTGAAAGGTAGATTGCGCTCCAGCTTAATTCGAGTAATTTTATAGAGATTGTGCGGCGCGAAAGCGGAAGCGATTGCCCTCGAAGACCGCGCCGAAAGAAAGTGGTTTCAGCAAGACATGTCGTCATCGGTTCTGAACGTCGAGCAGCTCACCGTCGCCTATGATGAACGCCGGGGATCGCATCCGGCCGTCAACGGCGTGTCGCTCACCATCGGCGAAGGCGAAGCGCTCGGCCTTGTCGGCGAGTCCGGCTCGGGCAAAAGCTCGGTGGCACTCGCTATTCTGCGCTATCTGCCGCGCAACGCCCGGATCGCCGCGTCGGCGCTCGAGTTCCAGGGCCGCGAGATCCGCAATCTCTCCGGCGAACAGCTGCGCCGGCTAAGGGGCGATCGCATCGCGGCCGTCTACCAGCATCCGGGTGCGGCGCTCAATCCGGCCATGACGATTGGCCGGCAGATCACCGAGACGATCATGCGGCATCGCCCGGTTCGGCAGGACGAAGCACGCACCCGCGCCGCCGAGCTGCTCGGCCGCGTCAGGGTGAGCAATCCGGAGCGGGTGCTCGATCTCTATCCGCACGAATTGTCGGGCGGCATGCAGCAGCGCGCCAACATCGCGATTGCCATTGCGCTCGACCCGTCGCTGCTGGTGCTGGACGAGCCGACGACGGCGCTTGACGCCAGCGTCCAGTCCGAGATCGTCGCCATCCTGCAGGACTTGCGCCGCGATCACCAAACCAGCGTTCTGCTGATCAGCCATGACATCAACATGGTCCGCCGGGCCTGCGATCGGGTGGCCGTGATGCAGTCGGGGACGGTGGTCGAAAGCGGCATCGCCAACGATGTCTTCGAGAACCCTGTTCACGCGTACACCAAGGCGCTGATCGCCTCGATCCCGGCGCTCAACTTCACCAAGCGCGACGGCAAGCTGGCCGAGATGCACACAACCGGCCCGTCGAAGCCTGTCCGCAGCGATCAACCGGAAGCCGCACGTCCGATCGCCGTCGCCTGCAAAGGCATCAGCCACGCCTTCGGCTCCCAGGCCGTCCTGCACGATATCGACCTGGAGATAGCCCAGGGCGAGACGTTCGGGTTGATCGGCGAATCCGGCTCCGGCAAGTCGACATTGGCAAGGATCGTGACTGGCCTCCAGACGCCGGACGCTGGGTCGGTCGAGCTGTTCGGCAGCACTGTCGCGCCGCGCGTCGAGAAAAGAAGCCTGAGCGAACGGCGCGACGTGCAGATGGTGTTCCAGTCACCCGACCGCACGCTCAATCCGCGCCAGCGGATCGGCAGGATCCTCGGCCGTCCGCTGCGGCGGCTCGCCGGCTTCGGCCGCAGCGAGGTGAAGCAGCGTGTCGCCGATCTCCTGGCCTCGGTTCGTCTTGCCGCTACGACCGTCGACCAGAAGCCGAGATCGCTGTCTGGTGGCCAGCGCCAACGTGCGGCGATTGCGCGCGCCTTTGCCGGCGTGCCGAAGCTCGTGGTGCTGGACGAGCCAACCTCTGCGCTCGACGTTTCCGTGCAGGCGACCGTGCTCAATTTGCTCAACGACCTGCAGCGCGACAAGGACACCACCTATCTGTTCATCAGCCACGACCTCAGGGTGGTGCGCTATATGGCTGACCGGATCGGCGTGCTTTATCGCGGCCGGCTGGTCGAGACCGGCTCATCCGAGCAGATTTTCCGTGGCCCCAACCACCCCTACACGAAGCTGCTTCTGGCCGCCTCCTCGGATGAGACGGCGCCGAAGGCTCCGGCTCAGCTCGACGTCGCGGCACACGATGCCGAGACCTCCGGATGCTCCTTTGCCGCCCGCTGTCCTGTCGCGCTGCCCGATTGCCGAAAGGCGCAACCACCCGTCAGGCAGGCTGGCGACGGTCATCTGATCGCCTGCTGGAGAGACGCAAGCAGTCTCTGATTGCGAAGCGGGCAACTGACAAGCCTGCCTTCGAAGAGATGTCCCCCGGCCGATGCGGCCGGAGGACAGGCTTGGGGGGTGCCGGACGTCGGCTGGAAATTTCCGGCGATGGTTTTGACCAGCGTCGATTTGCCGGCACCATTGTCGCCCATCAGGCCGAGAACCCCGCCCTCATTGATGTCGAGCGAGACATTGTCCAGCGCGCGGACGGCACCGAAATCCTTCACGATATGTTCGAGACGCGCTAGAACCGGCATCGCATCCTCCCATGCCAATTTGTAAGTTTCTGATACAAATTATCGTTTGAAACTTGGGTCAATGGGCTTGGGGATGCTGAAGATTTATTGCAATGCACCCAACCTTGGGTCTTTCAAACCGCCTAGAAATTCTATTAGTATGTCGAGCAAACAAATTGTGGAGAACGACGTGCTGGTGTCGACAGATCTTCGGCCGAACGAAACGCGGGCACTTGCGGCGCTGTTTCGTGCCGGCGCGTTGAGCCGAGCGGCGCTCGCACGCGATCTCGGCCTGACCCGGTCGACCACCGGCGCCCTGGTGCTGGGGCTGACGGAAGCCGGTCTGGCGCGCGAGCGGTCGGATGGAGCGGATGACGAGCAGGATAGCGAGGGTCGGGTCGGCCGTCCCGGTATCCTGGTCGAGATCGACGGCAATGGCGGCTTCTTCCTTGGCGCTTATATCGGCGTCAACTGGATCGCAGCCGTGGCTGTCGACCTTGCCGGCGCGCGGCGTGCGAGCGCCTCTAGGGCATTTGCCGGCCCGGGCAGCACGCCTGAAGCCGCGGTTGCCATCATCGGGGAACTCGTCGCCGAGATCCGCTCGCAATTGCCTGCGGGCACGCGCCCCTACGGGCTCAATGTCGCCGTGCCCGGCTTCCCCGCCGCCGACGGGATTTCATACCATGCCACCATTCTTGGCTGGCACGGGGTCAATCTGGCGGAGCTTTTGCGCACTGCCTTTGGCGCGGACTTTCCGATCCTCTTGGAAAACGATGCCAATGCCGTGGCGGTGGCCGAGACATACCGGTCGCGGCCAGGAAAGGACGACGAGGATGCTCTAGTCATCCTGATCGAGAACGGCGTTGGCGGCGGCATCATCAATGCCGGCAGGCTGCATCGCGGCCGGCTCGGCGGCGCCGGCGAAATCGGTCATCTTCGCATTGGCGACGAAGGTTTTGTCTTCGACGCGAAGCGCCCGGGGCGGCTGGAATCCTATGTCGGCAAGGATGCGTTGCTGGCTCGCTATTTGCACATAAGCGGACTGCGCGCCGGCCTGCATGAGTTTGTGGCGGCATTGGCCGACGGCGATCCGCCAGCCGTTGCCACGGCGCGCGACTGGGCGCTCTGGTTCGGTCGCGGGCTGGCGACACTTGCCTGCACCCTGCAGCCGGAGCGCATCATCCTCTCCGGCTCGGTCAATGCGGTCTATCCCTTTGTCGCCAAACAGGTGGAAGCTTTCCTCTCGGACTTCCTGGCTGAAGGTTATCCGGTTCCCACAGTCGAACTGTCGCGCGTCCGCGCCGACGGTCCGGCATTGGGCGCTGCCTGCCTGCTGCATCAGGCAGCTTTGTCGGGCGATCCGCAATTTCAACTTCGCGGCCTCGCCGCGCGCTAATCAGGAGAAAGATTCCATGCCTCGCAAAGATGAAAAGCGGCTGCGTGTCGGCGTGCTCGGCTGCGGTCCGATTGCGCAGGCGGCGCATTTCGAATCCTGCACCAAGGCGCGCAATGCCGATCTCTATGCCATCTGCGATGTCGCCGACGATCTGCGCGACAGGATGGCGGCGACCTACGCGCCCGAAAAATCCTATGCCGACTATGGCCAGATGCTGGCCGATCCCGACCTCGATGCCGTCATCATCGCGACATCGGACACGTTCCACGTCAAGGCCACGGAACTGGCGCTGGATGCCGGCAAGCACGTGCTGTGCGAGAAGCCGCTGGGCGTTTCGGTCGAGGAAGTCGAAGGCTTGCGGGCGGCGGTCGACAGGAGCGGCAAGGTGCTCCAGGTCGGTCATATGAAGCGCTTCGATCCCGGCATCCAGGCGGCCAAGGCCTTCGTCGACGACGAGATGGGTGAGCGGCTGGCGTTCAAGGGCTGGTATTGCGACAGCACCCATCGCTACCCGATGACCGATGCGGTCCAGCCGCTGATCATCACCAGCGCCAAGGCGCGCAAGCCTTCCGTCAATCCCAAGGCGGATCTGCGCCAGTATTACATGCTGGCGCATGGCAGCCACCTCATCGACACGGCGCGCCATCTGCACGGCCCAATCGAGGCGGTCGAGGCCCGGCTCACCGAGCGCTACGGCGCCTATTGCTGGTTCGTCACCACCATCTTCGCCGACGGGTCGGTCGGCCATCTCGACCTGACGGTTGCCGTGCGCATGGACTGGCACGAAGGGTTCCAGATCTACGGCCAGAACGGCAGCGTTCTCGCGAAGACCTATAACCCGTGGTACTACAAGAGCAGCGAGGTCGACATTTTCCGCGAGGCCGATGGCAGTTGGCACCGCACGCTTGGCGCGGATGGCCACTTCTATCGCCGGCAGCTCGAAGGCTTTGCCGATGTCGTGCTGAATGGCGCGCCCATGGTTGGCGCCGGCATAGACGACGGCATCGCATCGGTCAGGGGGATGGCGGCCATCGCCCGCTCCGCCGCTGCCGGCGGCCGCGCCGTCCGCCTCGCCGACGTCGACGGGGTCGTGTGATGCAGCTTGGGATCTTCGCCAAGACCTTCACCACCACCGGCGCCTTGCCGGTTCTGCGCGCGGTCGCGGACGCCGGCTACGCGGCGGCGCAGTTCAACCTGGCGTGCCTTGGACTGCCGTCGATGCCGGACAGCATCGAGCCGGATGCGGC
Source organism: Mesorhizobium sp. M0077 (assembly GCF_040322955.1). Taxonomy (NCBI): domain Bacteria; kingdom Pseudomonadati; phylum Pseudomonadota; class Alphaproteobacteria; order Hyphomicrobiales; family Phyllobacteriaceae; genus Mesorhizobium; species Mesorhizobium sp. M0077. Next base: position 326,227 of record NZ_JAMYUL010000005.1, read on the forward strand.
CCGATCCGTCGTTGAGGCGAGCCGCCAGACCGGTGTTTCGATTGCAGCAGTGTCTGGAACCTACAACATGATCCATCCCGATCGCAGGGTTCGCGATCAGGGACTCGCCCGGCTCGAGGTACTGGCTGCGTCATGCGCTGACATGGGCACGCGGCTGATTACGCTGTGCACCGGCACCAGGGATGCTGAGGATCAGTGGCGCTGGCATGCCGACAATGCCACTGACGCCGCCTGGAGCGATCTTCGGGTGGAGATGGAAGCCGCGATCGCGATTGCCGAGCGCTTCGACATCGAGCTTGGCATCGAACCGGAACTTGCCAATGTCGTCTCCAGCGCGCGGGCCGCACGCCGCCTGCTCGATGAGGTGAACAGCAAGCGCCTGCGCATTGTGCTCGACCCGGCCAATCTGTTCGAAGTGGCTGACAGCGCGGAGCGTCATCGCCTGATCGACGAGGCCGTCGACCTGCTGGCCGCCGAGATCGGCATGGCCCATGCCAAGGACCGCCATGCCGACGGCAGTTTTGCCGCCGCCGGACAGGGCGTTGTCGACTTCCCGCATTTCATTAGCCGCCTTCAAGCTGCCGGGTTCGACGGCCCCCTGATCACGCACGGCCTGATGGAGGCCGAGGCGCCCGGCGTGGGCGCCTTCCTTCGCTCTGCGCTCGAAGAAAGCGGAAGAGCGTGAAACAGACCTTCAGCCGCGACGGTGCCGACCTTGCTTACCGGGACGTCGGCGCCGGCTTCCCCGTCATCTTTCAGCATGGGCTGGGCGGTGATGAAGCGCAGGTAGCCGACGTGTTTCCCGACCTGCCGCAGACACGGCGGGTGACGCTCGAATGCCGTGGCCAGGGTGGATCCGGCTACGGGCCGGTCGAGCGGCTTTCGATTGCGACTTTTGCTGAAGATGTCGAAGCGCTCGCCGACGCTCTCGGCATCGGCTCGGCCGTCGTCGGCGGCATCTCGATGGGTGCCGCACTGGCGCTGCGCCTGGCGGTGCACAAGCCGGCTCGTGTGCGGGCGCTGGTGCTCGCCCGACCCGCCTGGGTAGCCCAGGCGGCTCCGGAAAATATGAAGCCCTATGCCGTCGTCGGCGATCTCTTGATGCGGCATTCGCCCAAAGACGCCAGGCGTCTGTTCGATGACAGCGCAGTTGCCGCAGAGCTAGCGAGGCTGGCGCCGGACAATCTCGCCAGCCTGCAAGGCTTCTTCAATCGCCCGGACCCGGTTCTGTTCGGTAGGTTGCTGGTGGCGATCGCGGGCGATGGTCCGGGCGTGAGCGAGGCGGACATCCGCGCTATCGCGGTGCCGACCCTTGTCATCGGCCATGACCATGACCTCGTCCATCGACTGGACGACGCACAGACGCTGGCCGGGCTCATCCCGTCGGCCCGGCTTTGCACCATCACAGCCAAATCGCAGGATCGCGCCGCCTACCGGCGGGAATTCCGCGCCTGTCTTTCGGAGTTCCTGGAAGCGCTGGCATGACGCATCAAACGATGGACGACACGATCGCCGTGGTCGAGATCGGCGGCACGTCGGTCAAGGTTGGCTTTGCCGACCACGGCATCCCGGTGGATTTTGCCCGCACCTACCCGACCGCGCAACTGCGCCAGGGCGCGCCTGTGGCGGGGTTGGCCGATGCGGTCACCGCAGCCTGCCGCGATGTCGGGCTCAAACCTGCACGGGTCGTTGCGACGGTGCCTGGGTTCATCGACCGCGACTTCGACACGGTGCTGCACACGGCCAACATTCCCGAGCTGAACGGCATCCGGCTGGGTACGGAACTGGCATCGCGGCTCCGCGTTCCCGTGCGGCTCGAACGCGACGTCGTGCTGCAATTGCTGGGTGAAAGCGTCGCCGGCGCAGTGAAGCGGCAAAAGGAGGTGCTGGCGGTCTATCTCGGCACCGGCATCGGTGCGGCCTATCTCGGCAAGGACGGCATTTTCAGGGGTGGCGGCTGGGCGCTCGAGATCGGCCACATGCCGATCTACCGGCCCGACGAAAGCGGTCCGCCAAACCGGGTCGAGACCTATGCCTCAGGGGCAACGCTCGTCGAACTCGCGACAGACTACGATATCCCGGTGGCCGATCTGTTTTCGGCGGCCGGGCAGCCGCCATCGCTGCGCGAATGGCTCGACGAAATCGTCTGGCAGCAGGCGGTGGCCGTCGCAACCGCAGCCGCCCTGTTTTCCCCGCAGACGATCCTGATCGGCGGCGGTATCGTCGACATGAAGTCCTATCCCCGCCAGACGCTCAAGCAGCGCATCGCGGACAGCCTGCCGCATTCGCTTGTTGTAGAGCCTCTGGACATACGCTGGGCGGCCCTGGGCTGGCAGGCGGCGATCCATGGCGCGGTGCTGCTCGGCGCGGTGTGATCGCCGTGATTGCTGTCGGCGAAGGATTACTTGATCGTCTTGCCGTCCGCCCCAAACCGGTATGTCTTACCCGGCTCGGGCGTTGCATACAGCGTCGCACCGGGCTCGGCGTCGTAGACACCGAAAATGCGCACCGTGATCAGCCCGGCCTTTTCGCAGTCGAGATAGAGGTTGGTGTCGGCGCCGAGATGTTCGGCATGCACCACCGTTCCCTTCCACGCGCCGGACCTTGGATCCACGGTCAGATGCTCCGGCCGCACGCCGATCGTCTTGGCCGTCTCGCCCAATCTGGCGCCGTCGATGAAATTCATCTTCGGCGAGCCGATAAAGCCGGCGACGAACTCGTTTGCCGGCGAATTGTAGAGCTCCATCGGGCCGCCGATCTGCTCGATCTGGCCGGCGTTGAGCACGACGATCTTGTCGGCCAGCGTCATCGCCTCGACCTGGTCGTGGGTGACGTAGATCATCGTCGCCTTCAGCCGGCGATGCAGCTGCGCGATCTCCAGCCGCGTGTTGACGCGAAGCGCTGCGTCGAGGTTCGACAAGGGCTCATCGAAGAGGAACAGTTTTGGCTCGCGCACCACGGCGCGGCCGATGGCGACGCGCTGGCGCTGGCCGCCCGACAGCTCCGCCGGCCGCCGCTCGAGATACGGTTCCAGCGACAGCATCGACGAGGCGACGCCGATGCGGCGTTCGATCTCCGGGGCGGGCGTGCCGGCCTGCTTGAGGCCGAGGCCCATATTGTTCTTCACCGTCAGATGCGGGTAGAGCGCGTATGTCTGGAACACCATGGCGATGCCGCGTTTTGCCGGGGGCGTGGCCGAGACATCGGCGCCGTCGATCACCACCCTGCCGGAGGTCGAATCCTCCAGCCCGGCGATGACCCTGAGCAAGGTTGACTTGCCGCAGCCAGATGGGCCGACGAAGACGACGAATTCGCCGTCGGTCACTTCGAGGTTGATGCCTTTCAGCACCTCGACCGGCCCGAAGGCCTTCTTCACATTCTCGATTACCAGCGAGCCCACGGCTTCGTCCTTGTTCTAGAGTTTGCCCTACTAGAGCTTAACTGGGGCGCCGCTGCGCACGCTCTCATCGGCGGCAAGGCAGACGGCGAGCGATTTCACCGCGTCGTCCATGTGGCGGGTCAGGTCGATGTCTTCCCGGATCGCCTTCAGCACGAAGGCCTGTTCGAGATCGCAGAGGTCCTGGTGGCCGGGTTCGCCGTCCATCGACAGCATCTCGTCCGGCCTGGCGAACTTGCCGTCCGCGCCGGTCGCCGCACTGTGCAGGCGGATGGTCGAGGTCTTGGTGTGGGTGTCGATGTCGTCCGACTTCACACCTTCCTTCATGACGATCGACACGCAGCCATTGGGCGAAATCACGTCCTTCACGAAGAACGCTGTCTCCGAGATCATCGGGCCCCAAGCCGCCTCGTACCAGCCGACCGAGCCGTCGTCGAACAGCACCTGGAGATGGCCGTAATTGTACATTGTCGGCGCGATCTCCTCGGTCAGCCGCAGCCCCATGCCGCGCACCTCGACCGGCCTGGCGTCGGTGATCTGCAGCATCACGTCGAGATAGTGCACGCCGCAATCGACGATCGGCGACGTCGTCTGCATCAACTGCTTGTGCGTCTGCCAGGTCGGGCCTGACGATTGCTGGTTGAGGTTCATGCGAAACACGTAAGGGCCGCCGAGCTTGCGCGCCTCGGCGATCAGCCTGACCCAGGACGGGTGGTGGCGCAGGATGTAGCCGATCACCAATTTTCGGCCGTTGGCCTTGGCCGCGGCGACGACGCGCTTGGCGTCCGCCACCGTCGTTGCGAGCGGCTTCTCGACGAAGACGTGGCAGCCGGCCTCGAATGCCTTCACCGCATAGTCGGCATGGCTGTCGGAATAGGTGGCGATGCAGGCGACATCCGGCTTTTCATCGCGCAACGCGTCGTCGAAGGAGCGCCTGATGCCATAGCCCGACAGCCCGTCCGGTAACGGCACGTCGGAGCGGTTGATGAGGGCCGCGATCTCGAAGCCCGGATTAGTGTGGTAGGCCAGCGCATGGCTACGCCCCATATTACCGAGGCCTGCGACGACGACGCGAAGGGGCGATTTAGAGGTCACCTAACTACTCCAGATGTTCCAGTTGTTCCTTCTGAGAGTGTGTCACCCCACCCGGCGCTTCGCGCCGACCTCCCCATCGAGGGGAGGTAGGACGTTGGCGCGAACACCCTCACTGCCAAAGAAGCTTCTCCGAAAGTCGCCCTTTGGCGGTCGTGAATGAAGCCACGACCTTTTACCTCCCCTTGATGGGGAGGTCGGCGCGCAGCGCCGGGTGGGGTGAAGGCTCCAGCAGAGATTTGTAGGGCTCCGCTCACTTGACGGCTCCGGATGTGATGCCGCGGATCAGCTGCCGCGAGAAGATGACGTAGAGGGTCAGCACAGGCATGATCGCCAGCGAGAGTGCCGCCAGGATGGCGTTCCAGTTGGTGACGAACTGGCCGAGGAAAAGCTGCGCGCCGAGCGTCACCGTCTTGGTCTCTTCCGACGGCGCCAGGATCAGTGGGAACCACAGATCGTTCCAGATCGGGATCATGGTGAAGACGGCGACCGTCGCCATCGAGGGCCGCACCAGCGGCAGCACTAGCCGGAAGAAGATGGTGTATTCCGACAGGCCGTCGATCCGGCCGGCATTCTTCAGATCGTCGGACACCTGCTTCATGAATTCCGACAGGATGAAGACGGCCAGCGGCAGCCCCTGCGCGGTGTAGACCAGGATCAGCGCCGTCAGCGTGTTGACCAGCCCGCTCGCCACCATCAATTGCAGGATGGCGACGGTGCCGAGCCGGATCGGGATCATGATGCCGAGCGCGAGGTAAAGCCCCATCAGCGTGTTGCCGCAGAAGCGGTATTCAGACAGCGCGAACGCCGCCATGGCGCCGAACAGAAGCACGAAGAACAGCGAGGCGACGGTGACGACAAGGCTGTTCTGGAAATAATGGATGAAATCGCCCTGGCCGATGACCGTGGCGTAACCGATCAAGTCGAAGGTTTTCGGCGTCGGCGGCGTCAGCGGCTCGCTGAAGATGCCGGCGCGCGATTTGAACGAGTTCATGATGACCAGGATCACCGGAAACAGCGCGATCGCCGTGTAGGTCAACAGGATCGCGTGGGCGCCGATGGTGCGGGGCAGCGAACGGGTGGCGGTGCTCATTGGAAGGTCTCCTGACGAGCGATGACTGTTGAGGTCGGCACCAAGGCACCCCCCTCTGTCCTGCCGGACATCTCCCCCGCAAGGGGGGAGATCAGATGCCGCGACTGCTTTCGCCAATCGCCAACGTTGCAAGACGAGCGGCAAGGCCAGAGCTGCCAATCTCCCCCCTTGCGGGGGAGATGGCCGGCAGGCCAGAGGGGGGTGTTCAAGCTCGACATCTCGCCCCTCAGAACTGGTAGCGACGCAGGCGCGTCTGGACGAGGAACAGGTAGACGCAGACGCCGCCGAGGATGATCAGGAACATCATCGTGGCGATCGCCGCACCCATATTGGGATCGCCGGTCTGCAGCTGGAAGCCGAAGAAGGCGCGGTAGAGGAAAGTGCCCAGAATATCGGTCGAATAGTTCGGGCCGGCCAGCGCCCCTTGCGCGGTGTAGATCAGGTCGAAGGCGTTGAAATTGCCGACGAAGGTCAGGATCGAGATGATGCCGATCGAGGGCAGGATCAGCGGCAGCTTGATCTTCCAGAACTGCGACATGCCGGTGATGCCGTCACACTCGGCCGCCTCGATCACCTCTTCGGGGATCGACAGCAGCGCCGCATAGATCAGCATCATCGGAATGCCGACGAACTGCCAGACCGAGATCAGGCTGAGCGCGGTCAGGGCATATTGTTCTTTGCCGAGCCACGGCGTGAACAGGCTTTTCAGGCTGACCAGATCCATCAGATGCGGCGCCACGCCCCACAACGGCGACAGGATCAGTTTCCAGGCGAAACCGACGATGACGAAGGACAGGATGGTCGGCACGAAGATCGCGGTGCGGTAGAACGCGGCGAATCTCAGCCTCGGGCTGGACAGCAATGCCGCCAGCATGACACCGATCGGGTTTTGGACCACCATGTGGATGATGAAGAACCAGGTATTGTTCCGCAGCGCGTTCCAGAAGCCGACCGACCAGTTAGGGTCGCCGAACAACGTACGGAAATTAGTGAAACCGACGAACACCTGATGCTGATCGACATTGCGGAACAGCGACAGCTGCAGCGTGCCGGCGAGCGGCAGGATCATGATCGCCGTATAGACCAGCAGCGCCGGCGCCAGGAAGACGCCGATATGCCAGCGGAACGGTCGTTTCGGTCGTGTTTGTGCGGCCATGAGTGCGGTCCCCGCCGATCAGGTTTAGCAATGCCTTCGACGGCAGCGCTGCCCCTCACCCTTACCCTCTCCCCGTGAAGGACGGGGAGAGGGGGCGCCTGCGTTTCGGCTGATCCTTCTCCCCGTCACTATACGGGGAGAAGGTGCCGGCAGGCGGATGAGGGGCGGCGCCGTCGTTCGCAGTCGATGATGCTATCGAAAAACGCAGGGCCGTCCACTTGGGGCCCTGTCTGTCTCTGAGCTTACTTGCCCGGCTTGTACCAGCTGTCGAGGCCGTCCTGCAGCTTCTTGGCGGCAGCTTCCGGCGTGTCGGTGCCGTTGATGACGTTGGCCGATTCAACCCAGGTTTCGTTCTCGAGGTTCGGCGTGCCGCGCGACAGGATCTGGTAGGTCGAGCGGATCGTCGACTTGCACTTGTCGCGCCAGGAGACGAATTCCTGCGCCAGCGGGTCTTCCATCTTCACCGGGGTGGAATTCAGGCTGAAGAAGCCCGGCAAAGCGTTGGCGTAGATGGTGGCGAAGTCCGGCGAGGCGACCCAGGACAGGAAGGTCTTGGCCGCGTCGGCATTCTTCGACGCCGCATTCAGGCCCATGCCGATATCGGTATGGTCGGAGATGTAGCAGGTGTCGCCGGCCTTCTCGACCGGCGGCGGGAAGGCGCCCATCTTGAACTGCGCCTGGGTGTTGAACAGGCCGATCTCCCACGATCCCGCCGGGTAGATGGCGGCGCGGCCAAGCGTGAACAGGTTCTGGCTGTCCGGATAGGTCTGGGCCTCGAAGCCGTCGCCGAGATAAGGCTTCCACCTGGCCAGTTCCTCATAGGGAGCAACCCAGTCCTTGTCGGTCAGCTTCTGGTCGCCCTTGATCAGCGCTGCGCGACCCTCTTCGCCCTTCCAGTAGTTCGGACCGATGTTCTGATAGCCCATGGTCGCGGCTTCCCAGAGGTCCTTGGTGCCCATGGCCATCGGGATGTAGGTGCCGTCGGCCTTGATCTTGTCGAGCGCGGCGAAGAACTCGTCACGCGTCGTCGGCACCTTGAGGCCGAGCTTGTCGAAGGCGTCCTTGTTGTAGATGAAGCCGTGAATGACCGAGGCCATCGGCACGCAGAAGCTCGCCTTGCCGTCGTCGGTCTGCCAGGCGGCCTTGGCAACGGGCGAAAAGTTTTCCATGCCGGGCAGCGCCGACAGGTCGGCAAGGTTGCCCTTCTTGAACAGTTCGAGCGACTTGTCGAACGGGCGGCAGGTGATCAGGTCGCCAGCCGAGCCGGCGGCGAGCTTGGCGCCGAGTGCGGCGTCATACTCGGTCGGCGCCGACGGTGCGAACACCACTTTGATGCCCGGGTTCTTGGCCTCAAAAGCCGGGATCAGCTTGTCCTTCCAGATGGCAAGGTCGTCGCCGCGCCAGCTTTCGATATTGAGCGTTACGTCATCGGCGTGAGCCAACCCGGCGGTGCCGAGAATGCTGGTGCCGAGAAGCAGTGCCGTCAGTAATTTCGTTGTCATGCTAGTCTCCCTGTTGACCTTTTTCAGGTTCGGTTTTGAGAACAGGGGCCTTCGCGCCCTTGTTCCCCTCGATCGCGGAAAGGGCTGGCCGCAGCTTCTGGCCGGTCCCTTCCAGTATCTTCTCGGCCGCAACGGCGTTGGCAGCGCCGGCGGCGAGCAGAATGGCTGTTTTGACGACGCCGCCGCTCGCTTCGAGCAGCCGCACGGCGTCTTGCCGGTCGCGGCCGCTGATAGCGGCGACGATGCGAGCCGCGCGGTCGCGCAGCTTGATGTTGTCGGCGGTGAGATTGACCATGTAGCCGTCATGGACATGGCCGAGATGAATTGCGGTAAGCGTCGACAGCATGTTGAGCGCGATCTTCTGGGCAGTGCCGGCGCCCATGCGCGTCGAGCCGGCAATCACCTCCGGTGGCGTCTCGAGCAGGATGGCGACGTCGGCCAGCCTGAGCAGGGGCGTGTCCTTGTTGTTGGAAATGGCGATGGTTGCCGCGCCCCGGCTGCGCGCCTCCTTCAGCGCCTGCACCGCATAGGGCGTCGAGCCGCTGGCCGAAATCGCGATCAGGCAGTCGCCCTTGCCGATGCCGGCGCCGGCAATTGCCGTCGAGGCTTCGTCGGTGTCGTCTTCCGGTCCGCCGGCCAGGGTCTTGAAAGCGTCGTCGCCACCGGCGATGAGGATGGCGATGCGTTCGCGCTTGATGCCGAAGGTGCCGGGCAACTCCAGCGCGTCGGCCAGCGCCATCAGGCCGGAGCTGCCGGCCGCAGCATAGGCGAGCTTGCCGCCGCCGTTCAGCCGCCCGGCGATGATTTCGGCTGCGGCGGCGATGGCGGGAATGGCGTCGCGCACAGCCTTGGCGGCCTCGATCTGCGCATTGACCAAAGAAGAAAGGATGGCGTCCGGGGCCTGGATGTCCAGTCCCTCGGCATTGCTGTGAAGCGCTTCGGTGCGCGGTTCGGCCATCCCTGTCCCTCCGATGGAAGAACAATACCAAAAAAATACCACTTGTCCACACGCATTAACGAAATTGCGAACTGGAAAGCGTTGAGCCGGCAAAATTCCCGGGTTTTTCAACCTGATACGCCTTAATCTTTTTGAAACGGAAATTAATCCCTTGGCTATTGGTATTTTATTGGTATTATCCGCCCGGAGGAGACATCGCGTGAAATTCGTGCTCGGTATCGACGGCGGCGGCACCAGCTGCAGGGCAGCCCTTGCGACAGGCGATGGCGTTGTCATTGGCCGTGCCAAAAGCGGCGCCGCCAACATCCGCACCGATCTCACCGGCGCTCGCACCCACATCGTCGAGGCTGCTCGTCAGGCCTTCATCGCCGCCGGGCAAGATCCGGACCTGATCCCGCAGACACCAGCCATTCTCGGCCTTGCCGGAGCCAATGTCGGCACCTACCGCCAGCAGCTTGAAGCAATCCTGCCGTTCAGCATCAGCCGCGTCGAGACGGACGCCGAGATCGCGCTCGAAGGGGCAGTCGGCTCTGGTGACGGCGCCATGGCCATCCTCGGCACCGGCACCGCCTATATGGCGCGCAAGGGCGGCACGTCGCGCGCCATCGGCGGCTGGGGCTTTCAGGTCGGTGATCAAGGCAGCGGCGCCCGGATCGGCCGCGACCTGCTGGAGCAGACGCTGCTCGCCCATGACGGCGTCCGGCCGCGCTCAGCCCTGACCGACAGCATGATGGCCATTTTCCGCAACAATCCCGAAGACGTGGTCGAGTTCACCACCAATGCCAAGCCCGGCGATTTCGGCGGCTTCGCGCCCAAGGTTTTCGAGCATGCCGAGAAGGGCGACAGCGTCGCCAACTGGATCGTGGACAAGTCGGTTGCCGATGTCGAGGCGTCGCTCCACGCGCTCGACCTCTCTGATGACGCCCCGCTCTGCCTGCTCGGCGGGCTGGCGCCGCTCTATGGGCCGCGCCTTTCCCAGCGCTACCAGGCGCTGCTGAAAGCGCCGCTCGACGATGCGCTGGGCGGCGCCGTGCAGATGGCGGCCCGCATCTTCGTCAAAGCGGAGGCGACGCGATGAGCGATGCCGCCGACCAGATCTTCGCCACGCTGAGGCAGTCGTCGCAGAGCGGCGCCCCGCTCTACCTGCAGCTCAGGAAAAGCATCGAGGACGCCGTCAATCGCGGCCTGATCGGGCCGGGCGATGCGCTGCCTTCCGAGCGCGACATCGCCACCAAGGCCGACATTTCGCGCGTCACCGTCCGCAAGGCGGTGCAGGACCTAGTCAAGGGCGGTATCCTCGTGCAGCGCCACGGCTCCGGCACCTTCGTCGCGCCGCGCATGGAGCGCGTCGAGCAGTCGCTGTCCAGGCTCACTTCATTCACCGAAGACATGGCAAGGCGCGGCATGGCGGTGCGTTCAGCCTGGCTCGATCGCGGCCTCTACGCGCCCTCGCCCGACGAGATGATGGTGCTCGGCCTGTCGTCGAACGAGCTGGTGGCGCGCGTGGCGCGCCTGCGCATCGCAAACGACACGCCGCTGGCCATCGAGCGCGCCTCGTTGTCGGCCAGCGTGCTGCCGGATCCGGCCGGGATAGGCTCGTCACTCTATGCGGCGCTGCAACTGACCGGCAACCGGCCGGTGCGGGCGGTGCAGCGCATATCGGCCGCCAATCTCGGCGACGCCGATGCGCGTCTGCTCGAAGTGCCATCCGGCATTGCCGGCCTGCACATCGAACGCATTTCCTATCTCGCGAGCGGCAAGGTGATCGAGTTCACCCGCTCCATCTACCGCGGCGATGCCTATGATTTCGTCGCCGAACTGCGCCTGACAGGGCCGAGCGAAGAGGGCCGACCATGATCCCCAAGACCACCCATATGCGGCGCGAGATCGACGAAATTCCGCAAGCCGTCGCTCGCCTGCTCGATGGCTCCGCGGCGGTGCTGACCGAGGCCGGACGCGGCATTCGCGAGCGCGATCCGAGCTTCGTCGTTACTGTCGCGCGCGGTTCGTCCGACCATGCCGCCACCTTCATGAAATATGCCGTCGAACTGACCGCCGGCCTGGCCGTCGCTTCGGTCGGTCCATCGGTCGCCTCGATTTACGGCGCCAAGCTCAAGCTCGCCGGTTCGGCTTGCCTCGCCATCTCGCAATCCGGCAAGAGCCCTGACATCGTCGCCATGGCCGAGACGGCGCGGGCCGGCGGTGCGCTCACCGTCGCCATCACCAACACCGCCGATTCGCCGCTGGCGCGGGCTTCGGATTTTGCCATCGACATTCTGGCCGGCCCCGAGCGCAGCGTCGCGGCGACCAAGACATTCGTCAATTCGGCGGTCGCCGGCTTGGCGCTGATGGCGCATTGCACCGGCGACGACAGACTGCTGGCCGCCCTTGCCCGCCTGCCCGAGCATTTCAGCAAGGCGATCGCCTGCGACTGGATGGCGCTGGCCGGCGCATTGGAGACGCCGCAATCGCTGTTCATCCTGGGACGTGGCCCGTCGGCGGCGATGGCCGACGAGGCGGCGCTGAAATTCAAGGAGACCTGCGGCATGCATGCAGAGGCCTATAGCGCCGCCGAAGTCATGCACGGCCCGCTGGCCCTGGTCGGGCCAGGCTTCCCGGTGCTGGCGCTCGCCGCCCGCGATGCCTCCGAGCCGTCCGTGGCAGAGGCTGCCGACAACCTTGCCGGCAAGGGTGCAGCAGTTTTTGTAACCTCGGACAAAGCCAAGAGCGCGGCGCGGCTGCCGCATGTCGCCACCGGTCATCCCTTGACTGACCCGCTGACGCTGATTGTCTCCTTCTACGGCTTCGTCGAAGCCTTCGCCCGCCATCGCGGCCTCGATCCGGATGTACCGCGCAATCTGCGCAAGGTGACGGAAACCGTATGAGCGACCGTTTTGCCCTGACTGGCGCCCGAATTTTCGATGGCGACGACTGGCATGACAACGCCGCCCTTGTCGTGCACGGCGATGTGGTCGAAGGCATTCATCCCGTCGGCGCCATTCCGTCGGGCGTTGCCCGCATCGACGCCGGGGGCGGCATGCTGGTGCCGGGTTTTGTCGACCTGCAGGTCAATGGCGGCGGCGGCGTCATGCTCAACGACCATCCCGATGTCGCCTCGCTGGCAACAATCTGCCGGGCGCATGCGCCGTTCGGCACCACGGCGTTGCTGGCGACGCTGATCACCGACACGCCTGGGATCACCACAGCGGCCATTGCCGCCGGCACCGAGGCGGCTCGGCAAAAACTGCCGGGATTTCTCGGCCTGCATCTCGAAGGGCCGCATCTCTCCGTCGCCCGCAAGGGCGCGCATGAACCGGCGCTGATCCGGCCGATGACGGATGCGGATGAAGCGGCGCTGGTCGCGGCACGCAAAAACCTGCCGGTGCTGCTGACGACGATAGCGCCTGAATCCGTCGAGCCTGCCCGCGTTGCGGCCTTGGCCAAGGCCGGTGTGATTGTCAGCCTCGGCCATTCCGACACCGGCTACGCCACGGCCAGAGCCTTTGCCGATGCCGGGGCCAGCGTGGTCACACATCTGTTCAACGCCATGAGCCAGATCGGCAACCGTGCGCCGGGGCTGGCGGGTGCGGCCATCGACATAGGCAGTCTGTCGGCCGGGATCATCGCCGACGGCATCCATGTCGATCCCGCCACCATGGCAATCGCGCTGCGCGCCAAGCAGGGGCCGGGCAGGATCGTGCTGGTCACCGACGCCATGGCGACGATCGGCACCGACATGACGTCGTTCACCCTCAACGGCCGCATCATCTATCGCAAGGATGGCAGCCTGAGGCTGGCCGACGGCACGCTGGCCGGCGCCGATCTCGATATGATCTCGGCCGTCCGCTACATGCACAGGATCGTCGGGCTGGACCTGTCGGAATCGTTGCGCATGGCCTCGCTCTATCCGGCGCAGGCGGTCGGCCAGGCCCACCGGCTCGGCCGCTTCGCCAATGGCACGGCTGCCGATATCGTCGCTCTGTCGGACGCCCTCGACGTCAACGGCGTCTGGATCGGCGGCGACAAGGTTTTTGCAGGCGCGGACAGTCCGCGCTAAAGTCCACCCATGCATGATGTCGACTGCGTTGTCGCCGGAGCCGGTGTTGTCGGCCTCGCCATTGCCCGCGCGCTGGCGCTGTCGGGCCGCGAGGTGCTGGTGGTCGAGAAGGCCGCAGCCACCGGCACGGGCACCAGTTCGCGCAATTCGGAAGTCATCCATGCCGGGCTTCATTATACGCCGGGCAGCCTGAAGGCCCGTCTCTGCGTCAACGGCCGCGAGCGTCTCTATGCCTATTGCCGCGAGCACGACGTCGCCCATCATCGCACCGGCAAACTGATCGTTGCCGTCGAACCCGACCAGTTGGACAAACTGCAGGCGATCCAGATCAACGCGGCGCAATGCGGAGTCGGTGACCTCAAGCTTTTGACGCGCGCAGAGGCCGAAAGCCTGGAACCGGCGCTGAGCTGCGCCGGCGCGCTGCTGTCGCCGTCAACCGGCATCGTCGACAGCCAGGCGCTGATGCTGTCATTGCGTGGAGACGCGGAAGCGGCCGGCGCATCTTTCGCCTTGCTCACCGTTGTCTCAGGCGCGAGCATCGAAGCCGACGGCATCCGGATCGACACGCGCGACGCCGATGGCGAGGGTTTCACCTTGAAGACCGGCGCCTTCATCAACGCCGCCGGCCTCGACGCGCAGGCGCTCGCCGGCCGCATCGAAGGCCTCCCGCAAGACCGTGTTCCGCCGCTGTGGCTGGCGCGCGGCAATTATTTCGCGCTTTCCGGCCGCTCGCCCTTTTCGCGGCTGATCTATCCGGTGCCGGTCCATGGCGGCCTCGGCGTGCATCTGACCCTCGACATGTCGGGGAGCGCGCGCTTTGGCCCGGATGTCGAATGGATCGATCGCGTCGACTATACCGTCGATCCCGCACGAGGCGCTGCCTTCTACGACGAAATCAGGCGCTACTGGTCCGGCCTGGCGGACGGCGCCCTGCAACCGGCCTATGCCGGCGTCAGGCCGAAACTGTCCGGTCCGGGCCAGCCGGCCGCCGACTTCGTCATCCAGGGACCGGCTGACCACGGGGGCGGTCAGATCGTCAATCTGTTCGGCATCGAGAGCCCTGGCCTTACCGCCAGCCTCGCCATGGCAGAGCATGTCGTTGGGCTTTTATATCCGCAATGACGGACGTTTCCTGAAACGTCGGGCAGGCGCATACCATGAAACCTTTTGATATGGAGGTCGTTGTCGGGGCATATGTCCGAGGCAAAACCCAAATCGGAACCGACCGACGGTGTCGGAGCGCGCGATGCCACGAAGTCGCGCCGGGAAAAGCCGTCACGGCAAACGCGCGGAGATGGACCGCGCGAGGACACGCCGCGCGAGAAAAAAGCATCGACAGTGGAAGCCGCCTCCGAGCCCGTTGGCGAGGCTGCGCCGCCGCCGGATGCCGTCGAACCCGATCCCAAGCTGACGCCTGAGCAGGCCGAGCAGGCGCGCAAGAAATATCTGCTGCGGCGTTTCTGGATCAGCGGGCGCGGCTATTGGGGGAGGCATGGCGACAAGCTCGCCTGGCCTTTGACGATCGGAGTGCTGCTGCTGATCTGCATCAACATCGGTTTCCAGTATGGCATCAATGTCTGGAACCGCTCGATGTTCGATGCCCTCGAGCAGCGCAACGCCCGCACGGTCTATCTCCTCAGCGCCGTATTCGTGCCGCTGGTGATCTGCAGCGGCAGCCTTGTCGTCGCGCAGGTCTACCTGCGCATGACGATCCAGCGCCGCTGGCGTTCCTGGCTGACCACCGGGGTGGTCGCGCGCTGGCTGGCAAACGGCCGCTACTACCAGCTGAACCTCGTGGGCGGCGACCACCAGAACCCCGAGGCCCGCATGACCGAGGACCTGCGCATCGCCACCGAGTCGCCGGTCGATTTCACCGCCGGCGTCCTCAACGCGTTCCTGTCGGCCTCGACCTTTATCGTCGTGCTGTGGACCATCGGCGGCGCGCTCACCCTGCCGGTCGGCGGCGAGAGCATCACCATTCCCGGCTTTCTGGTCATCACCGCGATCATCTATGCCGCCATCACCTCGACCTCGATGGTGGTCATCGGCCGCGACTTCGTCCAGCTCTCCGAGCGGAAGAACCAGGCGGAGGCCGAGCTGCGCTACACGCTGACGCGCGTGCGCGAAAACGGCGAAAGCATCGCCTTGCTGGGAGGCGAGGACGAGGAGCGCAGCGGCATCGACAGGAATTTCGGCCACGTGCTGAGGCAATGGGCGCTGCTGACCGGACAGCACATGCGCACGGCGGCGGTGTCGCAGGGATCGAGCCTGTTTGCGCCGGTCGTGCCGATCCTTTTGTGCGCGCCAAAATTCCTCGAAGGCTCGATGACGCTTGGCGAGGTGATGCAGGCGGCGTCTGCCTTTGGCATCGTGCAAGGCGCGTTCGGCTGGCTGGTCGACAACTATCCGCGCCTCGCCGGCTGGAACGCCTCCGCGCGGCGCATTGCCTCGCTGATGATGTCGCTCGACGGGCTCGAGCGCGCCGAGCAGAGCGATGCGCTCGGACGCATCAACCGGGGCGAAGCGGAAGACGGCGCCATCCTCAGCCTCGACAATCTTTCCGTGACACTCGACGACGGCACCTCCGTGGTCAAGGAAACCGAGGTCGTGATCGAGCCGGGCGAGCGGGTGCTGGTTTCAGGCGAATCCGGTTCAGGCAAGTCGACGCTGGTGCGGGCCGTCGCGGGCCTGTGGCCATGGGGCGGCGGCAGCGTCAATTTCCACACCGACAGGCGCCTGTTCATGCTGCCGCAACGCCCCTACATCCCTTCCGGAACGCTTCGCCGCGCGGTCGCCTATCCCGCGGCGGCGGACAAGTGGACCATCAAGCAAATCAAGGCTGCCCTCGACAAGGTGGGGCTTGGCTATCTCACCGGCAGGATCAAGGAAGAGGCGCCATGGGACCAGACGCTGTCGGGCGGCGAAAAGCAACGCCTCGCCTTCGCGCGCCTGCTGCTGCATCGCCCCGATATCGTGGTGCTGGATGAAGCGACTTCGGCGCTCGACGAGAAGAGCCAGGACACGATGATGTTGACGGTGATCCGCGAACTGCCTGACGTCACCATCATCAGCGTGGCGCATCGTGCGGAGCTCGAAGCCTTCCACAGCCGCAAGATCACCCTGGAGCGGCGGGAGGGCGGCGCCAAGCTCGTCAGCGACGTCGACCTCATCCCGCGCAAGCGCAAACGCAGCCTGCTGAACCGCGCTTTGTGGGGTTCCAGCACTCGGGTGAAAAAGCCGCGCAGGTAAAAGGCGCCACTGCCGAACCGCGAACAGAGATGTCCAGGCGAAGCGCTTGGGCAAAGACATTAGCCGGCTATGGATTAGCCGTAGAGACCCTTGTAGGTCTCGCGCAGCAGGTTCTTCTGCACCTTGCCCATCGTGTTGCGCGGGAGCTCCTCGACGAAGATCACCTGCTTCGGATGCTTGTATTTGGCCAGCTGGTCGGCAATGGCGCCAACGATCTCGGCCCCGGTGATCTGCGATGCCGGCGCACGCACCACGACAGCGGTGACGCCTTCGCCGAAATCGGGATGGGCAATTCCGATGACGGCACTTTCCAAGACGCCGGCAACCGCGTCGATCTCGCTCTCGATCTCCTTGGGATAGATGTTGTAGCCGCCGGAGATAATGAGATCCTTGCCGCGGCCGACGATGTGGACGTAGCCGTCCGCGTCGATGATTCCGAGGTCGCCGGTGATGAAGAAGCCGTCCTTGCGAAACTCCGCCTTGGTTTTTTCCGGCATGCGCCAATAGCCGGAAAAGACATTCGGACCTTTGACCTCGATCATGCCGACTTCACCCTGGCCAAGCGCATCGCCGCTGTCAGGGTCGGCGATGCGCAGCGAAACGCCGGGCAGCGGGAAACCGACCGTGCCGGCCCGACGCTCGCCCTCATAGGGGTTCGACGTGTTCATATTGGTCTCGGTCATGCCGTAGCGCTCGAGAATGTCGTGGCCGGTGCGCTCGCGCCAGGCCTTGTGCGTTTCGGCGAGCAGCGGCGCCGAGCCGGAAACGAACAGGCGGATGTTCTTCGCCGCCTGGACATCCAGCCCGTCCTGCTGCAGGAGCCTTGTATAGAAGGTCGGCACGCCCATCAGCACTGTCGCGCGCGGCAAGAGCGAGACGATGCGGGCGCCGTCGAACTTCTGCTCGAACAGCATCGAGGCGCCGGCCATCAGGGTGACGTTGGTGGCGACGAACAGGCCATGCGTGTGGAAGATCGGCAGGGCATGGATCAGCACGTCATCCCCGGTGAAACGCCATTGCTCGACCAGCACGCGCGCATTGGAGGCCAGGTTTTCGTGGCTGAGCATGGCGCCCTTGGAGCGTCCGGTGGTGCCGGATGTGTAAAGGATTGCGGCCAGATCGTCCGGCCCGCGCGCCACGGCGTCGAAATCCGTGGGCTGTTGTGCCGCCAGTTCGGTCAGCGAGCCCTCACCATTGCTGCCAAGCGTGAAGGTGGCAGCACCCGACGCCTGCGCCAACGGCGCGATAGCGCCGGCGCGGGCCGGGTCGCAGACGACCAGCCGCGGCTCGGCATCCCCGAAGAAATAGCCGAGTTCGGCCAGCGTGTAGGCGGTGTTGAGCGGCAGGAAGACCGCGCCGGCGCGCAGGCAGGCGAGGTAAAGGAAAATGCATTCGGGGCTTTTTTCGACCTGCACGGCAACGCGGTCGCCAGGCTCGACGCCGAAATGCCTCAGCGCATGTGCCAGCTGTGCCGATTGCGCCAGCATGTCGCGATAGGCGATCGCGCGTCCGTCATCGGTCGCCATCAGGATGCGCTCGGAGGCTGAAATCCGGCTGCGGAACGCGTCGAACAGGTGATTGGTCATGCGCCTTCCCTAGAGCATGATGCCGAAAAGTGTGAAGCGGTTTTCGGAGGACATGCTCTACCCTTTGATTTAGCCGGATGATTTCAGGTCGATTCGGCCTGAAATCATCCGGCTCCAGCGCATGGCCTTGGAACAAAGGAAACGATTTCGCCTCCGTCCGGCAAAAAAAGTGAAATCGGGTTTGCCGCCGATCAGATGAAGGCAAGCGGACTTGGATAGCGGGCGGATTTTGGATAGCGGACCGGAAGCGCTTCTATCTGCGGCTGCGCAGCGCCTTGGTGGCGCTCACGCGTGGATCGCCGCTGTCGTTGAAGCGCTCCATGCACATGGCTGCCGTCAGACGGTAGTGGTTGAGGAGGGCTTCAACGGCGCCGTCGGCATCGCCATCCACCGTGCGCTCCGCAATCAGCCGATGTTCACTGATTTCGTCGCGCTCGCTGCCGTCCTGGGAGATCAGCCGGTAACGGGAGGCCTGATCCGAAAGCTGGTCGCAAAAGCCGGTCAGCCAATGCGATCGGCAGCCTGCGATCAGTGCCCTATGGAAGGCGCGGTGCAGCTTTTCCCATTCCGGATTGTTCGAGGACGGGTCCTCCGGCAAGCGGCGCGGGGCACGCGCCAGGCGATGCAAGGCCAGCACGAGCTGCTCTTCCCATTCGCCGGTGCGGTTGGCAATGGATTCACGCAGCGCCCGCTCTTCCAGCCAGCAGCGGGTGCGCGTCAATTCCTCGAGTTCCGGGGCACTGACCGGCATGATGAAGAAACCGCGCTGGTCGTGGCGGCCGAGCAGGCCTTCCGAAGCAAGTCGGTTGAGGGCCTCGCGAACCGGTGAGGCGCCGGCGCCGTAACGGGAAACCACCCATTCGACACGAAGCTTGCTTTCACTTTCAAACACGCCGCGCAGGAGATCGTCGCGAAGCTGTTGATAGACCGTACTAGCGAGTGTGCTCTTGGGTCCCGCGCCTTCGCTCACATCGGCAGATCCGTAGGTCAATATGACTCCTGTAGCTCTCCCATGCTCCGCTAGCCCGTTCGCGAAGCAAACGATTTCCCCTGTAAATTTACTGTAACTCCTAAGGCATCCGCCCCTCAAGCGAAAGATCACGATATTCGACTTAAAGAGGAAGGTTGACCGCATCTTATCCGCCGGAAGTAACTAAAATCGTGAAAAACTTGTTCTTCTGAAGAAAGTTTGTCTCCCAGCATGGCAGGCGCCCTCGAGAAACAGCTTCGAGATCCCGAATACGGATAATTTTTTCTTAACGCGCGTCATGCCGCCGGATTGACCTCTCCCCGCATGCAGATCCCTCGGCAGTTATCCACTAGATTTATGGGCCAAAACTAGTGCCGGATGCCGCGATCCTGTCGCTTGCCGCGATGCCCTTGCGGCTGCCACCCGTTGACGGCTTTTTGGGAGATCGAAGGATCAGGCAGGGAGATCAGGCCGAGGAGAACCGACCAGCCGGGAACTTGCCCTGGAACTGATGTCAGCCGGCAGCCCGGTCGGCCGCGGTTCGGATGGCTTCTATATTGGCCCGGTAGGCTTCGACGCTGCCGCCCTTGAAGATGGCGGCGCCCGCCACCAGCACATCGGCGCCGGCTGATGTGACCAGGGGGGCGGTTTCCGGCGACACGCCGCCGTCGATCTCGATGCGAATCGGCCGGTTGCCGATCAGCGCTTTCACCCGCTTGACCTTGTCGACCATGGCCGGGATGAAGGCCTGGCCGCCAAAGCCCGGATTGACGGTCATGATCAGGATCAGGTCAAGCCGGTCGAGCACATATTCGATCGCACTTTCCGGCGTCGCCGGATTGAGCGATACGCCGGCCTTCTTGCCGAGACCCTTGATGGTCTGAAGCGAGCGGTCGAGATGCGGTCCGGCCTCGGCATGCACGGTCATGCCGTCGCAGCCGGCATCGGCAAAGGCGGCCAGATAAGGATCGGCCGGCGCAATCATCAAATGGCAGTCGAAAAAGGCCTTGGTGCGGTTGCGGATGGCCTTGATCACCGGCGGGCCGAAGGTGATGTTGGGCACGAAATGCCCGTCCATCACGTCGAGATGGATCCAGTCGGCGCCGGCCGCCGCCACCGCCTCGACCTCGTCGCCGAGCTTCGAGAAATCCGACGCCAGCACCGATGGCGCGATCAGGGTCTTCCTGCTCATGATGCGGCCCCTTTGGGCGCCCTGTTTGCGGGCGCGGCCTTGACGACTGCTAGAGCAATTCCAGGAAAAGTGGGAACGGCTTTCCGTCCGGAATTGCGTGAAAACAAAGAGATAGAGCGGTTCGGCGTTTCCACGAAACGATGAACTGCTCTAGACCATGATCCCGAAAAGGGAAAGTCGGTATTTGCTGCGCCCGGCAGCGGGTTCGGCGAATACCTGGCCGCCCGATCGCCGCAGCGCGCCCAAGGAAAAAACCCGCCGGATCGCTCCGGCGGGGTTCTGACTTTTGACTCGTATTCAGATCCTATGGCTTGAAGTTGGCCGCCGGATCCCTTTGCGGCTGTACCTGCGTCTGCGGCGTGCGCTTCGGTATGAACTGCTGAAGGACACCCGGATTGAGCAACAGGCTCGGGTCCAGCGACGGCTGCTGCCGGATCGCCCTGCAGTTCGGGAACCGACCAACCGTGCCTTCGGGGCAGCGCCGCTTGATGATCGGCACGCACTGGCCACCGACCATCTGCGAGCCCGGGGCGCAGTCTCCCACCTGCGGCCTCGGCTTGCGGCATGCGCCGTCGATCACCTGGGTGCCGCGCGGGCAAACACACTCGCCGCGCTTGTTGTGCACCTGGCCGCGTATGTCGCACTGTTCCAGCACAGGCTTCTTCTGCCGGCAGGCATTGCCTTGCACCTCGGTACCCCGCGGGCAGACACAATTGCCATTGGCGTCATGGACCTGGCCGCGGATCGAGCACTGCTCGGGCTTCGGCCGGATCGGCCGGCAGACCTTGCCCCTGACTTCTGTGCCGTCCGGGCAGACGCAATCGCCGTTGGCGTTGTGGATCTGACCACGGATCGAGCACTGTTCAGGCTTTGGCCGGATCGGCCGGCAGGCTCTATCGCGCACCTCTGTCCCACGCGGGCAGACACAATCGCCATCGGCGTCATGAACCTGGCCGCGTATGCTGCACTCCTGAGGCTTCTGCTTGTCGCGCACGCAGGCGTTTGCCTGTCGGTCGAGATGCGTACCTTCCGGGCAGTAGCAGCCATTGCCGTCCGACGTCGGGACCGAACCGGGGATGGTGCAGCCAGGCTTGTCGGTCTTGACGCAAGCGCCGTTCTCAAGCTCGGTTCCGCGCGGGCAGACACAGCGTCCATCCTCGGTGCGGATCTGGCCCTTGAGCAGCACGCAGGGCCTTGGATCCTTCGGCTGGATGATGACGCCGCCGTCGGGCGAGCACTGGCCGTTGCGGAACGTCGTGCCTTCCGGACACACGCACCGACCGGCATCGTTCATGACGAACCCCGGCGAGCATTCCTTCTTCACCTCGCGCTTGATGGTGAAGGGATGGCAGGCATAGGCCTTGCCGCGATCCCCCTGGATATTGGTCAGGTCGCCGGGCAGTACGTCGCCGCCGCCTTGCACCCTGGTGTCGGGAGACAAGACGCCGACGCAGTTCCGGCCGCTGACGTTGCCCCGCAGATTGGCCAGGGGAGCGTCGGGAAGGACCACCGTGACCTTGTGCACATGGCTTTCCCCGGCGCCGAGCGTCAGGTTGGCAATGCAGGTCAACGGCAAGGTCGTCGGTTCGGGCGAGCAGCCAAAGGGCGGCTCGATCGCGGTGATCGCGACGCCTTGCAGCCGCCCCAGCCCGTCCACCCCGATCGCATCGCCGATGCGGACCGGACCGGAGAAGGCGGTCTGGCCATCATTGGTGATGGTGATCTCGAACGAGCAGGGTTGCCCGGGCTGGCACTCGGCATCGCCGGTCTTCTTGACGCTAATGGTGGACGTGCCGCCGCCCTTGGCGCAGGCCTGGCCGATCGGGTAGACGATATCGTCTCCAGGGGCCGGGCCGTATGAGCCGCGTGCGCAGTTCTCGAACGCGCCATTGGCCAAGACCGTCACGTCGAAGTGCCTGGAGGTTCCGGGCGTCATCGCGGCGCCGGGTATCTGGCATGACAGCGCATTGGCCGGAACCGCTCCGCAGGCCCATTCCGCACCGTCGGGTGTGACGGTCTGGATCTGGACCGGCGCGCCACCCGATATCAGCGTGGCAGCATCGTTGACCCGCACCGGACCGGTGGGGGCAGAGGTGCCAAGGCTGATGACGGTGATGCGGCAGGAAACCACCGCCGCACCGGCGAGCGAGCCATTGCAGACCTTGGTGATGCGCAGGGTCGGCTTGCCGCCATTGGGATGACGGAAGCGTTCCTTGGCGCAGGCCTTGTTGTTGGTGAGGTCGACCTCACCGGGGACGGGCTTCAGCGCCGCGCAGTTCTCGACCGAATCCGACTGGTAGCCGGCCGGCATGACCGCCTTGACGACGATCGGCGTCGAGGCGCCCGGCATCAGCACGATGCCTGCATTGTCGCAGCGGAACTGGCCGGGACCGTTCGGTCCGCATGTCCAGGGCGGAGACGGGCCGAAGGTCGAAGAGGCCGGCGCGCCGCCCGGGTAATTGTCGATAACCGTCAGCGGCCCATTATAGGGGACGCTGCCATTGTTGATGATGTCGATCACGAAGTAGCAGATGCCGTCGGGCGTGCAGACCGGGATGCGGGCACGCTTCTTCAGGATCAGGTCGACCTTCTTGTCGACCGGGGGCCGGCAATCGCGGTCGCGGTCGCCACGCCGGCAGATCGGGATCGAGGCACAGCCGCGATCGTTCTGCTGGCTGCCGAACAGCGGCTTGCCGCTGGCGCCGTAGTTATAGGTGGCGCAGTTGCGCAGCGCGCTGCCTTGCCAACCACCCGCCGGCTTGAAGCCGAGCTTGAGGTTGATGGAGGCCCCCGGATTGAGCGTGGTCACCGGATAGGTGCACGTCATCGGGGTCACGCCGGGCATGCATACCCAGGGCGGATTGGGCCCTGCATCCAGAGTCGAGCCGGCCGGCAGCGTCACCTCGTCGAGCACGATCTTGCCGTGATACGGCCCGTCGCCGACATTGGTGACCTTGATGGTGAAGTCGCAGCCGCCCCCCATCGTGCAACGCGTCACGTCGGCGCGTTTCTCGACCTTGAGGTCCGGTTCCTTGTCCTTGGGCGGACATCTCAAGTCACGCGGGATGACGATGTCGATGGTCTGCGTGCAGCATAGTCCCCAGCCCTCCTTCGGGCCGGCATAGGTCTCGATGCCGGTGACGATGAGGTGGATGACGTCGCCGGGCGACGCACCGACGATCTTCCAGTTCAGCACACCGCCGCCCGCCGGCACCAATTGCGTGTCGGGGATGATGGTGATGCCTGGGGTCGTCGTCGATACCTGCACCCATTTGCCGCCCATCTCCGGGCCGACAGGCATGTGGTAGATGAACGCGCCGCCGCCTTGCATGCAATCGACCGTGCCGCGCTCCACCTTGAAACATTCCCGGTCGGGAGGCGGAGGCCGCTTGTCACAATTGGTGAGGTCGATCTTGATCGAGGTCTTGGCCCCGGTCTTGTAGTCGCCGTCGTCGGGCTTGCCCGGATCCTGCGACGGGATGATGGCCCCCGTGCCGACGCCCGGCGTCACCTTGATCATGCCCTGGTTGCCGACGATGGTCGGCGAAGGAAACGCCGCATGGTCGATCTTGGCGGTGATCTTGAAATTGATGACGCGTTCATTGCCAGCCCCAGCGCCGTCGAGATCGGTGGTGGAAATCCGGAAATCGGAAACCGTTGCCGTATCGTTCGGATTAGCCGAGGTGCTGATTGTCGCACCCGGCAGCGGTCCGCCAGACGCATCCGTGCCGTCGCCGGACACGTTGACGTTGACGATCGCAAGACCGTGCGGAAGCTGATCCTTGAAGTCGAGTTGGAGTTTCTTCAGCCTGGCCGAAAAGCTTGGGTCGGCAAAGCCTTGCGAGTCGCCGCGCAGGCCAAAGCTCAGGGAGTAGACGACGTAGTCGCAGCTCCTCTGTGTGCCTGTTTTGGTGAAGAACGGCACGATCCGTTCCGGCCTCGGGTTGACGATTTTTGAATTGTCGAGGTCGAGCCGCAGTTCCGGAGTGATCGGGACTGCATCTTCGGCGTGGCTTGCCACAGGGGTGAACATGGCGACCGCGATACCGGCCGCCATCAGCCAGCGCGCGCCGCGCCTGGCATATGACAGGGGTTTCATGATGGTCTCCATGACGTTGGATTGACTGCTGTTCGCGGTCGGGGAAAGTGCGAGATTTTTCATCTTCCCCTCCTCAACGTTCGCAGCTGACGGCTGGGGTTCTGAGCGGCAAAGTCATCTTGCAGCAAGGGTAGTAGCCACCCTTGTCCTTGTCGGACTGCCTGTAGAAGCAAAGTCCAACATCGACTCTGTCGCCCGGAGAATGGCCGGTGATGTCGACCGTGTAAGGCTTACCGGGAGCATGCGACTGGGGTGATGTCACCCCGACGCCTGGTGTCATGGACTGGACCTTGATCGAATCGCCGCCAAAGCCGGCATGGTCATGGAGATAGAGGTCGGCCTGGAGGCCGCGAGGCGTGCAGTAGAACTGAACATCCTCGACATCGATGCACGGAGGCAGATCGCCGGGCGGTGGGAAGTCCGGCGGATAGAACGGCGGCAGATAACCGCCGGGGATCTCTTCATAATAGCCGGCACGGCCTTCGCAGGGGTGCCAGACCTCGACGTCGCCGACATGGCCTTCCACTTCCGGGTCTTCGAAATAGCCGTCGAAGTCGACGAACCACGAGCCGAAAGGCGGCACGTTGGCCGGCTTGACCAACGGCGTCGGCGTGATCTGCACGCCGTGCACGGCAAGCGGCCCGCCGCCGGCGAGCTGGTCGGCAAGTGTCGGGTTGTCGCGCAGCTTGTCGCCGGTGTTGACCAGCGTGTCGATGCACACGCCGGTGTCGAGATTGCCGTCGGCGTCATAGCCATATTGCAGGTCGAGCCCACCGGCAGACTGCCGGTTGCCTTGCGGGAAGCCGACCGCATATTCCTGCGGCTCTTCCACCCAGACCGATTCCGTCGCCGGATCGTCCGGGTTTTCGCGCCAGTAGCGGATGACCTCGCCCTTGCCGGAATCGGCGAACTGGCTGTAATCGTAGCGATTCTCGACCGGGCCGCGCTGCGCCAGATACATGAAACCCTGGTTGTCGAAGGCGATGTCGGTGACGGCGTAGTCCTTGTCGGCCTTGACCGTCAGCTCCCAGCGCGGATCACCGGCAAAGCTGCCATCGCGGGCAATGCCAACCGACCAGATCTCGGCCTTTTCGCCGACCGAATAATAGAGCCGGCCGCCATGATAGGCGACGGACCAGACGCGGCGTTCGTCCTGCGTGTAGCCCCATGTGTCGGGGTCTTCCGAGTCGAAGGCAGCACCCTGTATGTCCATCACCGCACCGTCATCGGCGACGGGAGCCAGCCCATGCGCCGGCCGCCGGGCAACGCCGTGATCGAATGTGTCGATCAGCGTGCCGTTGGCATCGAGGCGGTGGATGAGGCCGGTGTCGAGATCGCTGGCGAAGAACTCGCGGTGATTGCTGTCGAAGCTGATGTCGCCGATGCCGGAACCGCTGTTGGTGTCAATGTCGGCGAATTTGGAGACCGCGCCGGTGATGCCGTCGATCTTCCAGATCGTGCCCGGACCGCCACCGCTTTCGGTGCCGAACTGGCCGTCCATGAAGACGGCGCCTGCGGTTCCGCGGCGCTGTCGCTCGGGCCGACCGTCGGCATCTTCGTCCGGGGTGACGATACGGATGCCGTGCAGCGAGGTAGCGCCGGCATAGAGGTTGGGGACGCCCGAGGGAACGCCGTCGCGCACACCGTCATCATAGGTGATGGCGAATACCTGGCCGATCTGTTCGGCCGTCACCTCGAAAGGCGGCGGCGTGTAGACGAGCTGGCCGGAAGCCGGTCCGCCGAGCGCCGAAACGTCGAAGACGCGCAAGGTGGCGCGCGTCGTGTCGATGAAGGTTTCGTCGACTGGGTCGACGCCGGGCGGCAGCCCCCCCCTTTCGGAATCGGCAGAGTCGAAATTGGGAATGACGGTGCCGGAAAATCCGGTGACCGCCATCGAGCCGGGATAGATGATCTGGGTTTCCTGCGCTTGGGCGGCTGTGCCCAACCAGAGCGCGGCGCTCAGCGCCAGGGCAAGCAAACCGCCGGCCAGATGGAGCGAACGGCGCAAACCGCCGCTTGGAGACGACATGGACGCGCCGCGATCGCAGGACATAAAACTCCCCCCGAAGTTTTCGGGAGGAACATCCGGTCCGGCCGCGCGAAACAGGGCTAGGCGCGGCGTTCCGGCACGTTCGTCCCTGATCGAATTGTCTGCTTTCCTCATCTTCACGATACGCCTGCTCCTGCGCAGGGTCAACGGAATCAGCCGAAAGCCCAGCGCATCGACTCCATCCCGAAGGCGGTGGTCGCGCTGAGCTTGCGTTGGTCCCGGAGACCGTGGAGCCTCTGGGGTCCTAGTCATTGGGGGCATCCTTTCCGGCCCGCACCATGCGGCGCCTGGTCGTCAGTCGCAGGCTGAAGCGGAAAGGTTCATGCAAAACGGCGGTCGGGTCTGTCCGCCATTTCACAGAGGCGCGGCTAATTCCTTGTGTCAACTCAAGGTGGAAAACAGTCTTGGCGCGCGAAAGACCGGCCGGCTTACTTACCGTCAGTGCCGGCTTCTGCTAGCGTCTTCCCAACCCTGGGGGGATCATGACACGCAGGCACTTCGTTCTCTTGCTGGCGGCGCTTTTTCCATGTGCGTTGCCGGTCCATCAATCCGTAGCCAAGACCTTGGTCTACTGCACCGAGGTTAGCCCCGATACGTTCGATCCCGCACTCGCCTCCGGATCCCGCGACGCCTCGGCCACCGCTCTCTACAACCGCATGGTCGAGTTCGATCCCGGCACCACCAAGGTGCGCCCCGGCCTTGCCGAAAGCTGGGAGATTTCCGACGACGGCCTCACCTACACATTCCACCTGCGGCACGGCGTGAAGTTCCACAGCGTCGAGGGTTTTACGCCGAGCCGCGACTTCAACGCCGATGATGTGCTGTTTACCTTCGACCGGCAGGCCAACGCGCAGAACCCGTTCAACAATTACGCCAAACGCCAGTACATTTACTTCGACGGCATCGGCATGCCGGATCTTGTCGCCGGTTGGCGCAAGCTTGACGACCATACTGTGGTGATGACGCTGAAGGCGCCGCATTCGCCGATGCTTGCCGACCTGGCGATGGATTTCGCTTCGCTCGTTTCCAAGGAATATGCCGACAAGCTCGTCGCCGAGAAGCGGCTTCTCGACCTGGCGCTGAAGCCGGTCGGGACGGGTCCATTCCAGCTTGTCGACTACCAGCAGGATGCAGTCATCCGCTACAAGGCCAATCCGGACTACTGGCGCGGCAAGCCGACGATCGACGATCTCGTCTTCGCCATTGCCACCGATGCCAGCATTCGCATGGAAAAGCTGCGCGCCGGCGAATGCGATCTCATGCCCTATCCAAATCCGGCCGACCTGGAGGCGATCAAGGCGACACCCGGCATCAAGGTCATGCGGCAGGAGGGCCTCAATACGGGATACCTCGCCTTCAACACCTTGCAGAAGCCCTTCGACGATCCAAGGGTGAGGAAGGCGATCGCCATGGCCATCGACACCCAGGCGCTGGTCGACGTCGTGTTCCGCGGCACCGGTGAAGTCGCACGCAATCCGCTGCCGCCGACCTCCTGGGCCTATGACAAGACGAGCCCCGATCATGTCTTCGACCCCGCTGCCGCCAGGCAGGGGCTCGCCGATGCCGGCGTAAAAGACCTGCACATGAAGATCTGGGCGATGCCGGTGCAGCGTCCCTACAACCCGAATGCGCAGCGTATGGCCGAAATGATCCAGTCCGACCTGGCAAAGATCGGTGTCAACGTGGAAGTCGTGACGTATGAGTGGACAGAATACCTTGCGCGCTCGAAGTCACGCGACCGCGACGGCGCCATGCTGTTCGGCTTCACCGGCGACAATGGCGACCCCGACAACTTCCTGTCGGTGCCGCTTGGCTGTGCCGGCGTCGGCACCACCAATCGTGCCAACTGGTGTTTTCCGGCCTTCGACGATCTGCTCAAGCAGGCAGCCGGGATCGTCGATCCCGCTGCCCGCGCAAAACTCTATTCGCAGGCGCAAACGATCTTCAGGGAGCAGATGCCGTGGGTCGCTATCGCCCACTCCGTGGTCTCGATGCCGATGCGCGAACAGGTGACGGGCTATGTCATGGACCCCTTTGATCACCATGATTTCTCGGGCGTCGATATCAAGGAATAGCGTTCGGTGTCTGCCGCCGATCTCGATGTCTATGTAGAGAGCCTGCGCAATTTCCGACTGGTGCGGAGCTATAGCATCGCGCAGTTGCTGCCTTACCTGGAACAGGCTGGATTGAAAGTGCGCCTGCTCGACCGGCCAGCCGGCCGAGATCGGGCGCCGGTGGCCTTTCTGCATGTCGACCTGACAGTCGTGCCGCCAACGTACCGCGGGCTCGGCCACCTCTACGACCGCACCATCAATGGCCGCGCGCTGTCCATCCACCGGCACCTTTATTCGACACTGAAGCTGGAGGCAGGCGACAGCCACGAGGGGCCGGTTGTCGTCAAGACGGTCCTCAACTCCAGCGGCCGACCAGAGCAGCGCTGGTGGCAGCATCGCAACGGCCTGACCAGGAGCGCGCATGCCATCCGCAAGCTCTTCGAACCCGGCTACAAGGACCGCCTTTGCCCGCCCTATAAGGTCTACCAGACGATCGGCGAGGTTCCGCGGGATGTATGGCGCAACAATCGCCTGATGGTGGAAAAGTTCGCTTTCGATACGCTCGACCTGCCCATCGTCAAGCACCGCTACATGTTCCTGCTCGGTGCCGAGGTCAACATGCGGCAGGTCTACGACGATGTGTTGTGCGCCGGCTCAAAAATCCTGAGCAATGAGGTGGGCGGCGCCGTCCCGCCGGAGGTGCTGGCGGTGCGGCAAAGGCTCAATCTGGATTTCGGCGCCATCGACTATTTCATCGTCGACGGCAAAGGTATTGTCGTCGATGCCAACAAGACCGTCGGCTCAAATCCGGAATGGCTGAAGAAAAACCGCTTTCGCCGGGAGTTCAACGATCGCATGGCCGAGGCGCTGATCGCCTTTGTCCGCGGTTGAGCCGGATCACCAGATCCAGTCGCCCTTGCCCAGCACGGAAACCGCCTCGACAATGCGGCTGAAGGAGGCGCGGGCCCGGCCGACCGTGTGCCTGGCCCGGAGATAGCCATGCACCAGCCCCGGCTCCTCGGACCAGCTGGCGTGTCCGCCTGCGGTAAGGATGCGGTCGCGGTAGGCCTCGCCCTCGGACGACAGCGGGTCGCATTGCGCGGTGATCAGCACGGTTGGCGGCAGTTTGGTGAAATCGGTGTCGGCGAGCGGCGACAAGGTGATGTCACCAGTACCGTCAGCGCCGCCGGTGCGGATGTGCTTGTAGAATTCGAGATCGCGCATGGTCAACATCGGTGCTTCGGCGTGCGTGACATACGAGCCCTTCGAACGGTCGCCGCCGAGGCCCGGATAGATCAGCACCTGGCCGATCGGCTTTTTGGCATGGCCACGCCTTGCGTGAGCAACAGCCGCGCAGAGATTGCCGCCGGCGCTGTCGCCGCACAGCAGAATAGGGCGGTCGTAGGTTTTGGCTGCCCATTCGAAGGCACGTAAAGCATCGTCGAAAGCGGCCGGGTGCAAATGCTCCGGCGCCAGCCGGTAATCGATGGAACCCACCTCGTAACCGGTGCGGGCGCAGAGCTCGGCGCAGACATCGTCATGGCTGTCTAGGCCGCCGAGGATGAAACCCCCGCCATGGATGTAGAGCACCATCGCCGCCGTGTTCGGGGTAGCGCTGCGATAGATGCGGATCGGGATGTCGTGTGATCGGTTGGCAATGAAAGTCGTTTCCGCCGTCACACCATTGGGATAGCCGGCAAAGAACTCGCGGCACATCCGGTCATAAATCGCACGCTGCTGGGCGATGGTGTAGTCGATCGTATCGGGCGGGTAATAGGAATTGGTCCGCTCGATGAAGGCCCAGGTCTCGGCATCGATGAGGGTTTTGTAGTCGGTCATGCAGCTCCTTTACCTCCCCCTTGATGGGGGAGGTCGCCGCGAAGCGGCGGGTGGGGGTGGTGGCGCATCACCCCACCCCGGACCTTCGGTCCGACCCTCCCCATCGAGGGGAGGGTAAAGAGGCTACTTCCCCTTCCACACCGGGTCGCGCTTTTCTGCGAACGCGCGAAACCCTTCCATATTGTCCTCCGAGCCATACAGCGCATCGACCGTCGCCAATTGCCGGCGCGTCACGCGGTTCATCGCGTCCTGGAAGGTCAGCGCCTCCGCCACCCGCGCCGTCTCCTTGATCGCGGCGAACACCAGCGGCGGGCCGCTGGCGAGCAGCCTTGCGATCTCCCAGACGCGCTCCTCGAGCTTGTCCTTGGGCAGCACTTCGTTGACCAGGCCCCAGCGATGCGCTTCCGCCACATCCATCCAGCGGCCGGTGAGCAGAAGGTCCATGGCGACATGGTAGGGAATGCGCTTGGGCAGCTTGATCGTCGCGGCATCAGCCAGCGTGCCGGCGCGGATTTCGGGCAGGGCGAAGGAGGAATGGTCGGAGGCGAAAATGAGGTCGCAGGACAGCGCCAATTCGAAGCCGCCGCCCACCGCCATGCCGTTGACGCAGGCGATCACCGGCTTGTTCATGTCGCGCAGCTCCTGCAGGCCGGCAAAGCCGCCGACGCCATAGTCGCCGTCGACCGCATCGCCACCGGCTGCTGCCTTCAAATCCCAGCCGGCGCAGAAGAACTTGTCGCCGGCGGTCTTGACGATGGCGACGCGCAGTTCCGGATCGTCGCGGAACGCCTTGAAGGTCTCGCCCATCAGCCGCGACGTTTTCAGGTCGATGGCGTTGGCCTTGGGCCGGTCGAGCGTGACCTCGAGGATGGTGCCTTCGCGGCGAGTTGAAATGACGTCAGACATTCTTCTTCTCTCCCAGCACCAGCAGCGCGTCGGCAATCCAGGCGCCCTTGCCTTCGGCGCAGACGATCAGCGGGTTGATGTCGAGTTCCTCGATCTCGCCGGCATTCTTCTGCACGAAGCCGGCAATGCCTGCGATGGCGTCGATGGCCGCGGCGACATCGGCCTTCGGCCGGCCGCGATAGCCCTCAAGCAGAGGGAACAGTTTCAGGCCGCGTAGCGCCGCCTCGATATCGTCGCGCGTTGCCGGCAGCATCAAGGTCACGCTGTCGCGCAACAGCTCGACCAGCAAGCCGCCAGTTCCCAGCGTCATGACGGCGCCGAACATCGGGTCGCGGGTAAAGCCGACAATCAGCTCGGCGACGCCGTCGCGCACCATGCGCTCGACATAGAGCCCGGTGCCGAGCGGCAAGAGATCGTGCGCCGCGGTGCTGACGGATTCGGCGTCCTTGAGGTTAAGCCTGACAGCGCCGACTTCCGACTTGTGGGTGACGCCAAGCGCCTTCAACGCCACCGGGAAGCCGAGCGCCATCGACGAAATCACCGCTTCGACGGCATTGGCGGCGCGTTCGGCCTTCGGCACCGGCAAGCCGGCCTCGATCAGCCGCGCCTTGGCCTCGGCCTCATCAGGCGTGACATGGTCGCCTCCGGCCGCACCTGCAGCCGTGGTGTCGATCGGCTGCGCCTGCGGCTCGGCCCAGGCCCAGCCGATGAAGGCTGCCGCGCCTGCGGCGTCCATGGCCTCGGAAATGCCGAACAACGGCACCATGCCGCGCGCCATCAGTTCGGCGGTGTATTCCTCCGGCAGGTTCTCCGGCAGCGAGGAGACGATCGCACCATGCGCCTTGTTGGTCTTCAGCGCCGATTCGAAGGCGCGCAGCGTCGCCCACCAGTCGGTGACCGAGCAGCGGTCGGGGCGTGGAAAGTCGAGCACCAGCATGTTGAGGTCGAAGCCGCCCGACACCATGGCGGTGAAGGTTGCGGTCATCGCCGGCTCGTTGTTCCAGATGAAGGTGTGATAGTCCAACGGGTTGGCGACCGCGACCAGCGGCCCGAGCGTCGATTTGACATGGGCGCGGTGCTTGCTGGTGAGCTCCGGGAAGTTAACCCAGCGGCCTTCGGCGCTGTCGGCCATCACCGAGGCCTCGCCGCCTGAGCAGCTCATCGACGACAGACGATAGCCGGGCAGCGGCCCGGTGACATGCAGCAGCTTCAGCGCCTCGATGAAGGCGGGGATGGAATCGACGCGGGCAATGCCGAGCCGCCGCAGGAATGCGCCCGAGGCAGCGTCCGAGCCAGCCAGCGATGCCGTGTGCGAGACCGTCGCCTGCCGCGCCTGTTCGGAGCGACCGACCTTCATGGCGATGATCGGCTTCTTCAGTTCGCGCGCCCGCGCCGCCAGCTTCTCGAAGCCGGCTACCGAATCGAAGGCTTCGATGTGCAGGCCGAGCGAGGTGACGCGCTCGTCCTCGATCAGGCCGAGCGCCATTTCGGAGAGGCCGGTCTGCGCCTGGTTGCCGGCGGTCATCAGGAAGGCGATCGGCAGGCCGCGCTTCTGCATCGTCATGTTGATGGCGATGTTGGAGGACTGAGTGATGATGGCGACGCCCTTGGCGCCTTCGGGCAGCCTGATGCCGCCATGCTGGTCGGGCCATAGCAGCGCGCCATCGGCATAGTTGATCAGGCCGTAGCAGTTCGGCCCGATGATCGGCATCTGGCCTGCGGCAGCCACCAGTTCGGCCTGCAGCCGCTCGCCGTCATCGTCATAGGCCTCGGTCTCAAGAAAGCCCGCGGCAAAACAGACGGCGCCGCCGGCGCCACGCTTGGCCAGCGCCTTGATCACCTCGATGGTGAGATGCCGGTTTACGCCGACAAAGGCGGCGTCGGGCGCCCCGGGCAATTCGGCGACCGAGCGATAGGCCTTACGGCCGGCGACCTCGTCCTTGTTCGGATGCACCGGCCAGATTTCGCCGACAAAGCCCATCTTGATCGATTGGGCGACGACGGCGGCGGCCTGGGCCCCGCCGAACACCGCGATGGATTTTGGGCGCAACAGACGCTCAAGCTTGTGCATGGGTTATGCCCCGAACGGGCGCAGCAGCGCCCGCGAAATGATGTGGCGCTGGATTTCCGACGTCCCTTCCCAGATGCGCTCGACGCGGGCGTCGCGCCAGATGCGTTCCAACGGCAGGTCGTCCATCAGCCCCATGCCACCATGGATCTGGATGGCTTCGTCGGCAACGAAGGCGAGCATTTCGGTAGCCTTCAGCTTCGCCATGGCCATGTCCTGATCGGTGACGGTGCCCTGATCGTACTTCCAGCCGGCTTCGAACACCATCAGGTCCGCCGCCTTCAATTCGGTCGCCATGTCGGCGAGCTTGAACGACACGCCCTGGAACTTGCCGATCTGCTGGCCGAACTGCTGGCGCTGCGCGGAATATTCGATGGCATGACCGAGCGCCCGCTCGGCGCGGCCGAGACAGGTGGCGCCGACTTGCAGGCGCGTGGCGCCGAGCCAGGAATTGGCGACGTCGAAGCCCTTGTGGACCTCACCCAGCACCTGGCTTGCCGGCAGGCGGCAATCGTCGAATTCGAGGATGGCGTTGGTGTAGCCGCGATGCGAGACGTTACGGTAGCCGTCGCGCACGGTGAACCCCTTGGTGCCCTTGTCGACGAAGAAGGCGGTGATCTTCTTGCGCTTGCCGCGCGGCGTTTCTTCCTCGCCCGATGCCATGAAACAAATCGCGAAATCGGCAAGATCGGCATGGGAGATGAAATGCTTGGTGCCGTTAAGGACCCAGTCGTCGCCGTCCTGCACCGCGGTCGCCTTCATGCCTCGCAGGTCGGAGCCGGCGCCGGGCTCGGTCATCGCCAGGCAGTCCCACTTCTCGCCGCGGATGCACGGGAACAGGTACTTTTCGCGCTGCTCGGGCGTGCCGGCGAGCAGGATGTTGGAGGGGCGCGCGACGCAGGTCCAGTGCAGCGCATAGTTGGCGCGGCCGAGTTCCTTCTCGTAGAGCAGCCAGGTCACCGTATCGAGGCCGGCGCCACCGACATCGGCCGGCATGTTGGCCGCATAGAGCCCCGCTTCGACTGCCTTGACCTTGATCTCCTCGATCAACTCGCGGCGCAGCACGCCGGTGCGCTCGACCTCGCGTTCATGCGGGTAAAGCTCATTCTCGACGAACGCGCGCGTCGTCTCGACGATGAGCTTCTGTTCCTCCGAAAGACCGAAATCCATGGTCCTCAGCCCTTCTTCTTTTTCTTCGGCTTTTCCGCCTTCTTCACCGGCTTCGATGCCTTGGCCTTTTCGGCGGCCCTGGATGCGGCCGGCTTCTTCGCTGCCAGCTTGGCCAGCTGCCTGGTATAGTCCTTGTGCAAGGCGCCGGCGCCCCAGCCCTTGCCTTTGTTCTGTTTCGACAGAGCATCCATGATCGCGACCAGATTGTCGTCGCGGATCTTTTCCAGCTCGCGGATCGACAGGCCATGCGCCTGGTCGTCCGACTGGGAGGCGATAAGATCGACCAGCTCGTCGTTGAACTCCGGCACATCCATAAGCTTGGTCCACGGCCATTTCAGGCACGGCCCGAACTGCGCCATGAAGTGGCGCATGCCTGCCTCGCCGCCGGCGACGCGATAGACCTGGAACATGCCCATCTGCGCCCAGCGCAGGCCGAAGCCATAGCGCATGATGTCGTCGAGTTCCTCGACCGTGCAGATACCGTCCTTGATCAGCCACAGCGCCTCGCGCCAGGCCGCTTCGAGCAGGCGGTCGCCGACAAAGGCCTCGATCTCCTTGCGGATCACCACCGGCTTCATGCCGATCGATGCATAGATCTCCTTTGCGACCTCGATCGCCTCTGGAAAGGTCTGTTCGCCGCCGACGATCTCGACCAGCGGCAGCAGATAGACCGGGTTGAAGGGATGTCCGACAACCAGACGCTCCGGATGCTTCTTCATCGCCACCTGCATGTCGGTCGGCTTGATGCCCGAGGTGGACGAGCCGACAATGGCGTTGGCCGGCGCGTAGAGATCGATCTCGGCCAGTACGCGGTGTTTGAGGTCGAGCCGCTCCGGCACGCTCTCCTGGATGAAATCGGCGTCGGCCACCGCCTCGGCGATGGTCTTGGCAAAGGTCAGTCTGCCTTCCCTGGGCAGGCCGCCGGGAACCATCTGCCTGTAGGCGCGGCGCGCGCCCTTCATCACTTCCGAGACCTTGCGCGACGCTTCCGGGTCCGGATCGAAGATCGACACGTCGATGCCGTTGAGCAGCAGCCGCGCCACCCAGCCGGCGCCAATGACACCGCCGCCAATGGCGGCTGCCTTGTTGATGATGCTCATGGTCAGGCTCCGGTTTTTGTCTTGGCGGTTTGAGGGTCGATGAGAGGCACGCGCTCGCCAACGCGGATCACGGAGGGGTCGTAGGCCTTGCGGGCGAAGACTTCGAGCACGAAGGGCCGGAAGAATTCGATCGGCAGCGTGTCGAAGTCCGGGTCGAAGCTCGACTGGTCCCAGCGTTCGCAAAACTGGTCGCAATCGTCGAAATAGGCATGGCTGGCGAAGCGGTCGCGAGCATGGCGGTTGCCGCCGAGATGATGCGCGTAATAGAGCCGCTGGAAGTCGCCATGCTTTTCCACCACCCAGGTGCATTGCTCGCGCACGAAAGGTTTCAGGATCGAGGCGGCGTATTCGTCGTGATTGTACGGTGCGTCGATGTCGCCGATGTCGTGCAGCAGCGCGCAGGCGATCCAGTCGGTGTCGGCGCCGTCGCGCCAGGCACGAGTCGCCGCCTGCAGCGAATGGCCGAGCCGGGTGATCTTGTAGCCGGACAGGCCTTCGTCGAGCTGCACCAAAGCGTCGAGCAGCCGCTCGCCGGTCCTGGCGGCATAGTCGATCTCATGGGCGGTCAGGAACTCGTAGTCTTGCCTGTCGCCATCCTTCATCGCAGTGAATTTGACGGTAGCCATGATCCGCTCCCGTCTTAAGCAGCCGCTGCGATCGGCGCCCGCTTGGTGAGGTTGAGCTTCCTGCGCACTTCCTCCGGCCCCAAAATCCTGGCGCCGAGATTGGTGACGATGCTGGCCGCGCGCTCGACGAGCTGCGCATTGGTGGCCAGCACGCCCTTGTCGAGCCAGAGATTGTCTTCGAGACCGACGCGGACATTGCCGCCGGCGAGCACTGCAGCGGCTGCATAGGCCATCTGGTTGCGGCCGATGGCGAAGGCCGACCAGTTCCAGGTCGACGGCACGTTGTTAACCATGGCCATGAAGGTGTTGAGGTCGTCCGGCGCCCCCCACGGCACACCCATGCAGAGCTGCACCAGCGCGTCGGGATTCAAGACCTTTTCTTCGACCAGCTGCTTGGCGAACCAGAGGTGGCCGGTATCGAAGGCTTCGATCTCCGGCTTGACGCCGAGCGCCGTCATCATGCCGCCCATTGCGCGCAGCATGCCGGGCGTGTTGGTCATGACATAATCGGCCTCGGCGAAGTTCATGGTGCCGCAATCCAGCGTGCAGATTTCCGGCAGGCACTGGCGCACATGTTCCATGCGGTTGGTGGCGCCGCCCATGTCGGTGCCTTTTTCATTGAGCGGCAGGGGCGCTTCCGGTGAGCCGAACACCATGTCGCCGCCCATCCCGGCGGTCAGGTTCAGGATCACATCGACTTCTGCCGCGCGGATGCGGTCCGTCACTTCGCGGTAGAGATGGACATCGCGGCGCGGCTTGCCGGTCTCGGGGTCGCGGACATGGCAGTGGACGATGGCGGCACCGGCCTTGGCCGCATCGATCGCCGAATCGGCGATCTGCTTGGGCGAGCGTGGCACATGCGGGGAGCGGTCCTGCGAGCCGCCGGACCCGGTCACGGCACAGGTAATGAAAACCTCACGGTTCATCGCGAGCGGCATGGACATCTCCTCCCCATAGAAACAGACCCTAACAATGACCGACTTGCCGGAAACTGTTTTGCAATTTACGAAGCTCTCGTGATCAAAAGCGAAAAACCGACCATCTTTCGCGCTGAGCGATCGCCGCTCAAGGTGACGCTGCTGGTGTTTTCAGGCTCGTCCATCATGTGCGTGGCGTCGACCGTCGACCCGCTGCGCGCCGCCAACCGCATCTCAGGCGAGACGCTGTTCGATTTCAAACTGGTCTCGGTCACCGGCGAGGCGCCGGTCACCACATGCGGCCTGCCGGTGGCGGTCAGGGGCCGCTTCGATGCGGCCGAGCCGACCGACGTGCTTGTCGTCGTCGCCGGCTTCGGCACCCAGAATTACGCGGCATCGGCTCTGCTTTCCGGATTACGGCGAGCGGCCCGCGCGGCTCGCGCCTGCGGCGGCGTCGAGGCCGGCACATGGCTGGTGGCGCGCGCCGGCCTCCTCGAAGGCCGCAGCGCCACCACCCATTGGGAAGACATGGAGGATTTTTCCTCCGCCTTTCCCGGCGTCGACGTGCGTCCGGACCGCTACGTCATCGACGGACCGGTGTTCACCTCGGGCGGGGCGTCGCCGACCTTCGACCTGATGCTGCATCTGATCCGCACCCGGCTCGGCATGGCCGTCGCGCTCGATGTCGCCAGCGTCTTCATCTACGACCAGGCGCGCGCCGCGACCGACGCGCAGCCGCTGGTCTCGCTCGGCCGGCTCGACGGCTACGACCCGCGTCTGGCGCAGGCTATCCGGTTGATGGAATCGCATGTCGACCAGCCGCTGACCATCGACGCGGTGGCAAAACGCGCCGGGGTGACGGCGCGGACATTGGAGAGCATTTTTCGCAAGTTGATCGGCGAGACGCCGGGCGCATATTATCTCAGGCTGCGGCTGGGCGCGGCGCGGCGGCTGGTGGTCGACACGCGGATCGCCATGGCGGATATTGCCGGGCGGACGGGGTTCTCGTCCGCCGCGGCATTTTCCAGAGCGTTTTCAAGAGCGTTCGGCGAAGCCCCGGTCAGGCTGCGCCGAGGTTGATGCATGTCGCCCAAAAGTGTGTCGCGGTTTTGGGATTACGACATGCACAGACAAAGGGAGATCAGGCTGCGTTCTGTCGATCGCTGCCGGCGTCCATCTGCGAGCGCATCTGCCTCGCCAGACGGACTTCAAATCGGCTGCTGACAGCACGATCCCATTCGTTTTTCACGCTGTCGGTCGGCCGCGGCAGCGCCATCAGCCGGTCGATGATCGATCCGGTCTCGCCGGATGAGAGCAGGGCGTTGATTTCGCGTTCATGCTGCATATCGGTTCGCCTCCTTCCTTTTCACCCGCCACAACCGCATCCTTATACGAGATACGTGACGGCAGTTTGAAGGCAAGAGCGAGGTCATTGAGGGGCGCCAAAGGGCAAACCCTTGTCGTCGGATAGGGTCTTGCGCAAACCCCATTCCGGGGCGGCCGGAATGTTATCCAGCCACCCTTGAGCACAACGAATCGGCTTTCCGCCCTCAGACGTAGCGGTTGACGATGTTTTCCAGCAACTCCTGGCGGCCGGAGCGTGGCTGCGGCTCGATCTTCTTCTTTACCACGCGCTCGGCGATGTCTTCCAGCGAGCGCTTGCCCGACAGCATCGCCTTGCCCTCGGCCGTGTTCCAACCGGCATAGCGCTCGGCCAGCGGACCCGACAGCGCCTTGTCCTCGACCATCTTGGCGGCTGCCTTGAGACCTCGTGCGCAGGAATCCATGCCGCCGATATGGCCGATCAGCAGGTCCTGCGGGTCGAGCGACTGGCGGCGCAGCTTGGCGTCGAAATTGGTGCCGCCGGTCTTGAAGCCGCCGGCCTGCAACACCTGGTAATAGGCCAGCGCCATCTCCGGCACATTGTTGGGGAACTGGTCGGTGTCCCAGCCCGACTGGTAGTCGTTGCGGTTCATGTCGATCGAGCCGAAGACGCCGAGCGCATTGGCCAGCGCCAGCTCGTGCTCGAAGGAATGGCCGGCAAGAATCGCGTGGCCCTGCTCGATGTTCAGCTTCACTTCCTTCTCCAGCCCGAAGCGCTTGAGGAAACCGTAGACCGTGGCAACGTCGTAGTCGTACTGATGCTTGGTCGGCTCCTGCGGCTTCGGCTCGATCAGGATCGTGCCTTTGAAGCCGATCTTGTGCTTGTAGTCGACGACGAGACTGAGGAAGCGCCCGGCCTGCTCCTGCTCGCGAGCAAGATCGGTGTTGAGCAGCGTTTCATAGCCCTCGCGCCCGCCCCACAGTACATAATTCTCGCCCTTCAGCCGCTTCGTGACGTCGATGCAGCTTTTCACCGTCGCCGCCGCATAGGCGAAGACATCCGGATCGGGATTGGTGGCGCCGCCCGACATGAAGCGGCGGTTGGAGAACAGGTTGGCCGTACCCCAGAGCAGCTTGACGCCGGTCTTCTTCATCTTGGCGGCAAAATAGTCGGCGATCTCGTCGAGCCGCGCGGCACTTTCGGAGAAATCCTTGCCTTCCGGCCGCACGTCGGCGTCGTGGAAGCAGAAATAGGGCGCGCCGAGCAGCGAGAACATCTCGAAGGCGACGTCGGCTTTCAGCTTGGCCAGTTCCATCGTGTCGACGCCGCCAGCCTTGGGAAACCAGGGCCGGTCGAAGGTCTGGCCGCCAAAGGGATCGCCGCCCGGCCAGGCGAAAGAATGCCAGTAGGCGACGGCGAAGCGCAGATGGTCTTCCAGCCGTTTGCCGGCCACCACCTCGTCGGGATTGTAGAAGCGGTAGGCCAGCGGATTGGTGGAATCCGGCCCCTCATACTTGATCGCTTTGATGTCGCCGAAAAATCCGCTGCTCATGATTTCTGTCCTCTCTCGAATAGTTCACCCTGATTACCTCAGGCGTAATTGGTTTCGCTCTCGCTTGGGGTGAAAAGCCTCGTGTCAAAGCCACTCAACGAAGGAGACAGACCATGACCGACCTCAATACGATCGCCCAGAACTACATCACCGCCTGGAACGAGGCCGATGCGGATCGCCGTGCCGAACTGCTCAAGGCCACCTTCACCGAAGACGTCAGCTACCGCGATCCGCTCATGCAGGGCGACGGCCACGCCGGCGTTGCTGGGCTGATCGACGGCGTACAGCAGCGCTTCGCCGGCTTCCGGTTCTCGCTGAAGGGTACGCCGGACGGGTTTGGCGACCGCATCCGCTTCTCGTGGAATCTTGGGCCGGAAGGCGTGCCGTCGGTTATCGAAGGCACCGATATCGGTGTTATCGAAAATGGGCGCCTGAAGAGCGTCACCGGGTTTCTGGACAAGGTGCCGGCGCAGTGATCGATTAAGGGTGGCGCGAGACACCCCCCTCTGCCCTGCCGGGCATCTCCCCCGCAAGGGGGGAGATTGGCTGGTATCCACGCCTTCGCTAATCACCCACCTTACAAGACTGGCATACCCGCCGACGCTGCCGATCTCCCCCCTTGCGGGGGAGATGCCCGGCAGGGCAGAGGGGGGTGCCTCGCGCCGACTCACGCGGTCACGCCTTTGATCGCCGGATACAGCGCCCGGTAGCGCTGATAGGCATCGGCATACGCCCCGCCAAGCGCAGCATCCGGC
This sequence comes from Mesorhizobium sp. M0077, assembly GCF_040322955.1. Classification (NCBI taxonomy): domain Bacteria; kingdom Pseudomonadati; phylum Pseudomonadota; class Alphaproteobacteria; order Hyphomicrobiales; family Phyllobacteriaceae; genus Mesorhizobium; species Mesorhizobium sp. M0077. Next base: position 366,939 of record NZ_JAMYUL010000005.1, read on the forward strand.
TCGATCGTCGCATCCGTCCTCGGCGCCGTGCACACCGCCAGCGGGTCGGCCCCCGTCGACGCGATCAGCCCGAGCCGGGCGGCGCCAAAGGCCGCGCCGAAATCGCCGTCGGCCGGAATGTCCACCGGCACCTGCAGCGCCGTGGCGATCGCCTTCAGCCAGTAGCGCGAGCGCGAGCCGCCGCCGATCGCCGTCACCCGCGTCAAGATCGTGCCCGCCGTCTTCAAGGCTTCGAGACTGTCGCGGAAGGCGAAGGCGACGCCTTCTAGCACGGCCTGCGTCAGCACTGCGCGGCCGGATTCATGCGCCAGTCCGGTGAAGGACCCACGAATGACGGAATCATTGTGTGGCGTACGCTCGCCCGAGAGATAGGGCAGGAACGACACCCCGCTCGGCGCTTTCAGCACATCGCCAAGTTCGGCGGTCAATTCGCCGGCCTTCTTGCCTGAAATCTCCGACAGCCAGTTCAGCGAGTCGGTCGCAGACAGGATGACCCCCATCTGGTGCCAGGTGTTGGGCAGGGCATGGCAGAAGGTGTGCACCGCGCTGGCCGGATTGGGCAGATAGGACGCGTTGGCGGCAAACAGCACGCCGGATGTGCCGAGCGACACGAAAGCATGGCCGGCGCCCACCGTGCCCATGCCGCAGGCTGAAGCCGCATTGTCGCCGGCGCCGCCGGCAACCGGGGTGCCCGATGCTATGCCCCAGCTGGCGGCCAGTTCGGCGCGCAAGGCGCCGGCCTTCTCCGTGCCTTCGACCAGCGACGGCATATGCCTTTCGTCGAGCGATGTCGCCGCAAGCAATTCGGGGGACCAGCGCCGTTTGCCGACATCGAGCCAGGAGGTGCCGGCCGAGTCGGACATTTCGGAAATATGCTCGCCGGTCAGCCAGAGCCGCAGGTAATCCTTCGGCAAAAGCACTTTTGCAACCTTGGCGAAAACCGCGGGCTCGTTGTTCTTCACCCAGGCGAGTTTCGGCGCCGTGAAGCCGGGGAAGACGATGTTGCCGGTGAGTTGGCGAAAGCGCGGGTCGGCATCGAGCGCCGCGGCCTCAGCGTGGCTGCGCGTATCGTTCCACAGGATGCAGGGGCGCAGCACCTGGTCGCCGGCATCGAGCAAGGTGGCGCCATGCATATGGCCGGAAAGGCCGATGCCCTTGACCGCGGCAAGCTCTTTCGGGTGCGAGGTTTTCAGCTCGGCGATGGCCGTCTCGCAGGCGCGGATCCAGTCGGCGGGGTTTTGTTCGGACCAGCCGGGATGCGGCCGCGATACGTCAAGCGAAGCATGGCCGGAGCCGATGATCTTCTGCCCGGCATCGATCAACAGCGCCTTGACGCCCGACGTGCCGAGATCGAGGCCGAGATACATGCATTCCTCCCATCGCCATTAATTTTTTCGGGTCTCGAAAAAATCTGGCTTGCCAGTTTTTAAAACAAGATCCGCCGCGGGTCAATTCTCTGACAAATTGGCGGCGCGTTGCGAAAACAGCGCCGACAGCGGACTGTCCGGCCGGACCAGTGCGCGCTCGGCCGTCAACGCCCGGGCAAGCGCCGTGTCGTCGGCGCGCAACGCCGCCTCGATCAGCGTGAGATCAATCACATCGCGCTGGGCGTGGCTGCCGCCAAAGCGATGGGCAATGGCGCGGATCGGTCGGATCAGGCGCACCGCTTCGCTGTAATTGCCCTCGCCGAATGCCTTGATGCCTTCAGTCAGTGGCTGGCCGACATCCCGGGTAAAGGCGGCATTGTCGTCGCTGCCGCGCATCGCCTCGTGCTGGGCTTCGAGCAAGATCTTGGCCGGCCCTTCCAGCCCGGCGCCGACAAATGCCATCATCGCATGCGCATCGTTGAAGGCGTAGTTGCCGGCTCCAGCCTTCGGCGCCCAGTTGGCGGCGAGCGCTGCCCAGCGGTCGCCGACATCGACACCGCCGAGATAAAGCCGCCACAGGATCGCGGATGCATCGACCATGTTCAGCGCCAGCGTCGAACGCTCGCCATAGATCGGCCCGTCATAGAGCTTGAGCACCTCGTCGGTCTCGCCGAGATCGTAGTGGAACAGCGCCAGATGCCACCAATTATGCACCTGCAGCAAGCTTTCTTTGGTCCACGCGTCGGGGTTGGCGCGCATCCAGGCGATGCCGTCCCGTTGCCGGCTCTGCATCTCCATGACATGGGCGACCGCATGCTGCGCCCAGCCGTCTCGCGGCTCGATCTCGATCGCCTGTCGGCCGAAACTTTCGGCTCTGATATAGTCGCCCATCTCCTCGAGACCGAAGGCCTGCATACCGAGAATGGCGTGGTAACCTGGCATGCCGCTCTGCCAGGACGGCAGCGCGCGGCTGATACGGTCGCGCAGCATGCGGGCATTGCCGGTGAAGAAGTCGATCTGGTGGCCGACCTGCAACGCCACCGCGTCGAGCGGGTTGTCGATGGCGATATCTTCGAGCAGGCGCGCGGCGTCATGCCAGCGTCCCTCGGCAAGGTGGCCAAGGGCCGCCACATGCGCCTGTTCGCGCGGCGTCGCGGCAAGCGGCAGTGCCGCAGCATGGCATGCCTGGGCGACCGCCGTTGCCTCGCGTTCGGTGGCGAGGCCGAACAGATACCCCTTGAAGACATGCGCCATGACGAAACCGGGATCCGCCGATATGGCGCGGTCAACGGAGCCGACCGGGTCGCCGACGAAGCATTGCAATTCATGAACGGCCTGGCTGTAGGGTGAAAACCCGGCCTCGGTCGCGCCCGAAAACATCAGGCCGAATGGATCTCTTACTGCCATATCGGCCCTGATGCTCCGCAGTTCCTAATTGCCCGAGCGCATCGCCACCGTGGCGATCCCGGCGCCGACCAGCAGCGTGCCGCCGGTGCGGTTGAAGATGCGGATCGCCTTGGGGTTGCGTACGACGTTGCGGGCGCGCGCCGCAATCAGCGCGTAGCCGAAGGCATTGGCGAAGGCGAGCGCCAGGAAGGTCGCTTCGAAGATCAGCATCTGTGCCCAGAAATCGGCTTCCCGGTTGAGGAACTGCGGCAGGAAGGCGACGAAGAAGGTGATGCTCTTCGGGTTGAGTGCGGTGACCAGCCAGGCGTGCGCCATCATCTTGGCGGCCGAGACGGCATCTGTGCGTGGTTCGGCTTTGAGCGCGCCGCCGGCGCGAAATAGTTTTACCCCGAGATAGATCAGATAGCAGGCGCCGATCAGCTTCAGAATGGTGAACACGGTCGCCGACGCGGCCAGCAGCGCGCCGATGCCCAGCATCGACAGGGTCATGGCGGTGAAGTCGCCCAGCGCCACGCCGACGGACATCGGCAAGGCGGTGCGCCAGCCCTGGCCCAGCGCATAGGACACGACCAGAAGAATGGTCGGGCCGGGAATGATGAGCAGAACGGTGGAGGCGGCGGCGAAGGCGGCCCAGTTTTCGAACGACATCTTTGTCTCCTTGAGCGCAAAGAAAAGGATAAATCCTCGTGTGCGGAGGAATGTAAAGAGCCCTCTCCCAAAAATGCACGGCGGACCATTTCGCCCGACCGCTGCGGCTATTGGCGGCACAAGTTTAATGCCGGTCGTTGGGCCTTCACCCTTTTTCAACCATGTTTGGCGAAACTGCCTGCTATCCGGCCGGACCGTGTTTCCCGCCGACAGCGTAGGGTTTGGGTGCATGCGTGAGTTGCCGCAGAATGTGACGCCGCCAGCAAATGGCGACGCAAACGAGACCGAACATCTCTATTCCCGCCGCTTCGTCCTGTCAGGGGCCGGCGCCATGACGCTGCTCGGCATGGCCGGCTGCAGCACTTCGACGCTCGAGCTGCCGCAATTCCAGCTGGATGACACGGTCACCGGCTCGGTGCGGCCGATCCGTCCGGCGATCAGCGTCGACAAGAACGTCACCGGCCCCGATGTCATGTACGCTTCGCTAAACGATGGCGGCTTCGAAGTGCCGGCGGTGCCCTATCAGAAGGTCAAGCCGGAGTTCCGCCGCCAGATCGTCGTCAACGAGACCGGCGAGGCGCCCGGCACGATTGTCGTCCATCTGCAGGAGCGAAAGCTCTATCTGGTGCAGGAGGGCGGCGACGCCATCCGCTACGGCGTCGGCATCGGCAAGGACGGCTTCCGCTGGTCCGGCCGCGCCAACATCCAGTACGGCAAGGAATGGCCGACCTGGACGCCGCCGCCGGAGATGATCCAGCGCAAGCCGGAACTGGTGAAATGGCAAAACGGCCAGCCCGGTGGCCTCACCAACCCGCTCGGCGCACGCGCCCTCTACATCTACCAGGACGGCAAGGACACCGGCTACCGCATACACGGTTCGCCGGAATGGGCGAGCATTGGCCAGGCGATGTCGTCGGGCTGCGTGCGCCTGATCAACCAGGATATCATCGACCTCTACAGCCGCGTTTCCAAGAAGAACCCGGTCGTGGTCGTCTGATCCTGTGCGGCGGTTTGGCGCCGCTGGAAACTCCCGTTGCGCGATGCGGCAAGCTAGGCCAAGGTGCCTTGAAAACCACAGCGCCGGGAGAGATCGAGCATGGCTGGAACGTTTGTCATCGCACAGGGCGGCGGCCCGACCGCCGTCATCAACCAGACGGTTGTCGGGGCCACGCTGGAAGTCCGCAAGCGCCATCCCGGCGCCAAGGTGCTGGGCTCGCTCCACGGCGTGCGCGGCATTCGTGACGGCAACTATGTCGACCTCTCCGCCATCCCAGAGGACCGGCTGCGGCTGATCGCCGGCACGCCGAGTGCCGCGCTCGGCTCGACGCGCGACAAACCGGATGCCGCCTATTGCGAGGTCATCCTCAAGGGCCTGAAGAAGGCCGGCGCCGACGCTTTCATCTACATCGGTGGCAACGACACGTCGGGCACGCAGCAGATTCTGACCGACGCCGCCGGCGGCAGCATTGCTTTCGTCCATGCGCCAAAAACCATCGACAACGACCTCGAGGAAAACGACCACACGCCGGGCTTCATCTCGGCGGCCGAATTCGTCGCCGGCGCCTTCCTGTCCGTCGATCTCGATTTCCGCGCATTGCCCGGCATCTATGTCGGCATCGTAATGGGTCGGCATGCCGGCTTCCTCACCGCGGCGGCTGCAGCCTGGCAGCTCGATCCCGACAGCGGCCCGCATCTGGTCTACGTGCCGGAACGGCCGTTCTCCGCCGCCGGTTTCATCGACGACGTGCGCGCCACGCTCGACCGCCACAAGCGTTGCATCGTCGCCGTCTCCGAAGGAGTCAGCACCGCCGACGGCAAGGCGCTGGTCGAAAGCCTGGTGCCGCCGGACAAGCTCGAGCGCGACGCGCATGGCAACGTCAAACTGTCGGGCAGCGACCTGCCGTCAGCTCTGGAACGTGCGCTCGCCGAAGGCCTGCCGGGCAAGCGCGCCCGCGTCGATGCGCTTGGCTACATGCCGCGCGGCTATGTCGGCGCGATCAGCGCCGTCGACGCGCGGGAGGCTTTCGACGCCGGCGCCTTCGCGGTTGCCGTTGCCGGCGAAGGCGGTGGCTCGGTGGCGCTGCAATATGACGGCACGAGAACCGTGCTGAAGAAGGTGCCGCTGAAGAACGTCGCCGGCAAGACGCGCCATATGCCCGACGATTTCATGAAGCCCGATGTCAACCAGCTGTCGGAAGCGGGCATGGCTTACCTGAAGCGGCTGGTGCCGGAAAAATACAAGGTGGGAAAGCCCTTCGTCTGATGGGCGGCCGTTTTGGCGGCACCCGTTTTGGTGGCGAGCGCGTTGTCGGCGACTGGTTCGGCAAGACGATCATCGACGACCGCACGACGATGCTGACCGAGCCGTTCGTGCATGATTTCGTGCGCGCCAACATCTGGCATTTCAGGGGACGCGACGCCGACCTGCTGGTCGACACCGGCATGGGCATCTGCCCGCTGGCGCCTGAGATCGACACGCCCGAGGGCAAGCCGCTCATTGTTGTCGCCACCCACATCCATCTCGACCATGTCGGCTCGCTGCACGAGTTTCCGCTGCGCGCCGGGCCGCGGCACAGTGCCGAGCATTTCGAGACCATGAACGATCAGGTGACCTACGCCTACATGTTCAACAATCTCGACGGCGCCGTTTCGAAATTGCCGGCGCCGGGCTGGACGGCGGCCGACTACAAGATTCCGCCGGCGCCGCTGACGCGCACGCTGGACGAGGGCGACATCGTCGACCTCGGCGACCGGCAGTTCCGCGTCCTGCATCTGCCCGGACATTCGCCGGATTCGATCGCTTTGTTCGACGAGGCAGACGGCCTGTTCTTTGCCGGCGACGCCATCTACGATTCCACGCTGATCGACGACCTGCCGGATTCCTCCCGGCCTGATTATCGCCGTACCATGCAGCGGCTCCTTGACCTGCCTGTTCGCCTCGGCCATGGCGGCCATGGGCCGAGCTTCGACGGCAACCGGATGCGCGAGATCGCCACAGCCTATCTCAGGCGCACCGGAGGCCTCTGACGACATTGGGATTGGAACCAGCGTGGCCGCCGTGGTCGAGCGCGTCAATCCGGACAAGGCAGCTGCCAATGCCGGCCTGCAGCCGGGCGACGTCATCGTCGCCGTCGACCGGTCGCCCGTGCGGGATGCGCGGCAAGCCAACCAGGCGATCGCCGAGGCCGGCAGATCGGGCCGGAAGTCGGTGCTGCTTTTGGTCGACCGGGGCGACGCGCAAATCTTCGTCGCCGTACCCTTCGCCGCCGGTTGAGTCATGATGCGGCGGGCTCGCTGAACGATCGGCAGGCCTGCCGCACGGCCCCGCCAAAATTCCTGTTGCCCGCCGCGACATCTTCGAGAACATTACGGCAGGCCGGCAATGGCCTGCTAAAAACGGACAGTCCGATGGTCACTCGCGGTTTTTCCTCCGGTCGAAAGCCTCCGACGGAGACCGATGCGCGCATTCCGCCCGGTCAGTATCTCGAACAGGGCTTTCCGGTGCTGTCGGCGGGGCCGACGCCGCGCGTGCGCACCGAGGACTGGTCGTTCACGCTCAAGCACGGGCCACGCCCGATCAAGAAGTGGAACTGGGCCGAGTTCAACGCGCTGCCCTTGACCAAGATGACGCGCGACATCCATTGCGTTACCGCCTGGACCAAGTTCGATACCGCCTGGCAAGGCGTGCTGGTCGACGACATCCTTGCCGATGCCGGTATCGAAGCGCCGACCGGCTTCCTGCTGGCGCATGGCTATGACGGCTACACCACCAACGTGCCGGCCAAGGATCTCACCGCGGGGAAGGCGATGGTGGCGCTCCTTTATGAAGGCAAGCCGATCACTGCCGACCATGGCGGCCCGGCGCGGCTCCTGGTGCCGCATCTCTATTTCTGGAAATCGGCCAAATGGCTGAACGGGCTGCAGTTCACCGAGCGCGACGAGCCGGGCTTCTGGGAATTGCGCGGCTATCACATCTATGGCGACCCGTGGCGCGAGCAGCGCTATAGCGGCGATCCATGAGCGAAGCGCCGCAATCTCCCTGGCAGACGGCGAAAATCACCCGGATCGAAAAGCGGACGCCACGCGTCACCAGTTTCTTCTTCGCGCTGTCACGGCCATTCGCCTATCGCGCCGGACAGCATGTCGATGTCAGGCTGACTGCGCCTGACGGCTACCAAGCGCGCCGCTCCTATTCCATCGCCTCGGCGCCGGAGAGCGGCGCCACGATCGAGCTGGCGATCGAGAAGCTCGACGACGGTGAAGTCTCGCCCTTCTTCCACGACATCGCCGCGGTCGGTGACGAGATCGAACTGCGCGGGCCGCTCGGCGGCCATTTCGTCTGGTCCGATGGGGATGGCGGGCCGCTGCTTCTGGTCGGCGGCGGCTCCGGCGTGGTGCCGCTGATGGCGATGGTGCGTCACCGGACCTTGCGCAAATCGGCGGTGCCGGTGGCGCTGATGTTTTCGGTGCGGGTCTGGGACGAGGTGATCTTCCGCGACGAGCTGATCGGTCTCGGTGACCGCCGCGACGGGTTCGAGCTGGTGCTTACGCTGACGCGCGAGGCGGCACGGCGCCCGTCCGACTATTCGAGGCGCATCGACACGGCAATGGTCATGCAGGCGCTCACGCGGCTGCCGCGGCCGCCGGCGCTCGCCTTCGTCTGCGGGTCGAACACCTTCGTCTCGGCGGCTGCCCGGGCGCTGATCGACGCCGGCATACCAGCGGAAATCATCCGCACCGAGCGCTATGGCGTCTGAGAGGGCCACAGTGGTTCACCGTTTCATGGAGACAGCGAACCGCTCTCAGGCGGGTGAAAACCTTGCCGACAGCAATTGGAACGGCAGCGCGCCATAGGCGGCGACTTCGGCCTCATTGTCCCAGTTGCGGAACTGGCGCGATGGCCGTGCCTCGATCACCAGAGGCCGGCCGGTGTCGTCCACCGTTACCTTGCCGCGAAAGCGCAGCACACGTCCGCCGCCGGCGCGGCTGATCACCATGGAACGCAAGCGGGCGACGTGACCGCTGCCGGCATTGATTTCCATCTCGATGCGGCGGCGGAATGGCGGAACGACGATCCTGACGGTGACGTCCAGCACCATCGCTCCAGTCCTGTCCGGACGCGGCAGGGTCTGGGAAAGTGCAAACGGCGCCGACGTCGCTCTTGCCTTGCGCAATGTCGGCCTGCCGCGCCAGACGGCGGGCGTCGGCTGCTGCAGGCGGCCCTTTTTGCGTTTGAGGCGCAATTGCTTGGCAAAGCCGCGCGACAGCCAAACGAGGCCGCCGAAATCGGTGCGCGGCTTCGCCTGCAGCACCGAGGACCAGCGCGACAGGCCGGCGAGGTCGGCCAACTCAATCGTCTTTGCAAGTTCGACCTCCGGCACCGCAATGCCGATCTCCAGGCAGAGATAGGAGAGCGCCACCGCCGCGGCGACGGCGAGGCCCCGCTTGGCAACGATATCGGCGAACACGCCCCAGTCGACTGCGCCACTCTCGATGGCGACCGCACAGTCGACCAGCCAGTCGCTGTGGGTGTGGGCATCGAGGCCGCCATGTGCGATGGCGAGCGCCATGCGGTCGGCCGGAGAGGGAACAAGCACGCGGACGCCATTGAAATCGGCTGACAGCGCCCGCTGCCAGACCGCCAGATCGTCTTCGGTGCTCTGCTGCGATCCGTCATAGGCCGACTGGTGCAGGTCGATGTCGCCGAAACTGCCCTTGAAGAAATTCATCGACCGCAGGGACGCCAGCCTTGTGCGCAGATATTGCGGGCTGACGCCGGTGGCGATTTGCCAGCCACCCTCGGTCAACACGTCGAAGGCGGCGATCATGTCCTGCGGACGCACCAATATGTCGATGTCGTGCGCCACCCGGCCCCGCTGCGCCGACGCGTTGACGGCGATGCGGCTGGCGCCTTTGATTAGCATCACCGCGCAGCCGGCGTCGATCATGGCCTGTAGCGCCGGCTCGGCCTCGCGCGCAGCCAGTCGCGATTTGGTCCACAGCATCTTTTGCAGGCCGACAAGACGTGGATAGGCCGGATGCCCAGCGAGCTTGCGGCCGAACCTGTCGGAGATCGCGGCCAGCAGCCGATGCTCTCGGAAGGCAACATGGTCGATGTCGTTCTCGTCGAGCCAGCGCGCCGCGTAACGCCCTGCCGCTTCTTCATCGGGCAGCAATGCGGCCTTCAGCAGCTGGTCGAGTCCGCCAGTTGGCCATGACCAGCCATAGTCCGGAAACCGACGGCCGATACGGCGCATGGCATTGGCCATCAGTCGGCGCTCGTCTTTTTCGCTGCTCGCCTTTGCATGGCCAGCCTTACGACTTCGAGATAACCGCGATCGCGCGCGGGGTCGCGTCCATAGGACATGCTGTCGGGCCGGATGCGGCGCAAGGTCAGGACATCGTCGAGCATGGCAAGCGCAAAGCCCGCCTCGCGGACACGGGCGATCCAGTCGACCATGTCGCCGCGACCGCCTTGCGGGTCGATGATCGGACCGACGGCCTCGGCTACCTCCCGGCGGATCATCATCGTCGTGCGCGACCAGCCCGCCACGGCCACGTCCTGTTGCACATCGGGCTTATCATCGCGAAACGTCCGCCAGTGGGCAAAGACTCCTGCCGTCGCGGGAAACCGCTCGAAATGCTCCAGCTGCCTTCCGATCTTGGTCGGCAGCCACAGATCGTCCGCATCGAGCGTGGCGACGAAGGGCGTCGCCAGCGCGGCGATGCCCCTGGTGGTGGCGCTGCCTGGTCCGGCATTGTCCTGGCGCAAGACCCGCACCGGCATGCCCAGCGCATTGACCACCGCGACCGTATCGTCGGTCGAGCCGTCATCGACGACGATTATAGCGTCGGGCTGGACCGTTTGGGCCGCGACCGATCGCAGCGTCTCGGCGATGGTGGCGGTCGCGTTGAAGGCCGGAATGACGACGCCGTAGCTGGCCATCACAGGAAACGCCAATTCGCAAGTTCCTTGAAATCGAAGATGCCGTCGACAGGGTGCAAGGAGCGGTCGGCCTCGCGCCGTTTCATCGACTTGTAGACGGCGCGCATGAATTCGCGAAAAGGAACATCGGCCTGCCTGGTCATATTGCCGGGATGGCGCCGGTAATAGAGCGCAACAGTGTCGGGCATCGTGAATTTCGGCCCGCTTTCGAAAGTGCGCAGCAGATAGTCGGTGTCCTCGGCCTGGTGGAAATCCTCGTCGAAGCTGCCGATGCGTTCGACCAACCGCCGGACGAAGATAGCGGGAGACAGGTGAATGCCGCGAACCGTCACCGAGTGGCTGTCGGCTGTCGGCTCCAGCGTATCGTCATCTATGTCGTCGACCAGCGTCATGCGCGAATAGGTGAGCTCGAGGGTGGGGTCTGCGTCGAAACAGGTCAGATCCGCCTTGAAGCGGCCCGGCGGGGAAATGTCGTCGGAATCGAGAAACGATACCAGCCCGGTCTGCGGCAGCAATTGCCGCAAGCCCGCGTTGCGTGCCCGCGTCACCCCGGCATTCTGCTGCTGGAAAAGGCGAATGCACGGCGCCTCCGCGATCAGCGAGCGCACGACCGCCACCGAACTGTCGGTCGAACCGTCATCGATAACGATGATGTCGAGATCGGCGGCATCGCGCTGCCTCAGCAGCGAGCGCAGCGCCGAGCCGACATGGCGTTCGCGGTTGTAGACCGGCATGATCACGCTCAGCTTCACGCACGCATCCCAGGCTGTGATCTGTTCATTGTTTCACCACTCTGCCGGGCGCTTGATCTCGAAAAGCCCCTCGACCGGGCGCCGCGACGGATCGGCCTTGCGCCGCCGCAAGGATTTCTGAATTACACGTAGGTATTCGCGCACCGCCACATCCCTTTGCTTGGTCAAATTGCCGGGGTGGCGCCGGTAGTATACCGCGACGGTGTCGGGAAAAATGTGCTTCGGGCTGGTTTCGAAAATGCGCAGAAGATAGTCGGCGTCTTCGCCCTGCCGGAACTCCTCGTCGAAAGCACCAGCACGGTCGATGAGTGCCCTGCGGAATATCCCGGCGCTAAGGCTGACGCCGCGCACGGTGGGACCTGCGCCGCCCCGTGCCGGCTGCAGGGTTTCGTCGTCCATGAGATCGACGCGCGTCATCAGCGAGTAGGTCAGCTCGAGCGCAGGGTCGGCCGCGAACAGGGGTAGGCCAGCCTTGAATCGTCCAGCCGGCGAGACGTCGTCCGAATCCAGGAACGACACCAGTTCGGTTTGCGGCAGCAACTGCCTCAGCCCTGTGTTGCGGGCGTTGGCCACGCCCTGGTTTGCCTGCTGGAACAGGCGGATGCACGACGCTTCCCGCATGATGGCGCGGACTGCTTCAACGGAGCTGTCGGTCGAGCCGTCGTCGACAAGGATGATATCGAGATCGGCATCGTCGCGTTGCCTGAGCAGGGACCGCAACGTCGAAACGACATAGATCTCCCGATTGTACACCGGCACAATGATGCTCAACTTCATGCAGCGCCCCGAAGGACGAAATCCGCAATCGTGCCGGCGATCTCGCGCGGCTCGGTCCCCAGCGACAGCCGGTAGCATGGCAGATCGCGGGTAAGCTCGCTGAAAAAGCGAAAGCCCGCTTCCCGCTCGCCCGGCATCTGCACGATTCCTGACGGGGCCAAGGCGATCATGGCATCCTTGCGCGATATGGGCATGACCGAGCTTCTCGCACCTCCCCTGATATGGGGCACTATCAAAGCAATAATGTCCAGACTTGCAGGAGGTGGTCGAGGCGCGATCTCGTCGATGCGAAAGGCATGCTTGCCTTGCCAGTTCAGCGGTTGGTACGACTTTAGCCGACCCTCCAGCTTCAGCCGCTTGAAGCCCTCCGGATCCTGCTTGAGCGTGGCAAACAGCGGATAGGCCGTCACCCCCTCGGTCCGGTCGATCAGCACATAGTCGTCGCCGACGCTATCGAGCCCATTGAGCAGGCCGGCGACGACCGTTCCCGATTTGCCGGCACCGCCGGAGCCCGCCAGCAACACGCCCTTGCCATCGATGCCCAGCGTGCCGGCATGGGTGAGCCGCATGCCGCGCGCCGCATATTCCCAATGCAGGAAGGCGCGCAGCGGCGCCCCTTGTTCCCATGGCGGAAAGGCGTCGGCCGACATCATCAGCTGCGCCCCGACATGGCGTTGCGGATCATGGAACTGCCAGAAGTCGAGGTCATGATAGTAGCTGCCGCGCAATCCGGCCTCTTCCAGCCGGTTGGCAAAGGCATGATGGTTGTAATCGCCTCGGCCCCAGGTGGCCGGGGCGGGGACGCCATCGATGGCCGGGTGGGCGACGAAAATGCGGCAGCCGTCAGATGCAGACGGATTTTCCGGGGCCGGTATGAAGGCATGGCTCATGGCTTCCGCCAGCGTGCCATGGTCGAGGTGGACACTCAGGTCCAGTCCCGGCAACCGCACGCTGGCGGCAACGGGATAGAAGGCGGCGGCGCTTTCCGCGGCCGCCAGCACATGGCGGGCATAATCCGGCAGGGTTTGCAGCGTGATCAAAGGCATGTGTTGGTTGTTCAGCGTCCAGAATTGCGCCGGGTCGCCTGATGCATGTCGCTCGGGGTGGCCCCGGTTTTGAGACGACGACATGCATGAAATCAAAGATCTAAACCGCGTCGCCTGAGTCCGTTCAAACGCGACGCGCTTTAGGGAAACGATTATGCCTGTTTCACCGCCGGCCAGCCGAGAGGTTCCTCGACCTCATGGATCGGGTCGACAATGATGAGATCGGCAAGGTCGTCATGGACATCGACCTTGAGCGGCTCATTGCTGGCAGCAAGCGCAGACGACAGCTCGCCCGAAAGCGGTTGTGCCGGTGTTTCGGCTGGCGCAAGCAACCCGAAATCGAGCAGTCGGGCAACGAAGCTTTCGAGGTCGGCCAGGCTTATTTTTGCGGCGCCCACGGCAGCTCCGACCAGCGCTTCAGTGGCGACGCCGGACGACAAAGCCTGCCAGACCCGGCTGCCGGAATCGGAAAAGCCGAAATACTTGCCGTTCGAAAGATCGAGAACGACGGCTTCGCCATCGAATGATTCGAAAACGATGTCCTTGCTTGCGACCGCGTAGACCCGCTGTTGCATCGCTGTGTCCCCCGTCCCATGCGCCCTGAAGGGATGCGCCGGCTTCACGGTCTGCCAAGCCCTTCCTAAGTGCGTCTAAATCACTTGGCCGTTGGTTGGCAAGACAAAGACCCGCGAATACAACGCCTGCGTCGGCGACCGTTGCGGCGAAGTCGACCGGCTCAAGCCTCGATTTCGAGCGCCGACAATGGTTTCGAGCAGCAGGCAAGGATAAAACCGTCATCGATCTCGTGGTCGAGGATGCCGCCATTGTGGCTCATCTCGACTTCGCCGGAGACCTTCTTCACCTTGCAGGTGCCGCACAGGCCGAACTCGCAGGCGGCGGGAATCCGCACGCCCGAGCTGCGCGCGGTCTGCAGCACGGTCTGGCCGGCGACGCAGCCGGCGTCGACCTCCGAAAGCGAGAAGCGGATCGGCGTCACGGCTTGGACAGGTGCAGCGATGCCGTCCTCGACCGGGGAGGCAAACGGCGCCGGAATTTCCTCCACCACAGGCGCGGCAAAGCTCTCCTGATGGTATTTCGTCATGTCGAAGCCGGCGGCATCCAGCATGCCGCGCACGGCGCGCATGAACGGATCGGGGCCGCAGCAGAAGATTTCGCGCTCGCGGAAGTCCGGAGCCAGCAAGGGCAGCCGGATCGCATCGATGCGGCCCATATGGCCGTACCAGCCTTCGCGGCTGGAACGTTCCTCGATCATGAAGCCGAGCGACAGGCCGGGCATATGGCCGCCGAGCAGTTCGAGTTCCTTGCGGAAGATGATCTCTTCGGCACGCCGCGCGCAGTTGACGAAACCGACATCGGTCCATGGCGCGCAGTCGTTCAGCCAGCGCAGCATCGACATCATCGGCGTCACGCCGGAGCCGGCGGAAATGAACAGGTATTTGGCCGCCGGGTGGCTGTGCAACGAGAAGTCGCCGGCCGGTCCGTAGGCCTTGACATGCGAACCGGGCACCAGATGGTCGAACATCCAGCGCGTGCCGATGCTGCCGGCCTGCGCCTTGACCGTCACCGCGATCGAAAACGGCCGCGATGGCGACGACGACAGCGTGTAGGTGCGCATCAGCGGCCCGTCCGGTGTCGGCAGTTCCAGCGTCAGGAACTGGCCCGGCTTGTAGCGGAACCAGGTCTGGTTGTCGGAGCGGAAGGTGAAGGTCTTGACGTCGGGCGCCTCGTCGCTGACGCCGATCACTTCCAGCACCTGCAGCCTATCGTTCCACGGCGCCATCTGGTCAAGATGGCGATAGAGCCCAAGATCCGTCATCGCATTCATCCTCTGGTCCCTCTTCGCCTGCTCCAGCTCACGCGACGCTGCGTAGCGCCGGCCGGCCGCCTTCGGCAAGGCGCGGGCCGATGAAGGCCGCGTACCATTCGACGAACTGGATCACGCCGCCCTCGTGCAGCTCCGAATAGGGGCCGGGCTCATAGGCCGGAGACAGGATGCCAAAGGCGTTTTCCTCGACGATGCGGCGGTCCTGGTCGTTGGTCTCGGTCCAGACATGGGTGAGCTCCTCAAGGTTGTAGTCGACCCCCTCGACCGCATCCTTGTGCACCAGCCACTTGGTCGTCACCGCGGTTTCGGTGGCGCTGATCGGCAGCACCCGGAAGGTGACCGCATGGTCGATCAGTATGTGGTTCCAGGTCGTCGGATAGTGGTAGTGCATCAAGGTGCCGATGCGGTCGGCGGCAACAGTGTCGGACAGGTTCTTCGTCACCGCGCGCTTTCCGGACATCGTGTAGCTGACGGCATCGCGCAGCAGCGGCGCGCGGGTGGCGCGGTATTGCCCGGCCGGATCGATGCGGAACTTGCTCGGCAGGCCCGCCGCCTCGCATTTCGCCCAGTGCGCCAGCATCTCCGGATCGCTGTCGGCGCCCTGCACGCCGGTCACCGTCGGCGCTTCGGGGAATGTCTTGCACAGCTCTGGATGATTGCCGGCGCAGTGATAGCATTCGCGGTTGTTTTCCCAGACCAGCTTCCAGTTGCCCTTCTCGATGATGGTGCTCTCGAAGGCGACCTTGGCTTCATTCAGCCGGTGCGGCTTGAGGTAGGGCTCTATCATGGCGCGCATCGGCGCAAAGTCGGCAGGTTCTTTCGCCAGGCAGATGAAGATGTAGCCGCCGACGCTCTCGCAGGCGACGGGCTTCAGGCCGAACTGGCTCTTGTCGAAACCGTCGGCCATCTGGCGGGCAAACAGCAGCCGGCCGTCAAGCTCGTAGGTCCACTGGTGATAGGGGCAGACAAGCTTTGCCGCCATGCCCTTCTCAGTGTTGCAGACACGGCTGCCGCGATGGCGGCAGGAATTGTGAAAGGCGTTGATGTTGCCCTTCTGGTCGCGGACCAGCACCACCGGATAATCGCCGATCTGCACGGTGATATAGCTGCCGGGCTTCGGCAGTTCGCAATCATGGCCGATGAACAGCCAGTCGCGATACCAGATAAGCTCCATGTCGAGCTTGAAATAGTCCGGGTCGGTGTAGAAGGGCTGTTCCAGCGAAAAGCCTTGCTTGCGGCCGTTCAGGAGCCTCAGCATGTCGTTGCGCGTATCCATAGTTCTGTCCTCGTGGTTTAAGGACTGAACTTGGTGGTGATGGAGGAAGGATCGGACGCAGGCCGGCGCGGCGCCGGACATGCACTATCCACCTCTTGACCGCCCACCGCGATCAGTCGAGTCTATGCATCTCGGGCTGGTTTCCGGGCTCTGGAGTTGTCCTTGCGGACCATCGCGACACCTTCCCAGGCTCTTGCCCAGTGGTCTCCCGTTGCGACTTCAACTCCACCACCGTTGCGGGGGCAGCGCCGGATTCTGACCGGCTTCCCAATTCTCCGCTGCGTCGTCACGAAGCGGCACCTGAGATGCGATCATCTAATCACGGCAGCGATCGCGACGTCGGCATGAAAGCGACATCATATCCATGCGGCGCGACACGCGCGGCATACGCCCCCCGCCGCCGGTCAAAGAGCTGAGACGTTTCTTGCGACGCCATCATCGCCGTTTCGAATCGCTGCGGATCCAGTTCGATCGGGGGCAAAAAGGGCTCAACGGTATCGAAAAGTTACTATTAGCAATCTCTAATCGAACCGAACGGTTCGTTTCTGTTGACAATGCGTGCAGGACGGTGTGAACGACGGCCCGGAAACCGACATCGGAGCGAACCACTCGGTTCGGCATAAGCGACTGAAAACAATGCGATAAATGACCATAGAGGAACTTCCTGGCACAATTTCAAGGTGCAGGACCGTGGTCCACACGGAACAACTTCGTGATTGGAAACCAGCCTATGGCTTTCCCACATCGGGGCTGTCCGAACGACGCGAATTCCTCCCAAGACACGCCGCTAGACGGACAGACAAACTGGAGTACT
This sequence comes from Mesorhizobium sp. M0077, assembly GCF_040322955.1. Classification (NCBI taxonomy): domain Bacteria; kingdom Pseudomonadati; phylum Pseudomonadota; class Alphaproteobacteria; order Hyphomicrobiales; family Phyllobacteriaceae; genus Mesorhizobium; species Mesorhizobium sp. M0077. The sequence continues at coordinate 383,818 of NZ_JAMYUL010000005.1, forward strand.
AAAAATGAAAAAGATCATCCTCACTGCCGCAGCCGTTTTGGCGATCACCGGCAGCGCCTTCGCCGGTAGCGACAATTACGGTTCCAATGGTGCGAACCAGCCAGCCGTCTCGGTCGACAGCTCGTATACGGCTTCCATTCAGAAGCCGGCGCACGCTGACAAGCAGCCTGTCGTTCAGGGCGCCGACCGCGACCTCTACGGCAATCGCTGATCCCGACCAAAGAAGGGCGGCTAACCCGTCGCTCTCGGGATCCCAAAAAATTCAGGAGTATTTGAAATGAAAAAGATCATCCTTGCTGCCGCCGCCGTTTTGGCCATCTCCGGCAGCGCTTTCGCCGGCAGCGACAACTACGGTTCGAACGGCGCCAACCAGCCTGCGATTACGTCGACCGATAGTGGCCATACGGCTTCGGTTGAGAAGTCGGCTCCAGCCGAGCAGGCGCCTGCCCACGGTGCCGACCGTAACCTTTTCGGCCGCTAAAGCCGGTTTCCAGCACGTGGCGGGCTTATCCGCTGCAGCTGGCGGCATCAGAAAAATTCAGGAGACTAAAATGAAGAAGATCGTTCTCGCCGCCGCAGCCGTTCTGGCTGTTTCGAGCGCTGCCTTTGCCGGCAGCGACAATTATGGCTCCAATGGCGCCAACCAGCCGGCCGCTGCCGTCGACACCACCCGCACTTCGTCGACCGGCACCAACTCGGCGGTCTACAAGCTGCTGAACTCGTCGGACGACCAACAGAAGTTCGTTCCTCAGAGCAGCGACAGGGATCGGTTCGGCAACAACTAACAGCCGAAGCTTAAAAAAGAGCGGCGGGCCTAGCCCGCCGCTCTTTTTTCATGCCTGTACGACGCAGCTATCTCAAGCCGCCTTCACTTCCACCGGCTTGAGCGAGAAGGAGTGCCCATCGGCGTCGAAGATGTGCAGGTCCCCGGCATCCGCGGTCAGCCGCAGCTTTGCCCCGCGCTTGACCTCGACATTGCCGGGCAGCTTGGTCACCAATGGCAGGTCGGCGCGGCCGATATCGATATAGACCAGCTGCACCTCGCCGAGCTGCTCCACATAGTCCACCACGCCCTCGAAAAGATATTCCGTGCCGGTGGCGACCGACAGATCCTCCGGCCGCACGCCGAAGCTGACCGCCGCACCCTTGGCTGACGCCGGCGTTGCAATCGGCACCGTGGCCTTGCGGCCGCCGACATGGCTGACGATTGTCGGGTTGCCCGTCCTGTCGATCGTCGCCGGCAGGATGTTCATGGCCGGCGAGCCGATGAACTGGGCGACGAACAGATTGCCGGGCTTCTTGTAGAGGTCCATCGGCGTGCCGACCTGCTCGATATGGCCGTCCTTCAGCACCACGATGCGGTCGGCCAGCGTCATCGCTTCGACCTGATCGTGGGTGACGTAGATCATGGTCGTGGCAGGCATCGATTCCTTGAGCTTGGCGATCTCGATGCGGGTGGCGACGCGCAGTGCGGCGTCGAGGTTCGACAGCGGCTCATCGAACAGGAACACTTTCGGGTTGCGCACGATGGCGCGGCCAATGGCGACACGCTGGCGCTGGCCGCCCGACATCGCCTTGGGCAGACGGTCGAGATATTTGGTCAGTTGCAGGATTTCGGCGGCCTGCCGCACCCTTTTGTCGATCTCGGCCTTGCTTTCCTTGCCGATCTTCATCGAGAAGGCCATGTTGTCGTAGACGGTCATGTGCGGATAGAGCGCATAGGACTGGAACACCATGGCAATGCCGCGCTTGGAAGGCGGCACGTCGTTCACCACCTCGCCGGCGATCTTCAGCTCGCCGGAGGTGATCTCCTCAAGCCCGGCGATGGACCGCAGCAAGGTCGACTTGCCGCAACCCGACGGGCCGACGAAGACGATGAACTCGCCCGACTTTATGTCGAGGTCGATGCCGTGGAGAATGTGCAGATTGCCGTATGATTTCTTCACCTGTCTCAGCGTGACATCGGCCATAATTTCCTCCCGTGATTTCCCTAGAGAACCTGGATTTCCTCAAAAAATCCAGTTTCGTCAAAAACTCAGTCGATGCGCCCGAACCAGGCGCCGTAGCCGCCGAGGCGGATGGAACCTGTGCCGGATTGTCCCGAAAAACCGTGCCCGGCCAATGGCAGCAGCGCCTGACCACCGAGATCGACCTCGGCCGGCTTGCTGGCCAGATTGAAGACGCAGACGATCTGCTCATTGCCCTCACGGCGGGTGAAGGCGACGGTGTCGCCCTCGCTTTCGATGAACTCGATGTCGCCTTTGGCGAGGGCCGGATGCTGGCGGCGGTAACCGAGAAAGCGCCGGTAGTGCTCGAGCAGCGAGGCCGCGTCGCCCTGCTGAACATTGACCGCTTGCGACAAGTGCTTGCCCGGCACCGGCAGCCATGGCTTGGCCGTCGAAAAGCCGGCATTGCTGGCGGTTGCATCCCACACCATCGGCGTGCGGCAGCCGTCGCGGCCCTTGAATTCGGGCCAGAAGCGAATGCCGTAGGGGTCCTGCAGATCCTCGAACTGCAACTCGGCTTCGCCCAGCCCAAGCTCCTCTCCCTGATAGAGGCAGACCGAACCGCGCAGCGACATCAGCAGCGCCGAGATAACCTTCAGATAGGCGGCCGGGTCGGCTTCGTCGGCGGCCCAGCGCGAGGCCGGACGCATCACGTCGTGGTTGGAAAAGGCCCAGCACGACCAGCCGTCGCTGGCGACCTTGCCGAAGGCTTCCAGCACCTGGCGCACCTTGGCGGCGCTGATCTTTTCCGGCGCCAGGAAATCGAAGGAATAGCACATGTGGACGCGTTTGCCGCCGGCGGTGTAGGCGGCGACCACTTCCAGCCCACGCTGCGAATCGCCGACTTCGCCGACCGCGGCGGCCGCCGGATATTCGTCGAGCAGCGCCCGGAACCGTTCGAGGAAGGCAAGGTTTTCCGGCCGGCTCTTGTCGTAGATATGGTCCTGGTAGTTGTAGGGATTGACCGCAGGTGCTGTCTGGTCGTTGCGCTCTTCGGGCGGCAGCGGCGGATTGTTCTCCAGCCCCTGGCTGTGGAAGTAGAAATTGATGGTGTCGAGGCGGAAGCCGTCGACGCCGCGCTCCAGCCAGAAGCGGGTGACGTCGAGCAGCGCGTCCTGGACTTCCAGATTGTGGAAGTTGAGGTCCGGCTGCTCGGACAGGAAATTATGCAGATAATATTGCTGGCGGCTGGTGTCCCACTGCCAGGCCGAGCCGCCGAAGATCGACAGCCAGTTGTTGGGCGGCGTGCCGTCCGGCCTGGCGTCGGCCCAGACATACCAGTCGGCCTTGGGATTGCTACGGCTGGCGCGGCTCTCCTTGAACCATGGATGGTTGTCGGCGGTGTGCGACAGCACCTCGTCGATCATCACCTTGAGGCCGAGGTGATGGGCTTCCGCAACCAGCGCGTCGAAATCGGCGAGCGTCCCGAACATCGGGTCGACGTCGCAATAGTCTGAGACGTCGTAGCCGAAATCCTTCATCGGCGACTTGAAGAAGGGCGAAATCCAGATGGCTTCGACGCCGAGCGAGGCGATGTAGGGCAGCCTGCGGATGATGCCCTTGAGGTCGCCGATGCCGTCGCCATTGGAGTCCTGATAGGAGCGCGGATAGATCTGGTAGATCACCGCGCCCCGCCACCAGTCGCGATCGACGGCGAGATCGGGCTTCGAGGTCGCCTTCAAAGCGGCTTGCATAAGTCTCAACCTCCTTTAACCGAGCCGGCCAGCAGCCCGCGGACGAAATAGCGCTGCAGCGAGAAGAACACGATCAGCGGCACGATAATGGTGACGAAGGCCGATGTCGTCAGGATTTCCCAGTCGCCGCCGCGCGAGCCGAGCAGCGCGTTGAGCTTCGCGGTCAGCACGATCTGGTCCCCTTCGGTACCGAGGAAAACCATTGCCACCAACAAATCGTTCCACACCCACAGGAACTGGAAGATTGCAAAGGACGCCAGCACCGGGAAGGACAGCGGCAGCACGATCTTGACGAAGATTTCGAAATCGCTGGCGCCATCTATGCGCGCCGATTCCATGATCTCGCGCGGCAGGCCGGCAATATAGCTGCGCAGGAGATAGATGGCGAAGGGCAGGCCGAAGCCGGTATGCGCCAGCCAGATGCCGAGATAGGTTTTCGACGGCACACCGAAGAAGATGCCGACGCCGTTGTAGATCTTCAAAAGCGGGATCAAGGACATCTGCAGCGGCACGACCAGCAGGCCGATGATTGTGGCGATCAGCAAGGCGCGGCCGGGAAAACGCATCCACGCCAATGCATAGGCGGCGAAGGCGGCGATCAGGATCGGGATGACCGTCGCCGGGATGGTGACGGTCAGCGAGTTTATGAACGAGCGGCCGATGCCCTCCGAAAACAGCACGGTCTTGTAATTGTCGGTGGTGAATTTCGGTGGCGCCGACGAGGCGTAATAGACGCGCTGGCCACGGTCGCCTTCGAAAGCCTTGGGCGAACTCATGACGAACGTTCCGTCGGCATTGAGCTGCAAGGTCACGCCGTCGCCGAGATCGGCAGTGGTGCCGGCCGGATATTGCGTCGGTGCCGCCGACTTGACGCCGAAGGCGCTGATGTTGCGCGCAGCACCGTCGCCGAAGATATTGCCGGCAAGCACGAACTTGCCGTCCTTCTCGACCTGCGCCGAGGCCGGCGGCAGGCGGCCGGCTTCAGTCTGGCTGGAGCTGGAGAACGAGTTCCACCAGCCCGAGGCGATGATCTGGTCCTTGTCGCGCAGCGACGAGACCAGGATGCCGAGCGTCGGCACGGTCCAGACGGCGACGAAGACAAGCACGGCGATGTGGACGCCGAAGCGGCTGGCAAAGGACTTCCCGGTCGCGACGGCCATCTCAATGTCCTCCCGTCTCTTTGTTCGCCTGGCGGATGTTCCAGACCATGATCGGGATGACCGCGATCATGATGATGATGGCGATGGTGGCGCCGCGGCCGAAATCGCCGCCGCCGCGGAACATCCAGTCGAACATCAGATTGGCCAGCACCTGGCTGTTCCACTGGCCATTGGTCATGGTCAGCACGATGTCGAACACTTTCAGCACCAGGATGGTGATCGTCGTCCAGACCACGGCGATGGTGCCCCAGATCTGCGGCACCATGATCTTCCAGAAGATCTGGAACGGATTGGCGCCGTCGATGACCGCGGCTTCAAGCGTCTCTTCGGGGATGCCGCGCAACGCCGAAGACAGGATGACCATGGCAAAGCCGGTCTGGATCCAGATCAGGATGATCATCAGGAAGAAATTGTTCCAGAACGGCAGCGATATCCAGACCTGCGGCTGACCGCCGAAATACTGGATGATGGCGTTGAGCAGACCGATCTGCGTCTGGCCCTCGCCGCGATATTCGTAGATGAATTTCCAGATCACGCTGGCGCCGACGAAAGAGATCGCCAGCGGCAGGAAAATCAGGCTCTTGGCGATCGTGCCCCACCAGATCTTGTCAGTGAGCACGGCGATTATCAGCCCTAGAAAGGTGCAGGCGGCGGGCACCACCGCCAGCCAGATGATATTATTCAGGATCGAGTTGCGGAACTCGCGGTCGCCGAACGCCCATTCATAGTTGGCGAAGCCGACAAAATGCTGGCCGCCTCGGTCGAGGAAGGACAGCCAGAGCGTCGCCACCACCGGATAGATCAGGTAGACGGTGAGGATGATCATCGCCGGGCCGACGAACAGCCACGGACGGACCAGTCCTTGCCGGCGCAGATTGTCGATGGCCGCAGCCCCTGCCACGCCGCGCGACGGGAATATCAGGTCGACCAGCTTGTTGGCGCCCCAGAAATAGGCGACGCAGCCGCCGACGCCGATGATGATGACAAAAATGGCCGATAAGATCTGAGCAGCCATGGGTCCCTCTTCCCTGCGCATGATCGGCCGGGCCTTGAACAGCCCTGGCGATGTGGCTCTGCGCCGATTTAAGTTATTCTGAAACGAACGAACGCAAATCGGTCCGGCGTAAGGCGCCGGTCGGATCCGGGCCATAGCGGCCCGGATCCAGTCTGTGGAGGAAGTCCTGAATTTGCCGCCAAAGCAGCTGATTACTTGGCAGTGATTACTTGCCAGCTGACTGCTTGCCAGCTGACTACTTGATAGCGTCCCAGCTCTTCTGGATGTCGGTGGCGACATCCTGCGCCGACTTGCCGCCGACCAGATCGATCATGCCGGTCCAGAAGGCGCCGGCGCCGATCTTGCCCGGCATCAGGTCCGAACCGTCGAAGCGGAAGGTCGAGGCATTGGCGAGGATATCGCCCTGCTTCTTCAGCGCGTCGCTGGCATAGGCATCCTTGTTGACCGACTTGAGCGGCGTGACGAAGCCGCCCTGGGCCATCCAGATTTCATGTGCCAGCGGCATTTTCAGGAATTCGATGAACGCGCGTGCACCCTTCGAGTCCTTGGTGATCATGGCCAGCGTGCCGGCGCCGAGCACAGGCGTGCCGAGCTCGGGCTTCGAGGCATAGGGCGGGAAGTAGAAGAAGTCGGCGTCCTGTCCAACCTTTGTGCCTTCCGGGAAGAAGGTCGGGATGAACGATGCCTGATGGTGCAGGTAGCATTTCGGCGGCACCGAGAAGAGGCCCTTCGGGCTGTCGCGGAAGTCGGTCGCGGCAACCGCCTTGGCCCCACCGTCGACCATCTTGTCGTCGGTCGCGATCTTGCCGAAAATGTCGATGGCGTTGACCACCGCCGGATCGTTGAACGGGATCTCGTTCTTTACCCACTTGTCATACACGTCGGGCGCCTGGGTGCGCAGCATGATGTCTTCGACCCAGTCGGTCGCCGGCCAGCCGGTAGCGCCGCCTGAGCCGAGGCCGATGCACCACGGCGTGCCGCCGTCGGCGATGATCTTCTTCTCGAGGTCGGCGAGCTCTTCCTGGGTCTTGGGAACCTTGTAGCCGGCTTCCTCGAAATTGTCGGGCGAATACCAGACCAGCGATTTCACGTCGGCCTTGTAGGGGAAGGCGAAGAAGCCCGGCTTGCCGTCCTTGTCCTTGAAGGTGCCGAGATCGACCCATGACTGGCCGGCGCCGTAATTGTCCTTGATCCATTTGGCGGTGTCGTCGCCCAGCGGCGTCAAAAGGCCCTTGGACGCCAGATCCTGGATCAGGCCCGGCTGCGGCAGTACGGCGATATTGGGCGGGCTGCCGGCCTGGGTATCGATGACGATCTGCTGTTCGTAATTTTCCGACGAGGAGTATTTGATCTCGGCGCCGGTGGCTTCCTGAAAATATTCGAGAACAGTGCGGATGAGGCCTTCGTCCTCGCCGCGCCAGGGCCCGAAGATGGTCAGCGTCTCGCCCTTGAGATCGACCTTCTTCAGCTCTTCGTAATTGGCCCAGTTGAAGCGCTTGTCTTCCCCGGGCTTGAACTTCAGTTCGGCTTGCGCCGGCAGGGACAAGGCGAGTGTGGCAAACGCTGCGCCAAGCAGAACCATCTTCTTCATCGGTATTCCTCCCAGTGTGGACACATACACCCGGACGGAACCTCCATTCCGCCCGCCGACGCTGCAGGACTGTGACTCGTTCAGAAAGGAACCGCAACCTTTCGAAGAGTCTTCCAAAGCGCTTTGGTCTTTTTGATCTCGCCATTGAATCGGATGGAAGTCAAGAGGGCGGTGGGCTAATCGATTTAATTGCGGGCCGCAAGACTTGGTAAAGTGCACTGCAGCACAATTTTACGGCGGTGCAGCACCGTATTAAGCTTCAAACTGGCCGGACCAGTGCGTATGGTCGACCAGCTCGGCCGCGCCCATTGTGGCGCCGCGTGGCTTCAAAATTAAAAGCGCTTTGAGGCTTGGAGGCCTCCCAGTGAACCTGAAGCAGCTCTCTCATATGCTGGCCCTGTCGCAGACAACGGTAAGCCGTGCGCTGAACGGCTATCCGGAGGTCAACGAGGAAACCCGCCGGCGTGTGGTGGATGCCGCCAAGCGCCACGGCTACCGGCCCAACCCGAGCGCGCGCCGATTGGCGACCGGCAAGACGGGCATGATCGGCTATGTCCTGCCGACGGGCGCCTCCGTCGACATCGACCCGCATTTCGTCGAGTTCCTGTCCGGCCTCGGCGACTATGCCCGCTCGCACGAGCTCGACCTGGTGCTGTCGCCGGCCGATGCCGACGACCAGGAAACCACCTATCGTCGCATCGTCGCCAACCGCCAGGTCGACGCCGTCTACATCTCCTCGCCGCGCCCGGCCGACCGGCGGGTGGCGCTGGTCAACACGCTCGGCATTCCCTTCATCGTCCATGGCCGCAGCGAAGGCTTCGATTTCGACTACCCCTTCACCGACATCGACAATGAGGGCGGCTTCCACGACGCCGCCCGGCTCCTGGTTCAGCTCGGCCACCGCCGGCTGGCGCTGATCAATGGCGACGACCGCGAGACCTTCGCCATCCACCGCGAGCGCGGCATGCGCAGGGCGCTGGCCGCGAGCGGCCTGACGCTCGGCGAGCGCCATGTCTGTTCACTCACCATGACCGAGGAGAACGGCTACCGCGCCGCCAGGCGCCTGCTCGAACAGAGCGAGCGGCCGACGGCGATCGCCTGCTCCAGCCTGATCATGTCGCTCGGCGTCGTGCGCGCGGTGCGCGACCTTGGCCTGACCATTCCCGGCGACCTGTCGTTGATTGCCCATGACGACGTCTTTCCATGGCTGAAGCCGGAGAATTTTTCCGTGCCGCTGTCGACGACGCGCTCGTCGATCCGCCTCGCCGGCGCCCGCATCGCCGAACGCCTGGCAGCGCGCATTTCCGGCTTGGAAGAAGGGGCGCGGGGTGAGGTCTGGCCTGTCGACCTGGTGGTCAGAGGCTCGGTCGCCGGCGCGCCAGGTTAGGGCGCCCAACCGCTCCCGACGGTGGAGCCCGGCCTTGCGGACGCTGGCTGCAGGTAGACTGAAGGCGTTGTGGGACAATGATCTCCCTGTTGCCGCCCTTGCTTTGGCTTTGGGAGGATGGCAACCAGTAGGGCCATCAACCAATCCCCCGGGTGCGCCACTTGCCCACATTCCCGTTCTCCGAAACGGATCCAATCCAGCATCCTGGTCCACCGCCGAAAACGTCGGAGGTGGTCATTGTCGGTGGCGGCATCATCGGCGTAACGACGGCGCTTTTCCTGGCACAGCGGAACATCCCGGTGACGCTGCTGGAAAAAGGACGCGTTGCGGCCGAACAGTCGTCGCGCAATTGGGGCTGGATCCGAAAGCAGGGGCGAGACGCGGACGAACTGCCTGTCGTCATCGAGGCTATTCGCCTGTGGCGGCAGCTGGCTGAGGAGTGCGGCGAAGACATCGGCCTGACCCAGACAGGTGTGACCTACCTGGCGAACTCCGACAAGGACATGGCCGGCTTCGAGGAGTTCATGAAGATCGCAGCGATGCATGAACTCGACACGCGCCTGCTGGACGCAGATGAAACCGCGAAGCTCGTCAAAGGCATGTCGCGCAAATTCAAGGGCGCGATGACGACGCCCTCCGACATGCGGGCGGAGCCTTGGCTGGCGGTGCCCGCACTTGCCCGGCTCGCCGCGCGAAAAGGCGTCAAAATCGTCGAGAATTGTGCGGCGCGAACCCTCGAAATCTCAGGCGGCAAGATCAAGGGCGTGTGGACCGAGGCGGGGTATGTCGAGGCCTCCAGCGTGCTGGTCGCCGGCGGCGCCTGGTCATCTCTGTTCTTGCGCAGACACGGCATCTCCATCCCCCAGCTCAGCGTCAGAGTAACCGCAGCCGCAACGGAGCCCATGCCTGAGGTCTATGCAGGTGCGGCCGCCGACGAACACATCGCGTTCCGGCGCAGGCAGGATGGCGGATATACGCTCGCCGCGGGCGGCAGCCATTTGCTTTACCTGGGACCTGACGCATTCCGGCACGCCACCAAATACCTTCCCGCGCTGAGGGACAATCCGCTGGGGACACGCTACTTTCCGTTCGCGCCGTCAGGTTACCCCGATGCCTGGTCGACGCCGCGCGATTGGGCGCCGGATTCGCACAGCCCTTTCGAAAAAATGCGGGTGCTGAACCCGCCCCCTGAACGAGCCGGTCTGCGTTCGATAGAACGCAATTTCGGACGTCTTTTTCCACAGCTCGAGACGGTTCGCCTGAAGGCAGGCTGGGGCGGCATGATCGACGCCATGCCCGACGTCGTCCCCATCGTGGATCATGTGGCGGCCGTCGGTGGTCTTTTCGTCGCGACGGGAATGAGCGGTCACGGCTTCGGCATCGGGCCTGGCATAGGCCGCGTCGTTGCCGACATGATCCAGGGAAACCAGACCGGGCACGACCTCAGCCGCTTCCGGCTGTCGCGCTTCTATGATGGCAGCCCTGTCCGGCTGGGTCCGGCGCTCTGAATTGGTGGCGCGAAATTCGCCCGGTTTACTTGTTCGCCGCCGCCTTCGTATCCAGCAGCCCATAACCGAAATCATTGTCCCGTCCCTTCGGACCGAGATCCCTGGCGGTGGCGGCCAGCGCCTTTTCGATATCGTCGGCCGAGCGCTCGGGTGAGGCGTGGATCAGGTTGGCGATTGCGCCGGACACGATCGCGGCGGCAAATGAGGTGCCGGTGACGACGTCAGAGCCGGCGCCGCTCGGCGCCACCATCTCGACGCCGGGCGCCGAGATGAAGACATAAGCGCCGCGATTGGCCTGCTGCATCAGCCCGTCCTTGGCGTCGGTGGCGGTGACCGCGATCACGCCGTCATAGGCGGCGGGGTAGCCATAGGGCGCCTTCGGCCCGTTGTTGCCGGCAGCAGCGACCAGGATGATGCCGAGCCCGCGCGCATTGCGGCAGGCGGTGGCGAGCAGATCGTTCTTGGGGCCGACGAAACTCATATTGATGATGCTGACATTCTGGTCCGCCGCCCAGTCGAGCGCCGACAGGATGACATCCATGGTCGACCTGCCGTCCTCGAAGGCGCGGGCGTGATAGATCCTGGCGCCGGGCGCCATGCCTTCGAGCGCGCCGACGCCGGCGATCAGCCCGTCGACCGAGGTACCGTGGTCACGCTTTTCGACCGGCACGTTGGGCATGGCGTCGAACTGATCGGCAATGACGCCGGAAAGCGCCGGATTGGTGTCGTCTATGCCGGTGTCGATGACGGCAATGCGCACGTTTTCGCCACTGGCTTGCTTGTTGTCGAGCTGAATGCGCTCGAAGGCATAGTTGACGATGCCGGCCGCCTGCTGCAGCGAATAGATATGGTTTGGCTCGCGCCGCAGGGTGCGGCCATCGGCGGCCAGCTGCGCCAGCACGGCGCCGACCGGGCGGCCGTCGGGAATGCCGAAGCGCACCAGTGTGGTGCCGAGCAGCCGCGACTGGCGCTGCGAGCGCACTTCAAGGCCGAAGGAGGCGGCGATCTGCTGGACGGCGCCGGCATCGCCGTCGACGGTCACCAGCACCTCGTCGGGCACGAACTCGCCGGCGATGGCACGCCGCGGCGCGGTCGCGACAAGATCGGTCGGCGAAACGATCGCCCCGCCGGCGGGTGGCCCGGCCTGCGTGTCGGCAGGCGGCGTTGACGGTCGTGGCGTCGGCACGGGCGCTTCGGGAACCGGTGGGTTGGGAAACAGGTCGACGATCAGGGCCGGAAGGGTAACTGCGCCTGATTCGCCTGCGCCGCCCTTGGCCTTATTGCCGTCTTTCGGGCAGTCGGCAGCCGCCGCTCCGGCCGCGTCGGTGCAGTCGGCCCGGCCGGCATTGGGATCATTGGTCTGCGCCGACGCCGGCACGGCGACGATTGTCGTCGCCGCCACCAGGATCGCCGCAAATCGAATGACCGCCCTAGCTGCCATCAACGGGTTTCCTTCCCTCGATCACGGTCTCCGTGAAAGGCTGGGCGGCAATAAGGCCGACGAGCCTGGTGTAGTCTGCTCCGGTCTTGACCGGGATGGCAATGCGGAAGACGCCCGAGGCGGCCGGCCCGCCGGCGATCTTCAGCGCGTTCTGGTCGAGGAAGACAGCGATGTCGGACATCTTCGCATCCGGCTTGAACTTGACCAGCGCGAACGGCAGTTTCGCCAGATCATCCTCGGCGCCGGCAATCTCGAAATCATGGCTCTTGCCGCCGGTCTGCACGTAGGACTGCACCACGACCAACGCCAGCAGCACCGCCGCTGCCGCCCAGGCGACGCCGACCGGCACCGCCATGAAACGGCCGAGTGCCTGCGCCAGCCAGGAACCGCCCGCGGGAGCGCGGACCGGTCCGGCTTCGGCGTCGAGCGCCCTGGCAAAGCGGCTGAGCGCATCGGCCGGTGGCCGGATCGCCTCGTTGGCGGCGGCGGCGCCGGAGAATTCCGCCTCAGCCTCGCCAAGCGCCGCCGTCGCCGCCGGATCGGACGCCAGCCATTCCTCGACGGCTTCGAGGTCCGAGCCTTCCAGCGAGCCGTTCAGGTAGAACGGCAGCAGCGTTTCCATTTCGTCACGGCGTGACATTTTTCCAGCGGCGCTCATATCTTCAGGATTACTCATGGCCACCCCCTGTCGTAACCGGCGGCCTTGAGGGCTTCGCCGAGTTTCTTGCGGGCGTAGAACATTCGGGTCTTGACAGTGGCGACCGGGATGCCGAGCACCTCGCCGATCTCCCTCACCGACTGTCCATGGTAATAGGCAAGGTCGATCACCGAGCGGTGTTCCTCCGGCAAAGCATCGACGAAGCGCCGCAAAGCGGCGCCCTTGTCTTCCTTCATGGTGGCGACTTCCGGCGTGTCGGCGCCATCGGGAACCTGCGCCGCATCATCGTCATCGATCCAGTCTTCTTTTTTCTTGCGCAGCATCGACAGCGCCTTGAACCGGGCGATGCCGAGCAGCCATGTCGAGACTTCCGAGCGCCCTTCGAAACCGGGCGCCTGGCGCCACAGCTCGAGAAAGACCTCGTTTGCGATATCGTCGGCCATCATTTCCGATCCCGTCTGGCGCACCACGAAGCGGTAGACCCGCGCGTGGTGACGCATGAACAGCAGCCGAACAGCGGCACGGTCGCCCTTCGCGACCCGGTCGACAAGCGCGCGATCAGTCTCGGTCGCTGCCGTCATGGCCGGTCGAGCCGCCTGGCTCCTGTCTGCTCTGTCGCCGATAGGTTCAAAAAGGTTCATCCTTCCGCCAAGGAATTTTGGCGAAGCTAACCGAAGAGAGGGAGTGTTGCCAGAGCGTCTCCCTTCTCCCCGTCACTATACGGGGAGAAGGTGCCGGCAGGCGGATGAGGGGCGGCGCCGGCGTTGGGGTATTTATTTTGATGTTAGCGCTGCCCCTCACCCTTACCCTCTCCCCGTATAGTGACGGGGAGAGGGGGTAGCGAACGGCGGCTCAGCGACGACCTCCGTCACCCCAAAAACGGCTTAGCCTTCATGGTCTCCGGCACCGGCACACCCAGCCGCTTCAGCACCGTCGGCGCCAGTTGCAGCTGATCAAGCAGCGTGTCAGGATCCGGCCCTTTGCCGGCTCCGAAATAATACAGCGCGAAATCCTGCATTTCATCGTCGCGGCCGCCATGATGGCCGCGGTCTGTCTGGCCGTGGTCGGCGGTTACGATCACCTCGTAACCGGCTTGCCGCCAGCCCGGCAGGAAGGCTGCCAGCATGCCGTCCATCGCATAGCAGGCATGGTCCATTTCGTGGCAGTCATGGCCGAAGCGATGGCCCATCGAATCGAGCGTGCAGGTGTGCAGGATCCCGTAGTCGATATCATGGCGCCGGGTCAGCATGGTCAGCGTCGCAAACAGGTCGACATCGCTCGGCGTCATCTGGTTGCGGGCATTATAGCCGGTCATGGTGTGGAAGCGGCCATGCGCGATCGGTCCGTTGGGCTCGTCATACTCCATGTCCTCGACCAGATCGAACGGATTGGAACGGAAGAATTCGGACCAGTAGGAATGCGTCACTGCGCCGGTCTTGCCGCCGGCCTTGCTGACCTCGGAGAAAATATCCGGCTTGTTGACGAGAAAACGGTTCTCGTTGGATAGGATGCCGTGCTCCTGCGGCGAAACCCCGGTGTGGATCGAGGCATAGCAGCAGGCCGAGGTCGACGGCAGCACCGAGCGCATCTTCCACACCTGCGCCTCGCCCGACTGCACCCAGCCCTCGAGATTGCCCATCAGCCGGCGCCAGTTCCGGTAGGGCACGCCATCGAGAATGATGAGCAGCAGTTTGGTCTTGAGCGCCATGGGCGGTTCCGGAAAGCTTTTGCCGTTGAAGGAAGTTTTCGCGACAAAGGCCGCGAATTCCCTACTAATTCCCCGCGCTCGCCATGCGCCGTCCCTTGATCGCCTTTTCCAGCCAGCCGATCTCCATCTCGGGAACGGACGACAGCAGCAGGTCGGTATAGGCGTCGAAGGGCGGCGTCAGCACCTTGCTCTTGGCGCCGTAGCGCACCACCTCGCCGCGGTACATCACCGCGATCGAATCGGCGATCGACTTCACCGTCGCCAGATCGTGAGTGATAAAGAGGTAGGCGACCTTCTCGTGCTGCTGCAGGTTGAGCAGCAGCTTGAGAATGCCGTTGGCCACCAGCGGGTCGAGCGCCGATGTCACCTCGTCGCAGATGATCAGCTTGGGCTTGGCGGCGAGCGAGCGGGCGATACAGACGCGCTGTTTCTGGCCTCCGGAGAGTTCGGCCGGATAACGATCGAGAAAGCCCTTGCCCATCTCGATCTCGTCGAGCAGTTCGGCGACGCGCTTGTCGCGCTCGCGGCCGCGTATGCCGAAGTAGAATTCCAGCGGCCGGCCGATGATGGTGCCGACGGTCTGGCGCGGGTTCATCGCCACGTCGGCCATCTGATAGATCATCTGCAACTGGCGCAGATCCTCCTTCGGCCGGTCGGCAAGCCGGTTGGCGAGCGGCCTGCCATCGAAGGTGACGGTGCCTTCCTCGGGCGGCAACAGCCCGGTGATAGCGCGCGCCAGCGTCGACTTGCCAGAGCCGGATTCACCGACGACCGCCAGCGTCTGTCCCGGATAGATGTCGACCGAGACGTTCTTCAGCACCTTGACGTGGCTGCCGCCGTAAGCGGCGGTGACGTTCTTGACCGACAGGAACGGCGCGGCGCCGGGCTTCTGCTCGGCATGCTCGATCTCATGCACCGAGACCAGCGCATTGGTGTATTCCTGGCGCGGCTCCTTGATGATCTGGCGAGTGCCGCCCCATTCGACCAGCCTGCCATGGCGCAGCACCATGATCTCGTCCGAGACCTGGGCGACGACGGCAAGATCGTGGGTAATGTAGAGCGCCGCGACATGGGTGTCGCGGATGGCGTCCTTGATCGCCGCCAGCACGTCGATCTGCGTCGTCACGTCGAGTGCCGTGGTCGGCTCGTCGAAGACGATCAGGTCAGGTTCCGAACACAGCGCCATAGCCGTCATCACGCGCTGCAACTGGCCGCCTGAGACCTGGTGCGGGAACCGTTCGCCGATGATTTCGGGGTTCGGCAGGCTGAGCTTCTTGAACAACGCCACGGCACGTTTCTCGGCCTCGGCGCGTGTCGCCGTGCCATGCAGCAGCGTTGCTTCCACCACCTGGTCCATCAGCTTGTGCGCCGGGTTGAAGGCGGCGGCCGCCGACTGCGCGACATAGCAGACCTCGCGGCCGCGCAATTTGCGGAAACCTTCCTTGCCGCCCTTGAGGATATCGCGGCCGTTGAGCAGCACCTCTCCGCCGGTGATGCGCACGCCGCCACGGCCATAGCCCATCGACGACAGCCCGATGGTCGACTTGCCGGCGCCGGACTCGCCGATCAGGCCGAGCACCTTGCCCTTTTCCAGCGTCAGCGAGACATCGTGGACCAAAACGATGTTCTTCGGCGCTTCGCCGGGCGGAAACACTGTCGCTTCGATGCGCAGATTGCGGATATCGAGCAGCAGGCCGGGCTTTGCTTTTGTGTCAGCCATCACCCGCGTCCTCCCTTCAGGCTTGTCGTGCGGTTGAGCACCCAGTCGGCGACCAGATTGACCGAAATCGCCAGTGCTGCGATCGCCGCGGCGGGGATGAGTGCCGCCCCGATACCGAAGACGATGCCGTCCTTGTTCTCCTTGACCATGCCGCCCCAGTCGGCATCCGGCGGTTGCACGCCAAGGCCGAGAAAGGAGAGCGTCGACAAGAACAGCACCGCGTAGATGAAGCGCAGACCAAGTTCCGAGACCAGCGGCGAAAGCGCGTTGGGCAGGATCTCGCGGAAGATGATCCAGCCGCTGCCTTCGCCCCGCAGCTTGGCGGCCTCGACATAATCCATGACGTTGATGTCGACGGCCACCGCGCGCGACAGCCGGTAGACGCGGGTCGAGTCGAGGACGCCCATCACCAGGATCAGCGTCACCAGGTTGGTCGGCAGCACCGAAAGCACGACGAGCGCCATGATCAAGGTCGGGATCGACATCAGCAGATCGACAAGGCGCGACAGCAGCGTGTCGAACCAGCCGCCGAACACCGCCGCCGAAAAGCCGAGGATGGCGCCGAGCGAGAATGACAGCGCGGTGGCCAGCACCGCAATGAACAGCGTGATGCGAGCGCCGTAGATCATGCGCGACAGAAGATCGCGACCGAGATTGTCGGTGCCCAGCAAATGTGCCGCCGTCATCGGTTCCCAGACATCGCCGACGATTTCGGCATTGCCGTACGGTGCGATCAACGGTGCGAAAACTGCCGCCAGCACGAACATAGCTGTCAGCACGATGCCGATCAGTGCGGGGATGGGGATGCGTTTGATGTCGAGCATGCCCGCCGCCTATTTCGGATGTCTGAGTCGCGGATTGGCGACAATCGCCCCGATGTCCGCAATGATGTTGAGGCTGATATAGACGGCGGCGAAGACCAGGCCGACCGCCTGCACCACCGGCACGTCGCGCTTGGTGACGTGGTCGACCAGATATTGTCCCATGCCGGGATAGACGAAGATCACCTCGACCACAACGACGCCGACGATGAGGTAGGCGAGGTTGAGCATGACCACGTTGATGATCGGCGCTATGGCATTGGGGAAAGCATGCTTGCGGATGACGTTGAAGGCCGACAGGCCTTTCAGTTCCGCCGTCTCGACATAGGCCGACTGCATGACGTTGAGGATGGCCGCGCGGGTCATGCGCATCATATGCGCCAGCACAACCAGCGTCAGCGCGGTGGCCGGCAACGCGATCGCCTGCATGCGCTCACCGAACGGCATGCCGTCATAGACCGTGGAAATGGCCGGGAACCATTGATACTTCACGGCAAAGAAATAGACGAGCACATAGCCGATGAAGAATTCCGGGAAAGATGTCGAGGCGAGCGCCAGGCCGGAGATCAGCTTGTCGACCCAGCCATTGCGGTAACGCACGGCGATCAGGCCGAGGATGATGGCCAGCGGCACGGCCACGATCGCAGCCCAGAAGGCGAGGAACAGCGTGTTCCACAGCCGCCCCTTGATCGAAGTGGCAATATCCTGGCCGCTCGACATCGCCGTGCCGAGATCGCCGGTGAGCACACCGCCTAGCCAATGGAAATACCTGATGTAAGCCGGCTGATTCAGGCCGAGCTGCTCGCGCAGATTGGCGAGCGATTCCGGCGTCGCCGACTGTCCGAGAATGGCTTGCGCGACGTCGCCGGGCAGGATCTGCGTGCCGGCGAAGATCAGGACCGAAACGGCCAGCAAGAGGACGATGCCCAGCGCAACGCGCTGGGCCACAAGTTTCACGACGGGTGAGGACATATCCGCAAAGCCGGGCTCAGGCTTCGAGCCAGCACTTCGCCAGCGCGTAGCCGTTCATCAGCTCCTGATGCGGATCGTCTACCCAGCCGCCGACCTTGGCGCCTGTCGCATCGATGAACTGATTGAACATCGGCAGGATCAGGCCGCCCTCGTCGCGCACCAGCACGGCCATGTCGTGGTACATCTGCTTGCGCTTGGTCTCGTCGAGTTCGGCGCGTGCGGCCAGCACCAGCTTGTCGAAGTCCGGACGCTTGAAACGGGTGTCGTTCCAGTCGGCGGTCGACAGATAGGCGGTCGAGTACATCTGGTCCTGGGTCGAGCGGCCGCCCCAATAGGAGGCGCAGAAGGGCTGCTTGTTCCAGACCTCGTTCCAGTAGCCGTCGCCGGGCTCGCGCTTGAGCTCGATCTTGATGCCGGCCTTGGCCGCGCTCTGCTGGAAGAGCTGCGAGGCGTCGACCGCGCCCGGGAAGGCGACGTCGGAGGTGCGCAGCAGCACGGTGCCGTCATGGCCCGACTTCTTGTAGTGGAACTTGGCCTTGTCGGGATCATATTTGCGCTGCTCGATCTCGGAAAATAGCGGATAGGACGAATTGATCGGGAAGTCGTTGCCGAGCGAGCCGTAGCCGCGCAGCACCTTGTTCAGCATCTCTTCGCGGTCGATCGCGAGCTTCAGCGCCATGCGCAGGTCGCTGTTGTCGAAGGGCGCGGTGTTGCAATGCATGATGAAGACATAGTGGCCGGGGCCGGCATGGTTGCGGATGGTGACGCCCGGTACACGCTTGATCAGGTCGACGATCTTCGGCTCGACGCGGTTGATCATGTTGACCTGGCCGCCCTGCAGGGCCGCTGTGCGCGCGGTCGCGTCGTTGATAACGATGATCTCGATCTGGTCGGCATGGCCCATCTTGTCGGCCTGCCAGTAATTGGCGAAGCGCTCGCCGCCATGGCGCACGCCGGGCTCGTTGGTGGTGACCTTGTAGGGTCCTGCCGAGATGCCGGCATCCGCCTTGTCCTTGCCGCCGTTGGGCTGGACGATGAGGTGGTAGTCGCTGAGGAGATAGGGGAGGTCGGCGTTGGCCTCCTTCAACGTCAGGACGACTTCCTTCCCACTGGCTTTGATGCTGTCGATGCCCTTCATGTAGCCCAGCGCGCCGGACTTCGACTTTTCATCGGAATGGCGCTCGAGCGTTGCCGCCACATCCTCAGCGGTCACCGTCTTGCCGTTGTGGAATTCGACGCCGTCGCGGATTTTCAGCGTCCACACCTTGGCGTCGTCCGACGAGCCGATCTCTTCGGCGATGCGGTTCTCGAGCTTGCCTTCCGGAGACAGCTCGACGATCAGTTCGCCCCACATCTTGCCAAAAGCGAACGGCACTTGCGTCATGAACAAAGCCGGGTCCAGGCTGTTCGTGGATTCGCCGCCGACGAGGCCGGCCTTCAGCGTGCCGCCCTTGACCGGGCCTTCCGCGCGAGCCGCACTGGAAAGCAGCATATTGGCGAAGGGCGCTGTGACGCCGAGTGCTGCGGCGCGGCCGAGGAAATCACGACGGCTCAGCTTGCCGGACGCAACGCGCCGGCTCAGATATTCGAGTTCGTTAGACATTTGAGTTCCTCACTCTGTTGGTTCGACCTTATGGTCGTTTTTTGCTTGTTTTTACCAAAGGGATATTGACCGGAAGGCAAAGCGGTAAGCAAGACGGAATGCGACATGCCGTGGCGTAAATCGTGCGTCGCAACTGGACCATTCGGGTGGACGCTCAGAGCAGGTCGCGCGGGATCGTCTCTTCGAAATCGCGTTCGAAAATCAGCGTTTCGCCCTCATAGGCTTCGATTCTGGCGCTGACGATGAAGTTTTGCGCATCGCAGCGCATTTCAGCCGACGTCTCGGTGCGCACCGACCATCCGTTTCGCGACAAGGTCTGCGTCCAGTGCGTGCGGCCCGAGGCAGACAGCGGGTCGTCGGGGTGGATCGTCCAGCTCTCGCGGGCAATGCTGCCATTGGCCAGTCCATGCGCGAGATCGCGCACTTCTCCGAAATCATCCGTGATCGACAGCGTGACGATGCCGGTCTTCTCATCGCGATCCACGTGACGCTCGGAATTCGCTGCACGGACTGTCGCGGTTGCCCAGGGTGTTGCGCCTTCGGGAGACTGGAATGAGGTCTCGTCGCTTTTTGCGAGCGGGCGCAGCGGCAGTCTCAGCGTCGCCGCTGAAAGGTCGAGCCGCACCGGCTCCGGCGACGGCCAGATCATCGGCCAGTAAGCGTTGGAAACAGCGATGCGCAGGCGGTGTCCGGCCGGCACGCGGTAGGCGCACTGGTCGAGAATAACGCGCGCCGAAACCGTTTCGCCCGGCACCAGCGCTTGCGGCTGTTCGTGCGAAGCACGATGCGTCAGGTTGAGCACGCCGTAGGAGATCAGTTCCGAGGCGCCGTCGGGGTGCACGTCGCACAGTCGAACCGCGATGTTCGCCTGCGGGCGATCGGACGACACCCGGATGAGAAGCTCCGGCGCGCCGACGATGTCGAGTGCCTCGGCAAGCACAGGCTGATCGAAGCAGACGGACAGCGCATCGTCCGGGCGCTGGTCGCCGGGCAGTTCCGGGCCAAAGGTGAAGGGAAAATATTCGCCGCCGGCGAGCCCGCAGCTTTGCGGGGTCGCCACGATCGCCGGCCTGACGCCGTCAGCAATGAGTTCGATCGCCCCGACCTTGATGTTGGGAGACGGCCATTCCTGTTCGGCCACCCAACGGCCCGGCCGCTCCGGGTGCCAGCGCGCCGGCCGCACACTGTCCATGACATAGGCGCGGTAGTCCGGGTCGGCCTCGACGCCGGTGTCGACGCCCTTCAACCAGCTGTCCCACCAGCGCAACGCCTCCTGCAGGAAGCCGATGGCGGGTTTGGGTTCGGCATAATGCGGGTATTTGTGGATCCATGGCCCGACAATGCCCTTCACCGGCGCCTGGATGTTGGTGACCAGATGCGAAATCGTGTTGCGGTAGCCGTCATGCCAGCCGCCGATCGACAGCACGGCGGCTTTGACCGCGGAGAAATCCTCGCAGATCGAACCGCGTTTCCAATAGGCGTCGCGATGCTGATGGCTGAGCCAGAGCGGCAGAAGGAAAGACTGGTTCTCCAGCCGCGTCAGCCAGAGGTCGCGCCAGCGGTTATCGCCCGCAATCAGCGGATCCGGCGGTCGCGACGAATAGGACAACATGGTCGAGGCCCAGCCGAAATTTTCCGTCAAAAGGCAGCCGCCCTTGTAGTGGATGTCATCGGCGTAGCGGTCGACGGTCGAGCACAGGCTGATCACCGCCTTCAGCGCCGTCGGCTGCTTGGCCGCCACCTGCAGGCAGTTGAAGCCACCCCAGGAAATGCCCATCATGCCGACACTGCCGTTGCACCAGGGCTGTGCTGCCGCCCAGGCAATCACATCGCAGGCGTCCTGCAATTCCTGCTCGGAATATTCGTCGTCCATCAGACCTTCGGAATCGCCATTGCCGCGCATGTCGACGCGGATCGAGGCGTAGCCGTGGCCGGCAAAATAGGGATGCGTCAGCTGATCGCGAAAGATGGTGCCGTCGCGCTTGCGGTAGGGCAGGTGCTCGAGGATCGCCGGCACCGGATCGCTGCTGGCGTCCTCCGGCATCCAAACCCGCGCCGACAGCCGGCAACCATCCGGCATGACGATGCCCATATCGGGGAATTCGACGACCTTGCGGGGAAATTCGGTGATGGTTTTCATGCGATGCTCCAGGATGTCAGTGACGCATGGAGCGGGCATGTCATGAAGTCAAACGGGCGACGGCCGGTGTCGCCGCGACGACGCCACGATATGTAGCCCGATTGTTTTGCCCTGATGTTGCAGGATTATAATTAATGTATTACATTTATTAACTGAACCCAACGTGATGAGGATTTCGCCTGAAAATCGTTTGGGATGAGCCAAAGCGCGTGACGAACCTGGACAGCCGGGGTCTCGATTTTGCCGAACTCGATATTGAGTTTTTTTGCGACTTCAACCGTCCTTCCAGCCAAGGCCGACCGGTTCAAGGCGATTGGCGAATTCGGAGAGATCATCCTGGCCGTGATTTTCAAGCCGCTTGGTTCGGAGGCGATTTCGGTGATCTCGATGCGCCGTGCCAGCCGAAAGGAAAGGTCAGTATATGAACAATCCTAAATCGCGTGTTCGACCGCTTACCGATGCGGAGGAAGGGGAAATTCAAAGACAAATTGTTGATGATCCCGACGATGCGGAGACGACAGACGAACAGTTGGCGCAAGCCAGGCCTTTCGCGGAAGTGTTTCCAGAACTTTTCGAGAGCATAAGGCGTGCTCGTGGCCGGCCAGCCGTGGAGAAGCCTAAGCAAGTCGTGTCCATCCGTCTGGATCAGGATGTCATCAGTAAATTCAAGGCGACCGGCAAGGGCTGGCAGGCCAGGATCAACGAGGTGCTGAAAAACGCGAAGGTAGGCTAGGTGTTTAGTCCCAAGGTTTGATGGGTTGGATCGAGCCTGAATCGTTCGGGCTCTTTTGTCCAGATTTTGCAGATGTATTCAAAGGGCGTGAGGCCCTT